>JBGPEJ010000038.1:0-18318 GCA_041482775.1 Gemmatimonadota bacterium | reverse complement strand
GGTCGCCGGGTCCTGGAGCCCCGCCGAGCCATTGGCTCGGCGGGGCTCCGGCGTTTCCGCTAGTAGCCGCGGGAGGAATCCACCGCGAGGGAGGGACGGCGCCCCGCCTCCACGTCCGACAGGCAGCTCAGGAATCCAGCCGCCGCCCCGGGAATCGTGGTCAGGCCGGAGATGTGGGGAGAGAGGGTCACGGCGGGATGGGCCCAGAGGGGAGAATCTTCCGGCAGCGGCTCCTTCTCAAATACGTCGAGCGCGGCGCCCGAAAGACTGCCCCGGTCGAGCGCTGCCGGCAGCTCCGCCTCCTCGACCAGGGGACCTCGGCCCACATTGACGAGGTAGGCGCCGTCGCACTCGGCCAGCCTGGCGCGATCGAGGAAGTGAAAGGTTTCTTCGGTGAGCGGGCAGGCCAGGATCAGCCATCGCGCGCCCCGCACCGCTTCGGCAAAGGCCGTAACCCGATGCACTCGGGCGAACGGCTCCCGTGCCGCTACGCTGCGGGAGAGTCCTTCGACCACGCAGCCCGCGCCCAGGAATGCTCGCGCGATCCCCCGGCCCACCGTCCCGGTTCCCATGATCAACATCCGGGTGCCGCGGATCTGTTCCGGGTGCTTCGGATTCCAGCTTCGGGCCCGCTGCTCGGCTTCGAGGTGCCGGAGCCGCTGGGTCACGGCGAGCGCCCGGGTCAGACAATACTCCCCGATCTGGAGGCCAAAGTCTTCCGAGGTGCGGGTAAGGAGGGTGTCGGCGGAAAGCCCGGTCCGGAAGGCGAACGCATCTACCCCGGCCCCGATACAGTGGATCCAGCGGAGCTTCTGCCAGTGCCCCTCCTGCGGGACCCTGAAGCCCACGAGCACCTCGGCCCACTCCACGTCCGCCGCGGTGATCTCGGTCAGCCCGCGGGCGCTGACCTCGAGATCCGGTCGGCGGGCCAGGAGGTAGTCTCCCAGCCCCTCATGGAGCGCATGGGAAACCAGGAGGCGTTTCGGGTGCCAGGGGGCCGGACTCATGGGGCCGGAAAATAGCCGGTCCGGTTACCCCGTTGATCCGGTTGCGGTGGGCGCCCGGTGCCGGTCGACCCACGCCGCCAGTGGCACCAGAAGCACGGCCACCAGGGCCACGAGGGAAAGCAGTCGTTCGGCACCGGTGGGAGGCGGGGGTCCGACGATGCTCTGGGCGTAGAGCGCGGCCATGAGGAGGAGGAACGCCCACGCCCCGACCGCACCGATCCGGTCCTTGGCATGAGTCGCCCCGAAGTAGAGCCACGCTCCCGTCAACAGCATTGCCGATTCCACCGCTACGGTCGCCGGGACGGAATTCCAGAGGGCCAGGCCGACCCTCGGCCCGTCGGGCCAGAGCGGCATGTCTCCCAGGTGGGTTACCCAGTCCAGCACCCAGTGACTTACCACGCCCAGAGCCAGGATCCCGGCGACGCGGGCCTCTCCACCGCCCCGGCGATAGAGCGCTGCGAGCACCGCTCCCCAGACCAGCGCCATCAGCAGACTGTGCGACCAGGGGTAGGAATCGAACGCCAGGCGGGTGAAGGGGTTGCTCGAGGGAACGATCCGGAAGTGCTCCAGGCCGAGCAGCGAGAAGATCGGCCAGAGGAGGTCCAGGAGGAGCGGCGCCGCGAGGAGAAGGCCCAGCGAGGTACGGGGCGCCCACCGCTTGGACGCGAAGCCGACCGCAAAATGGCCGATGAACATGCGGCCAAGATTCGCGGCCGGCGGGCGCCGCCGCAAGTCTGGACGGGGGCGTGGACTCACCAGTAGGTTGGGACAGGCTGCCCCCTACTTCGAGGATTCGATGCGGTTTCGCCGTCTCGCGCCGATGCTGGCGCTCAGTCTTTGTTCCACCACCCTCCTCGCCGCCCAGAGCTACGACGCCTCGCTGTTCAAGGGGCTCACCTGGCGGAACATCGGTCCCAATCGCGGCGGCCGTTCGATCACCGCCAGCGGAATTCCGAGTCGGCCGAACGAGTATTACTTCGGCGCCGTGGGTGGCGGACTCTGGAAGACCACCGACGGAGGCGTCTCGTGGCGCCCGGTCACCGACGGTCAGCTCAAGAGCTCCTCGGTGGGCGCGGTAGCGGTGAGCGAGTCGAACCCCGACGTGGTGTACCTGGGGATGGGAGAGACCGAATTCCGCGGCAACATCATGCAGGGCGACGGGCTCTACAAGAGCACCGACGCAGGCAAGAGCTGGAAGCCCACCGGCCTCCAAAAGGTTCAGGCCATCGCGCGGATCCGGGTGGACCGGGTCAATCCTGATCTGGTCTATGTCGCGGCGTTCGGGAAGCCATACGCCCCCAGCGCGGAACGGGGCGTCTATCGGTCGAAGGACGGCGGCAAGTCCTGGGAGCGGCTGCTGTTCCGAAACGATTCGACCGCAGCGGTGGACCTCACCATCGACCGGAACAATGGCAACATCCTGTACGCGGCGCTTTGGCAGGCCTACCGCACGCCCTGGACGATGTCGAGCGGCGGAGCGGGGAGCGGCCTGTTCAAGTCCATCGACGGAGGAGACACCTGGACCGAGCTGACCCGCAACCCGGGAATGCCCAAGGGCGTCATCGGGAAGATCGGCGTAGCGGCCTCACCCGCGGCGCCGGGGCGGGTCTGGGCGGTGGTGGAAAACGACGACGGCGGGATCTTCCGCTCCGACGACGGCGGCGCCACCTGGACGCGCACCAACGCCGACCGGAAGATCCGGCAGCGGGCCTTCTACTACTCGCGCATCTATGCCGATCCGAAGGACAAGGACCGGGTGTACGTGCTCAACACCAACATGTACCGGTCCGACGACGGCGGGATCACCTTCAACGACGTCCCCGCTCCGCACGGCGACAACCACGATCTCTGGATCGACCCCGCCGACCCGCAGCGCATGATCAACTCCAACGATGGCGGCGGGACGGTCACCACCAACGGCGGGCGCTCCTGGTCCTCGCTCAACTATCCCACCGCGCAGGCGTATCACGTGGCGACCACGAAAGACGTTCCCTACCACGTCTGCGGCGCTCAGCAGGACAACAGCACGTTCTGCGTCACCAGCTCGGGTTGGGACAACCTGACCGGCCTGTTCGACTCCCCCGGAGATTTCTTCTACGATGTGGGGGGCGGCGAGAGCGGATACATCGCCCCCGATCCCCGCGATCCCAACGTCTTCTTCGCGGGGAGCCAGGGCGCCCTGCTCACCCGGTACGACCGAAGCAACGGGGAAGGCCGCGACGTCCAGGTCTACCCGCGCTTCTTTTCCGGCGAGCCTTCGAGCGCGCTTCCCGAGCGCTGGCAGTGGACCTACCCGATCGTCTTTTCCCCGGTCGATCCGAACCTGCTGTTCACCTCCTCCCAGCACCTCTGGAAGAGCACCAGTGACGGCCAGACCTGGGAGCGGATCAGCCCCGACCTGACCCGGGCCGATCCAAAGACTCTCGGCGTGAGCGGGGGGCCGATCACCCACGACATGAACGGCCCGGAGGTCTATGCCACCATCTTCACGGTGGCACCCTCCTACCAGGAGCTCAACACCGCCTGGACCGGCTCCGACGACGGGCTCGCCAACATCACCCGTGACGGCGGGAAGACCTGGACGGCCATCACCCCGAAGGAGCTTCCGGAATTCAGCCGGATCTCGTTGATCGAGGCGGGGCGCTTCGAGGTCTGCACCGCGTACCTCGCCGCCAAGCGGTATCAGCTCGACGACCGGGCGCCCTACCTGTTCCGTACCCACGATTGCGGGAAGAGCTGGCAGAAGGTGGTCGCCGGGATCCGCGCCGACGATTACGTGCACGCGGTGCGGGAGGATCCCAAGCGGAAGGGACTCCTCTATGCCGGTGCCGAACACGGCGTGTATGCCTCCTGGGACGACGGCGATCACTGGCAGTCGCTCTCGCTCAACCTCCCCGACGTGCAGGTGCCGGACCTCGTGGTCGAGGAAAACGATCTGGTCATCGCCACCCATGGGCGCTCGATGTGGCTGCTGGAAGGCCTCGCCGCGATTCGGGGGCTTAACCCCGAGGTGGCCGCCCTGGATGTCCATCTCTTTTCGGTGGCCCCCGCGGTCCGGCCCCTGTCCGGGGCCCGGTTCGACTACCTCCTCAAGAAGGCCGCCGACACCCTGACCATCGAGATCCTCGACGGCCAGGGCAAGATCATCCGGAGCTACCTGGGCGCGCCGCCGGACACCGCGAAGGTCCGGGCCGACTCTCTTCGATTGAAGCAGCTGGGATGCGATGTACGCCCGTTTCGCGAGCGCATGCCGCCGCGGGATGCCGGGCTCAACAACTTCTGGTGGAATCTCCGTTATCCCGGCTCCGTCACCTTCGACTGCCAGATCTTCTGGGGAGCATTCTCGGGAGCGGGGCCCACGGTCCCGCCGGGACCGTATCAGGTACGTCTCACGACCGGCGGCAAGACCCTGACGCAGCGGTTTGAGGTACGGAGAGATCCCCGTCTCAAGCGGGTCACCGATGCCGACCTGCAGGCACAATTCGCCCTGGCGCGGCAGATCCAGGAGAAGGAGAACGCCGGCAACGGGGCGGTAGCGCGGATTCGGCGCCTCCGGAGCGCGGTGGATGACCGGGTGGCGCAGAACCCGGCGCTTGCCTCCCAGGGCGGCGCCCTCAAGCAGAAGCTCAGCGCCGTCGAGGAGGAGCTCTACCAGACGCGCACGCGCTCGGGGCAGGATCTCCTGAACTTTCCGATCAAGCTGACCAACCGGATCGCGGCCCTCCGCCGCAGCGTCGAGAGCGGGGAAGCCAATCCCACCGATGCTTCGTTGGTCGTGTTCAAGGAACTCTCGGCGGAGCTCGACCAGCGGCTCGGGGAGCTCGCCAGGATCATCGACGGAGATCTGGCCGCGTTCAACCGCGCCCTCGCGGCGAAGAAGCTCGCACCGATCCCGGGCGACGGGATGTGATCGCCGCGAAGGATCTCTCGCGCAGCTTCGACGGGCGGCTCGCCGTCGAAGCGCTCTCGTTCCAGGTGCCGGCCGGCGCGCTCTGCGCGCTGCTCGGTCCCAACGGCGCGGGCAAGACCACCACCGTCCGGATGCTCCTCGGGCTCCTGCCGCCCTCCTCGGGGGGCGGGGAGGTCGCGGGCGTCTCCCTGCCGGCAACCGATCGCTCCGGCGCCGCTCTCCGCGCCCGCGCGGGGCTGCTCACCGAGTCGCCCGGGTTCTACGACAAGACCGGCGGACGGGAGAACCTGGAGCTGTTCGGGCGGCTCTACGGCATCGGACCCGCGCCGCTCCGCAGCCGGATCGAGCATTGGCTGCGGCGGCTCGAGCTGTGGGAGGCGCGGGACCAGCCGTTCGGCACCTGGTCCAAGGGCATGAAGCAGCGGCTGGCGCTGATCCGCGCCGTTCTCCACGAGCCCGAGGTGATCTTCCTCGACGAGCCGACCTCCGGCCTTGATCCGGCGGCGGCGCGGGAGGTGCGCGACCTCATCGCCGCGCTCCGCCGGGAGGGGCGCACCATCCTCCTCTGCACCCACAACCTGGCCGAAGCCCAGCAACTGGCCGATCTGGTAGGCATCCTCCGCCGCCGGATGCTGGCGTTCGGGCGGCAGGCCGAGCTTACCGCCGAACGGCCGAGGCTGGAGGTGCGCCTGGCGGCGGAGGCGGCGCCCTTCGCCACAGCGCTCCGCGGCCTCACGTCGGTGCAGGCGTGCGAGGCGTCGGGGGGCACGCTTCGGCTGTCACTGAATGAAATGGAGCGGAACACACCGGAAGTGGTCCGGGAGCTGGTGCGGCTGGGCGGCCAGGTGCTGGAGGTTCGGCCGGTAGTCCCCTCGCTGGAGGAGATTTACCTCCGCGCCGTGCGGGAGGAGCCGGCGTGACCCGCGAGGTCCTCCTCCTCTTCTTCCGGAAGGAAACCCGTGACCTCCGCTCCAACCGGCAGATCTGGCCGGCGTACCTGGCGCTGCCCGGGGTCGCCATCCTCCTGCCGGTGCTGCTGCTCGCGCTGCTCCCGATCCTCGCCGATCCGGTCCGGGCGGCCCACGATCCCGCGGCGCGGCTCATCACCGAGTTGGTGAGCAACGATCCAACCCTGCACGGGGCCACCATGCAGGAGCGGCTGGCCCGGCTGCTGCTACGGGACTTCGGGGTCTTCTACTTGCTGATTCCGGTGATCCTGGCGAGCAGCGCGGCGGCACTGGCGCTGGTCCGCGAAAAGGAGCAGCGGACGCTGGAACCCATTCTCGCCACTCCGCTCACCGATCGCGACCTCCTGCTCGCCAAGCTCTTCGCCGCCGTCGCACCGGCGCTCGTGGTCACCTGGGGTGCGGCGCTGCTCGGCATGCTTGCCGGAGCGCTCGGCGCCTGGTGGCGGATCGGCGCCCTGATCGCCCCGACCGCTGGAAACGTCGTCGGCCTGGTGCTCCTGGCGCCCGCGATGTCCGTCGCCGCGGCGCTGATCGGGCTGCGGATCTCGGCGCGGTTCACCGATGTGCCGTCGGCCACCCAGTACACTGGTCTGGTGGTCGTGCCGGTGGGGCTGGTGCTGGCGGCGGTGCTGGGGCGGCCGGCCATGGCGAGCCCGTTGGTGGGGCTGGCCGGAGCGCTGGTGGTAGGGGTGGCGGCGCTGGGGCTGTTCCGGCGGAACGTGCGGCGCTTCCGACGGGAGGAAATTCTCACCCGCTGGCGGTGATCACCTCCGGGCGTACACCGTCGTCTTGCCCGCCGCGTCGAAGGTGAGGACGTCATACGCTTCTTTGGTGGCCCCCTCCATCCCCGGCGATCCCGTCACCATCCCCGGCACCGTGAGCCCCAGCACGGCCGGCTTGTCGCGGAGCAGCTTCCGGATGAGGTCGGCGGGAACATGGCCCTCGATGACGTAACCGCCCACCAGCGCGGTGTGACAGGAGGCGAGGGCGCCGGGCACCTTGTAGCGCCGCTTGATCGACAGGGTGTCGGTGGTGTCCCGGACCGAGACCTCGAACTTCGCGCTGGTCATCAGCCAGACCCATTTCTCACAGCAGCTGCAGCCGGGATCCTTGTAGACCAGCATTGCGGTGCCCCCGGTGGCGGCGCGCAGGAGGAATGGAAACGCCGCGGCGCCGGCCGCCAGGGACAGGCCGCGGGTCAGTAGCGCGCGGCGGGAGATGGGTTTCGACATGGGGACCTCCGATTCACTCAGCAGGACGAGCACGAGCACCAGGAAAACCGGCCGGCGCGGCCGACCGGAGATATCGATACCTAGACTAGGGACTCCGGCCTCCCTGGGCAAGACTCTCGCCGCTCCGCCGCAGCACGGAGTCGCGAAACACGATCCGGCCATCGAGCAGTGTGAGCTGGACGTGGGCCGAGTGAATCTCGGCCGGCGCCAGGTGATAGAGGTCCCGGTTCAACACGATCAGATCCGCCGCCTTGCCCACCTCGAGCGTTCCGTTGCTGGCCTCGTCTCCCGCGGCGTAGGCCCCTCCAGCGGTGTAAGCGCGCAGGATCGTCGCCAGGCTCACCGTTTCCTCGGGGAGCCACGCCGCGCCTGCGCCTGCGGTCGGAGCCCGCCGGGTTACCGCAACCTGGATGGCCTCGAGCGGATCCATCGAGGAAACCGCCCAGTCGCTGCCCGCCGCCAGATGCGCTCCGCTCCGCGCCACCGAGCCGATCGGGTAGAGCCAGCGGGACCGCTCCGGGCCCAGCACCGGTTCGGTGAGCTGGGTGATGTAGTCGTCGGCGTAGGCCCACAGGGGCTGAAAACTGGGAATCACGCCGAGCGCCGCGAACCGGGGAATGTCGGTCGAGTCGATGAGCTCCAGGTGCGCCACGATCGGCCGGGCGTCACGGGGGCCGTTGTGCCTGCGGGCAAACTCGAACGCGTCGAGCGCCATTCGCACCGCGCGATCGCCGATGGCGTGTACGTGCACCTGGAATCCGGCAACGTCGAGCGCGGCCACCAGGCTGTCCATCGCCCCGGGAGAGAGGTTGGGCTCGCCCCGGCGCCCGCTCCCGTCCCGATACGGCTCCAGCAGCGCGGCGGTCTTGGCCTCGATGACGCCGTCGACGTAGATCTTGGCCGCGCGGGGCGCGAAGTACTTGGGACCGGTGAATCGCGCCCGGAGCGACCGCAGCGAGTCGACCTGTGCCGGGCCCCCGGTCGGATCCACGTGCAGCGCGGCCACCACCCGCGCGGTGAGCCCGCCGGTGCTGTCGAGCGCCGCGTACGCCTCGAGGAGGTCGGGAGTCGCGTCCGCCTCGTGCAGCGAGGTGATGCCGTACCGGGCCGCCAGGTTCAGCGCCCGCTGCAATCCGGCGCGGATCTCCTCCTGGGTGTACGCCGGGAGGTGGCTGCCCACCAGGCGCCCCGCACTCTCCCGCAGGGTACCCGACGGCTCGCCGGTCCGCGGATCCCGTTCGATCCGCCCGTTGACCGGGTCCCTGGTGTCCCGGGTGATTCCGGCAATCCGGAGCGCCTTCGAGTTGACCCAGGCCGAATGGCCATCCGCCGCGACCAGGTAGACCGGCCGGTCGGGCACGATCGCATCGAGCCATTCCTTCCGGGGATTGGCGTCCGGGAACACCGGGAGCTGCCATCCTCTGCCGCGGACCCAGGGGAGGTCGGGATGCGCCTCGGCGTACCGGCGCACCGAGTCGACGATAGCCTGGCTGGTGCGCAACTCGTCGAGCGTGCATTCCGCCAGGCTGATGCCGCCGCGCGGGTGCATGTGGGTGTCGTGGAATCCCGGCAGCACCATGCGCCCCTCGAGCTCGATCACGGCGGTCCGGGAGCCGATCCAGCGACCGGCGCCGCGGTCGTCGCCTACATAAACGATGCGCTCGTTCTTCACCGCCACCGCCTCCGCCCGGGCGGAGTCCACCGCGTAGGGATAGACCACGCCGTGGCGGAGCACCATGTCCGCGGGCTCGTGGCGGGTGCAGCCGGTGCCGCCGATCAGAAGCAGCGCGAGGAGGCCGCGCTCGGCCGATCGGACGCTCAAGGGATCACCGGAAGGGTAAGGCGCGATGGGGTGTCGGCTCCATGGTGAATGGTGATGGTCGCGGTCCGCATCGCCGCCGAAGTGGTCTCCAGCTCGCCGGTGTGGAGGTTCCGGCTGAAGTTGGGCATGAACGCGGTGGTCAGCACGAGGCGGATCCGGTGCCCCTTTCGAAAGAGATTGCCGGTGTACATCTGGTCCAGCCGGAGCCGGTAGGTCCGCCCCGGCTCGAGCAGCTTCCGCTCCGGACCCCCGTCGCGATAGCTGGCCCGGAGCACATTGAGGCCGGGACTCATGAGATTCCAGGCGGTGCCGTCGGGTTCCACGTCCTCGACCTGCGCCCACAGGTCGGTGTCGGGGGCATCCACCGAAAGAAAGACGTCCGCCGCCATCGGCCCGACCACCCGAAGGTCTTCCGCGAGCGGCGCCGTCTCGAAGACCGCCACGTCTATGCGCTCGGCCAGGGCCCGATAATCATGGGCCCCGGAATGGCCGAAGTACTGATCCGAGACCGGAGCGGCGGGGTCGGATACGAAGCGCGTCGTGCCCGCGGCAGCGGGTGGCTCCGCGGTGAGCTGGCCGCGGGGGTCCGCCGCGCCGCCGGCCAGGTAAAACGAGCGCCAGGTGGTTCCCGGGAGGGGCCAGCGGTCACCGGTGAGCCAGCGTCCTTCACCCATCACGTACACCGACACCGCCGGGTCCCGCTCGGCGCCGTTGTCGATTCCTCGCACCCAGCGGTCCATCCAGCGGAGGATCTGCTCGTCGTAGTCGATCCCCGCCCCCTCGCCGAACACCCGCTCCCCGCTCTTGGCGGTGGCCGAGCGGTCGTTGATTCCGGCAATCCCGTGCACCCAGGGGCCCACGATCACCCGGGGCCGCGGCACTGACTCGTTTCGGGATGCGCTCAGCATCCCCACGAAGTTGTTGAACGCGCCGTCGGGGCCGTAGGCCTCATCATGCCAACCGCTCAGATTGAGGACCGCCGCGTGCACCCGCCCGAACTTTCCCTCCAGCGCGGCCCACCGCCACCAGCGGTCACCCGGCGGATGGCTCATCCACTCGAAATACCACGGGGCCACGTCCCGCAGCTCGCGCTGGTCCTGGAGCGGGAGCCGGGACACCACCTTAGGACCCAGCTCCCGCCACGCGGCGGACGCCTCCGGCCCGGTCTTCGGGCCGTCGAGGTGGCCGCGCACCCGCGCGTCGGCCGAGATGTTGTTCCAGATCCACGCCGGCCAGGAGAGGTCGAACACGCCGCCCGAGTAGAAGAAGTTGAAGGGGGAGGCGTAGGTCATGGCGGGGACCATCGCGCGGAGGTGCGGCGGTGACTCGACCGCCGCCAGCCACTGTACCGCACCGGGATAGGACAGCCCGAGGGTGCCCACCCGGCCGTTGGACCAGGATTGGGCCGCTGCCCATTCGATGGTGTCGTACCCGTCCTTCCCCTCCTGGCGGTACGGATCGAAGCTGCCTTGGGAGGTGTACCGGCCCCGGACATCCTGTACCACCACGGCGTAGCCGCGGGCCACCGCCTTCTGGTGAATGGCCTGGCTCTCGAAGGAGCGGTCCTTCCCGTACGGCGTGCGGTGGACCAGCACGGGGAAGGGGCCGCCCCCCGGGGGCCGTAGCACGACTGCGCGGAGCACCAACCCGTCCCGCATCGGGACCGCGACGTCGCGCTCGAGGACCGGCCCCTGAGCCGCGGCCCCGGACGCGAGTCCCAGGAGGAGGAGAAGAAGGGAGGGGCGCATAGGGATGCCTGGAAGGTAACTTTCCTCCATGCCCCACCGTTATCCCGACACTCACGTCCTGTATCGGAACCTGGTCCGTGAATATCCCCTCATCGTGCGGGGGGAGGGGTGCTGGCTCATCGACCAGAGCGGCCGCCGCTACCTCGACGGCTGCGGCGGGGCCTACGTCGCATGCCTCGGCCATGGGGTGCCTGAGGTGGTGGAGGCGGTGGCCGAGCAAATCCGGCGGGTGGCGTACGTGAGCGGGATGAGCTTCACCAACGAGGCGGCGGAGGCGCTCGCGGATGAGCTGGCGGCGCTTTCTCCGGTGGAGCTTCAGCACTTCTATTTCCTTTCCAGCGGCTCCGACGCCATCGAGGCGGCGCTCAAGCTCGCCCGGCAGTACTGGGTGGAGCTCGGCCGGCCCGAAAAGGACGTCGTGGTGACCCTGACGCCGGGCTATCACGGGAATACCATGCTCGCCCTCTCTGCCGGCGCGCGGGAGCACTACAAGCGCTACTTTCGGCCCTGGCTCATCGAGATGCCCCGGGTGCCGGCGCCCTGCGCGTATCGCTGTCCCTGCCGGGGCCAGGATGCCGCCTGTGCGCGGTGCAGCGGGCGGGTGCTCGAGGAGGAACTGCTCCGCATCGGCCCCCACCGGGTGGCGGCGTTCATCGCGGAGCCGGTCGGCGGCTCATCGACCGGGGCGGCGGTGCCGCGGGACGACTATTGGCGCACCATCCGCGCCATCTGTGATCGCCACGAGGTGCTGTGGATCGCGGATGAAATCCTGGTGGGCGCCGGGCGCACCGGCACCTGGTCGGCCCTGGAGCCCTACGCCGCCGTCCCGGACATCCAGGTCATGGGGAAGGGAATCAGCGGCGGGTACGCGCCGCTGGCCATGGTGGCGGCGCCCCGCCGAATCGCCGACGTGCTGGCGGGCGGGTCGAAGGCGCTGCTCCATGCCCAGACCTATTCCCACACCCCGATGATGTGCGCCGCCGGTGTCGCGGCGATTCGCTACCTCAGGGGCCACGACCTCATCGCGCGCTCGGCGGCAATGGGCCGGGTGTTGCACCGAAAGCTCCTGGCGTTGCGCGGCCTGCCGCACGTGGGCGACATCCGGGGCCGCGGACTGCTGGCCGGGATCGAGTTCGTGGCCGATCTCGAGAGCCGGGCGCCGTTCCCCCGGGAGCAGCGCTTCGCCGAGCGGTTCACCGCGGCGGCGGAGCGCGCTGGACTGATGGTCTGGCCGAACACCGGTCACGCCGACGGGACCAATGGAGATCTCGTCGTCCTCGCCCCGCCGTTCATCATCACCGAGGCGGAGCTCGACGAGATTGTCGCCCGCCTGCGCACAGCCCTTGAGGAGGTCGCATGACGCCCAAGTCCTATCCGCGGATCATCACGGCGCCGCCCGGCCCCAAGGCCCGGGCGATCATTGCCCGCGACCAAGCGGTTACCGCGCCCTGCTACATCAAGGAGTATCCGCTCGTAGTGGCGCGGGGGGAGGGGGCGATGGTCGAGGACGTGGACGGCAACCGCTTCCTCGACTTCATGGCGGGCATCGCGGTCTGTTCCACCGGGTACAGCCACCCCGAAGTGGTCAAGGCCATCAAGGACGCCGCCGACCGTTTCCTCCACATCTGCGGCGGTGATTTCTACTACGAAGGCATGGCGGCGCTCTGCGAGCGGCTCGCCAAGATCGCGCCGGGCTCGAGCCCCAAGCGGGTCTTTCTGAGCAATTCGGGCACCGAGGCGGTAGAGGGCGCAATGAAGCTCGCCCGGCACGCCACCCGCCGCACCGCGTTCGTCGCCTTCAAGGGCGCCTTTCACGGCCGGTCGTACGGCGCCCTGTCGCTCACCTCCAGCAAGGCCCGCCAGCACGCCGGATTCGGGCCGTTCCTGCCCGACGTGCACCACGTCGCCTACGGCTACTGTTACCGCTGCGAATTCGGCAAGACCTTTCCCTCCTGCGAGCTCTTCTGTGTCTCGGCCATCGAACGGGATCTCTTCGCCCGGCACCTCGATCCACGGGATGTCGCCGCCGTCTTCGTCGAGCCGATCCAGGGCGAGGGCGGCTACGTCCTCCCGCCCAAGGGATGGCTCACCGCCGTTCGCGAGCTGTGCGACAAGCACGGCATCCTCATGGTGGCGGACGAGGTGCAGTGCGGCATCGGGCGGACCGGGAAGATGTGGGCCTGCGAGCACGAGGGGGTCGAACCCGATATCCTGGTGACCTCGAAGGGGCTGGGCTCCGGCATGCCGATTGGCGCCATCGTGGCTCGGGAGGCAATCAGCACCTGGGAAAACGGCGCCCACGGAAGCACCTTCGGCGGCAACCCGGTCTGCTGCGCTGCCGCCCTCGCCACCCTCGACATCGTGCAGCGCGAGCTCATCGCCAACGCCCGCGCCCGGGGCGATCAGCTCGCCACCGGACTCAAGGCACTCGCCGGCAAGCACCCCTGTATCGGCGACGTGCGCGGCATCGGCCTCATGCAGGGCGTCGAGTTCGTGGCCGACCGGGCCACCCGCGCCCCCGCCGGAGACCTGGTCCATCGGCTCGAGCAGATGGCCTTCGCCAAGGGGCTCCTGGTCCTCGCCGCCGGCGCCAACGCCCTCCGCCTCGCTCCCCCGCTGGTGGTGGACGAAACTGACGTGGCCACCGCGCTGGAAATCCTGGATCAGTGCCTGACGGAGTTCGATTGAGGCGCCCGGGGCGCCGCGGCCGCGCCCTGCTCCTGCTCCCGGTGCTCGGCGGGATGGCGGCCGGCGGGTTGGCCGCCCAGCGCGAGCCGGTCCTCAAGCAGATCGTCGTCCCCCACAGCTACTACTACCGGGAGATGTACCTCCCCCAGGCGACGAGCGGGCCCAGCGCGGTCACCTGGTCGCCCGATGGAGGGGAGCTCATCTACTCGATGCAGGGCACGCTGTGGCGTCAGCGGCTCGGCACTATGGAGGCGCGGCAGCTCACCGACGGGCCGGGGTACGACTACCAGCCGGACTGGTCCCCTGACGGGCGCTACGTCGTGTTCACGTCCTACCGGAGCGACGCGATGGTGCTCCGGCTGCTCGACCTCGCAACCGGCGCCGCGCTCGACCTGGTCGCCAACGGCGCGGTGAACCTCGATCCGCGCTGGTCACCCGATGGGTCCCGCATTGTGTTCGTCTCCACCGCCTACGCCGGCCGCTGGCACCTGTACCTGCTGCCGATGGCGAATGGCGCGGCCACCGGAGAAGCCGAGCGGATCACCGCCGACAACGACAGCAAGCTCCCGCGCTACTACTACAGCATCTTCGACCATTACCTCTCCCCCGCCTGGTCCCCCGACGGGAAGGAGCTGATTCTGGTCTCCAACCGCGGGCACGTCTGGGGGTCGGGCGGACTCTGGCGCATGGAGGCGAGGGCCGGCGCCCCGATGCGGGAGATCCGCGACGAAGAGACCACCTGGAAGGCGCATCCCGACTGGTCCCGCGACGGCAAGCGCGTGGTCTACAGCTCCTACCTCGGCCGGCAGCGGAATCAGTTGTGGCTCACCACCAGCGAGGGCGGCGACCCCTTCGAGCTCACCTACTGCGACTGCGACCATACCGCGCCGCGGTGGGCGCCGGACGGACGGCGGATCGCGTTCGTCAGCAATGCAGACGGCAACACCTCGCTGCGGGTGGTCGCCGTACCGGGCGGCGCGGTCGAAACCGTGCGCGCTGCGGTGCGCCGGCCCCTGCACCCCATGGGAGAGCTCCATCTGGAGTTCCGGGACGCCGCAGGCCGATTCACGCCGGCCCGCGCCTCCGTCACCGGCCCCGATGGCCGGGGATGGGCGCCCACCGACGCCTGGCGCCACGCTGACGACGGATTCGATCGGAAGGAGCGACCCTTCGAGTTCACCTATTTCCACTCCCCCGGGAACGCGACGCTGATGCTGCCGGCAGGGGAGTACGCCATCGAAGTCACCAAGGGCCTGGAGTACGCCCGGCAGGTCCGCAAGGTGACCGTCACCGCGGGCCGCACCCAGACCGGAAGCTTCCGCCTCGCGCGCCTGATCGATCTCCCGGCCCGGGGCTGGTGGAGCGGAGACCTGCACGTCCACATGAACTACGGCGGCGCCTACCGCAACGATCCGGCCCACCTGCGCTTCCAGGCGGAGGCGGAGGATCTGCATGTGGTGGAAGACCTCATCGTCAATAAGGAGCAGCGCATCCCCGATGTGGCGCTCTTCCGGCCCGCGCCCGACCCCGTTTCGACCCCGACCACCGTGATCAAGCACGATGAGGAATACCACACCTCCTACTGGGGCCACTCCGCCCACCTCGGCCTCACCGGCAACCTCATCCTGCCGAATTACGCCGGTTACACCAACACCGCCGCCGCAAGTCTCTTCCCCGACAACTCCACGATCTTCGACCTGGCCCACGCGCAGGGTGGAGTCTCCGGGTATGTGCACGAGTACGAAGAGTTGCCGGATCCCTCGAATCCGGCCCCGCTCACCCACGCCCTCCCGGTGGATGTGGCGCTGGGCAAAGTGGATTACATGGAGGTCGGGGGATTCAGCGACCACCGCGCTACCGCCGAGGTCTGGTACAAACTCCTGAACTCCGGATTCCACATTCCGGCCGGCGCCGGCACCGACGCCATGGCGAACTTCGCCTCGCTCCATGGCCCGGTCGGGATGAACCGGGTCTTCGTGCGCTCCGGGCCGCGGCTCGACTATCGCGCCTGGCTCGCCGCCCTCAAGGCCGGCCGGACCTTCGCCACCAACGGCCCGCTGCTCGGCTTCACGATCAACCGGCGGGAGGCGGGAGCCGAGCTGGCCCTCCCCGCCGGGGTGCACCAGCTGGTAGCCCGGGTCTCGCTCCGTTCGATCGTGCCGGTGGAGCGGCTGGAGATCGTGGCGAATGGCGTCGTGCTGGTGCCCATCCCCCTTACGGCGGGCGGAACCCGCGCCGACGCCACCATCCCGCTGCCGGTTACCCGGAGCGGCTGGTTCACGTTGCGGGCCTGGTCCTCCAGGGGCACCCACCCGGTGCTCGACCTGTACCCCTGGGCCACGACCAGCCCGATCTACGTGACCGTGGCCGGCAAGCCGGTGCGCTCCATAGAGGACGCGCGCTACTTCGTGCGCTGGATCGAGAGACTCGAGGCGGCGGCCGCGGCCCACCCCGGCTGGAACACCGACGCGGAAAAGACCGAGGTCCTGGGCCGGCTGGCCCGGGCCAAGGCGGTGTTTCAGCGCCGGCTGGAGGAATCCGGTCGCTAGTTGAGCAGGCTGAGTCCGCCGGGGAAGACCGCCACGGTCAGCTCCCCGGCCGCCGTGAAGTTCTGCCCGTCCGCTTCGATGAGCAGCGGCCCGTCGCTCCGCGAGATCCGGACGCTCCCCGTGAGCGGCGTCACCGCCACGCCGCGCATCCCCACGTGGCCTCCACCGTACAGCCGGGAGAGCGCCAGCAGCGCGCGGAAGAGCCCCAGCCGCCCGATCACCACCTGCTCGAGCATGCCGTCGTCGGGTCGCGAGCTGGGCGAGATGCGCATCCCACCGCCGAAGGTGGCGCAGTTGGCCACGGTGATGTTGAGCGCCGCGCCCTCATGGATGGCGCGCCCGTCGGCGGTGACGGTGTAGCTCCCCATCCGGGTCGAGATCAGGGCGGCCACTCCGGCGAGCGGATAGCAAAGCCGGCCGGGGATCACCCCGCGGATCCGGTGCGCGATCAGATTGGCCCGCGGGCTCACGCCCACCGACACTGAATTGAGGGCGAACACGCTTCGGGTGGCGCCCCCCGGTTCCCCGAAGGTGAGCCGCACCACGTCCACTCGGCGCGGCGCGCCCCCGCCGATCCGCCGCAGAGCTTCCTCAGCATTGAGGGGAATCCCGGTGTTCCGGGCAAAGTCGTTCCCGGTGCCCGCGGGGATGATGGCCAGGGGAGGCGTCGCTTCCCCGCCCAGGAGGCCGTTCACCGCCTCGTGCGCGGTCCCGTCCCCGCCGGCAACCAGGAGCGGCCCGGAGTGGGGACCGAGCGCCCATTCACGCGCTATCGCCTCGGCATTTCCCGGTCCCTCGGTCAGGCGCACCGTGAGGCCGGGGAGGAGGGCGCGGGCGGCCGGCTCCAGCCGGCGCCAGAGCGCGGCCCCGCCGCCCCGTGCCGCAACGGGGTTGACGATGGCCAGCGCGGGTGCGACCATCTAGCACCACCTTTCGTGACCGAGGAGTCACAATATGCGTTTGAGCCGCGCCCTCCGCCCGCTGCTTGCCGTGACCGCGCTGGCCCTCCCGTCGGGGGCGGCTCATGCCCAACGCTACTGGCACGACGACCAGGGGAGGGATGCCATCCGGACCGACGTGTGGCTTCCGTTCCTCAAGGGCACCGACCACAAGTTCTTCACCGGTGCGATCGTGCCCTCGGTCAGCATCCGGGTGGGCGACGGCTTCCGCGTCGAGGGCGACGTCCCGTTCATGCGCGGCGCGCTGCCTGCGCCGACCGGTGGCAAGAGCACCCAATCGCTCCGGATCGGGAATCCCTACCTGGGGCTTCGGGTTGGGGATGATGCCAAGCTGGTCTCCGGATTCCTGGGGGTGCGTGGACCGCTCGCCCAGCGGGCGGAGGTCGGGCAGGGGCAGCGGGCCATCGACGCCGCGGTTGTCGGCAATTACGACGACTTCGAGGCGTTCACCCCCAACCTCCTGACCGTTCGGGGGGGCGTGGAGATCCACCACGTGAGCAAGAAGGGATTCCTGGTCGGGGTACGCACCGGTCCCTCGCTCCAGGTCAACACCAGCGGCAACCCTCTGGCGGACAACGACACCTATTTCGATTACGGCCTCCGGCTCGGATTCGAGGGCCCGAAGGCCCTCGCCACGGCCGCGCTCACCGGCCGGTACCTCCTCACCACCAACGGAAGCCAGGACTTCGCCGACCGCTCCGCCCATCACCTGGCCGGGACGGTGGAACTCCGGTCCGGGATGTTCCGCCCCCGGGCCGCGCTCCGGATTCCGCTGAAGAAGGCGCTCCGCGACGAAGCGGGGGCCACGCTCGGCTTGGGCTTCAGCCTGGCGCTGTAGCCCGCTTCGTAATTGCCCGGCGGGGGTGGGGCCATCGGCCCCACCCCCGCCGATCGTTTTCATGGCCGGAACCGGTGACGCTCTCGAGGGGATTGCCGATCAGGCGGGCTATGCCCCCAGCGCCAGGGTGAGTCCGCTGGACCTGAGCTCCAGATCGAGCAGGAACTGCTTCCGCCAGAGCCCCCCGCCGTACCCCCGCAGCTGTCCGTTCTTCTGGATGACCCGATGGCACGGCACGATGATCGGGATGCGGTTCCGCCCGTTGGCGAGCCCCACCGCCCGCTGCGCCTTCGGCTTCCCGATCCGGATGGCCAGCTGTTCGTAGGAGATGGTCTCTCCGTAGGGAATCCGGAGCAGCTCGCGCCAGACCCGCTCCTGGAATTCGGTGCCCTTGAGCACCAGGGGAACTTCGAAGGCCTGGCGCGTACCGGCGAAGTATTCCGCCAGCTCCCGTTCCGCCTGCACGATGTGCGGGTTGCTGCCCGGCACAACCGGGCGCTTGAACCAGCGGGTCAAGTCGGCGGCCTGCTCCGGAAGCCGCTTCCGGTCGGCAAACTCCAGCATGCAGAGCCCCTCCTCGGTGGCCGCGGCGAGCAG
>JBGPEJ010000037.1:0-18373 GCA_041482775.1 Gemmatimonadota bacterium | reverse complement strand
CGGCTTCCGGATTACCCGGGAGCTCGGCGGCGGGGGCATGTCGCGGGTGTTCGTCGCGCTGGAGGAGCAGCTCCAGCGGGAGATCGTGGTCAAGCTGCTTCCCCCCGACCTGATGGCGGGGTTGAGCGTCGAGCGTTTCCGCGCCGAGATCCAGCACGCCGCCAAGCTGCAGCATCCGCACATCGTCCCGGTGCTGTCGGCCGGGGTGATCGAGTACGGCGCCGGTACCCGGGGCCCGTACTACACGATGCCCTTCATTCGGGGCGAGACCCTGCGGGCCCGACTGCAACGGGACGGTGCGCTGCCGGCGGACGAGGTGCGGCGGATCCTGGTCGACGTCGCCGACGCCCTCGCCCACGCGCACGAAGAGGGCATCGTCCATCGCGACATCAAGCCCGACAACATTTTTGTGGTCGCCCGGAACGCCCTGGTTACCGACTTCGGTGTCTCCAAGGCGCTGACCCCGTCCGGGGTTTCCGGGGCGGTCACCGGCGTGGGGGTGACCCTCGGCACGCCGGGGTACATGGCTCCGGAGCAGGCCGCGGGCGATCCGGCGCTCGATCACCGGGCGGACATCTACGCCGTCGGCGTGGTCGCCTACGAGCTGCTGACCGGGCACCGGCCGTTCGAGGGTACCTCACTCCAGGCTCTGCTGGTCGCGCAGGCGGTGGAAACCCCGGTGCCGCTCCTGCAGCTCGCGCCGGCGGTGCCCCGCGGCCTCGCCGACATCGTCATGCGCTGCCTGGAGAAGCGGCCCGAGGACCGATTCGGCTCGGCGCAGGATCTCCTGGGGGCCCTCGAGCTTCTGCAGAGCGGAAGCCACGCAACCCCGGCGCTCCCGACCCAACCGCTCCCGGTCCGCGGACCCCGACCACGGTGGCGTCTGCCGGCCGCAGGGGCGCTGGTACTCCTCGCCGTCGTCGCGTGGACGCTCTGGGGCGGGCGCATCGTCAACGGGCAGCCCAGCCTGGGCAGCGGACACGTCGCCTCGGTGGCGCTGCTGCCCCCCGAGTACTTCCGCCCCGACTCCGCGGTCGGAGCGACCCTCGCCGATCTGGTGGATCATATCAGCAACAATCTGAGTCGGATCGACGGCCTCAAGGTCGTCAACTACATGTCGGTGGGGGCAATTCTTCGCCGGGGCGGCACTCGCACCCTCAAGGAGATCGGCGAAGAGCTCGGTGTCGAGCACCTGGTGGTCTTCATGCCGCGGGGCACCGCCCCGGGCTCACGGGTGGCGGTGCAACTGGTCGAGGCGCCCACGGAGGCGCAGCTCTGGGTCACGAGTTACTCCCCGGACTCCGCGAATTTCGAGGCCATCGACGCCGACGTCGTGTCCCGGGTGAGCCACGCGCTCCTCGGTCCCACCGCGCGGTTGCCCATGGAGGCGCATTCCGCGCGGGCCCGGCGCGAGGGTGCGCATGCGGAATACCTCGCCGGGAAGACGGCGCTCCGGCACCGTACGCCGGATGGCATCGCGGAGGCGATCCGCTACTTCGAGTCCGCCATCCGGCTCGACTCGACCCATGCCGAGGCGGTGGGGCGCCTGGCGACCGCATTCGCGCTGCAGCTGAGCTATGGGTAT
Organism: Gemmatimonadota bacterium; assembly: GCA_041482775.1. Lineage (GTDB taxonomy): Bacteria > Gemmatimonadota > Gemmatimonadetes > Gemmatimonadales > GWC2-71-9 > JABFSM01. Next base: position 16,788 of record JBGPEJ010000037.1, on the reverse strand, counting down.
CGGACCACGATGGCGAGCTACCCGACCGCGGCGCGGGCGTTGGCGCTGGCGGAGCGCGCCGTGGCGCTCGATCCGTCGCACGGAGAGCCGGTCGGCTACCGCGCCTACATCGAGTACCTCACGTTCGCGCCGATCGAGACGGTGCGCGCCGATTTCGAGCGTGCCATCGCGCTGCATCCCGCCGAAGCCGACGTGGCGGGATGGCATGCGCTCCTGCTGCTCCGCGAAGGCCAGCTGGAGCCCTCACTGGTCGAGTCCCGCCGGGCGCTCGACCTCGATCCGATGTCCTCCGCGCGGCACCTGACCTACGCGCTCGCCGCGCTGGGCGCGCGCCGGTACGATCTCGCCGCCCTCGAGGCCAGGCGGGCCCGCGAAACCGAGCCGGAGCTGCGCCGTCCCCGGCAGGTCGAGGCGCTGGCGCTCCTGATGCAGCACCGGCCCGCCGAGTGCGCCGCGATGGACCTGCAGCCCTTTCTGGGCGCCAAGGCAATGTGCCTCCGCGCCGCCGGGCGCGAGCGGGAGGCGCGCGTCGTGCTGGACTCGCTCCGGCGACTGGTCGCGGCTCCCGCGGGCGACGCCGAAGGGCTGTTCGGCGACATCATCCCGGCCCAGGAGCTGGCGACCTATTATGCCTGGGCCGGCAATCCGACTGAGGCGCTGCGTTACCTGCGCCTCGCCTTCGAGCGCTCACCGGTCGGAGTGGATCAGCGGATCGTGCAGTCCGGCGTCTTCGACCCGGTCCGGTCGGCGGTGGGATTCAGCGCGGAGTTGCAGCGGCTACAGGACGCGGTCTGGCCCCGGGTGCTGGAGGATCGGCGGCGGGTCGAGGACGCCGCCGGGACCACTCCGCTGGCGGCGCGGCCGGCGAGTCACGGGCCAGTTTCCTGAGGGAGGGGAGGCGAGCGGCGATGAGTGACCCGGCCGAGGATAAGAAACCCCGCCGCAAGAAGAAGAAAGCTGAGGTCGAGCCCCGCGGCTTGACCGCTCGCGCGGTGGGCACCGGCGCCCCTCCGGCGCCGGTGATGCGGCTGATGGAGGCCATCGAAGGGGACGGCGGATCGGTGATCGGTCCCTACCGGGAACCGCTCGGCGGCCTCTGGCAGGTCATCGCGGCGCTGCCGGTCGAACGAGTGGAGCCCACCCCGTATCAGCGCGACCTGTCGGAACCCCACGTGGCCCGGCTTGCGGACGCGATCGAGAAACTCGGCCGGTTCGTCGATCCGATCATCGCGGTTCGGACCGACGACGGAAAGTACTGGACTCCGAACGGCAATCACCGGCTCGCCGCGCTCCGGACCCTGGGGGCGCGCGCGGTCGTGGCACTGGTGGTCCCGGAGCCGGAGGTGGCCCGCCGCATCCTGGTCCTCAATACCGAGAAGGCCCACAACGTCCGGGAGCGGGCCCTCGAAGCGATTCGTCTGGCCGAGGCGCTCGCCGGTCTCGATGACCGCCCGGAGCGGGAATACGCCACCGAATTCGAGGAGCCGTCCCTGCTCACCCTCGGGCTCTGCTACCAGCAGAACGGCCGGTTTTCGGGCGGCGCCTACCACCCGGTGCTCAAGCGCACCGAGAAATTCAGTGCCGCAAAGCTGTCCAACTCGTTGACCGCCCGGCGGGCTCGGGCAGCCCGATTGATGGAGCTCGATGCGGTAGTGGTTGAGGCGGTAAGGAAGCTCCGCGAGCGGGGCCTCGAGAGCCCTTATCTCAAGGCGTTCGTCCTGGCCCGGATCAACCCGTTGCGCTTCCAGCGCGGCGCCGTTGCCGACCCCGATGACGTGATCGCGGATATGCTGAGCGCGGCCAAGCGTTTCGACGCCGGCAAGGTGAAGGCCGATCAGGTTGCCCGGACCGGAGGGGTGGCGGACGAAGGATGACTCCCGACCTCCGTGCGCGGCTCCAGGCCACTCTGGGCGACGCGTACACCGTCGAGCGCGAGCTCGGCGGGGGAGGGATGTCCCAGGTGTTCGTCGCCATGGAGAATCGGCTCGGCCGCCGGGTGGTGGTCAAGGTGCTCCGGCCCGAAATCGCCGCGGGCACCAGCGTCGATCGTTTCGAGCGGGAAATGGCCTTCTGCGCCCGCTGCAGCCATCCCCACATCGTTCCCCTCCTCACCACCGGCGACGTCGATGGACTCCCGTACTTCACCATGCCGCTGGTTGAGGGCGAGTCGCTACGCGACCGCCTCGGCCAGGGAACGCCCCTCACGATCGACGAGGTGACGCGCCTCCTGAGTGAGCTTGCCGATGCGCTGGCCTACGCGCACCGGCAAGGGGTGGTTCACCGTGACATCAAGCCGGAAAACATCCTGCTGCACGACGGACATGCGGTCCTGGCCGATTTCGGGGTCGCCAAGGCGCTGCACATGGCCACCCAGACCGGCTCGGCGCTGCAAACCACCGGAGTCGGCTTGGTGATCGGCACGCCGGCCTACATGGCGCCGGAACAGGCGATGGGCGACCCGGCGCTGGACCACCGGGCCGACCTCTACGCCCTCGGTGTGGTCGCCTATGAATCCCTCACCGGCCGTCCGCCGTTCTCCGGAGTCAGTGTGCCGGCGTTGATCTCCGCCCAGATGACCTCGACACCGCCTCCGCTCGCTCGAGCCCGCCCCGACTGCCCGGCCGCGCTGGCGTCACTGATCGGCCGCCTGCTGGCGAAGAACCCCGCGGAGCGCCCCCAGACCGCGGACGAAGTGGTCGCGCTGCTCCGGCCCGTCGCGGCAGGCTCCGGTGACTCGCGGCCTTCACGTCGGGCGCTTGCCCTCGGAGGCGCGGTGTTGCTGGCGGTCCTCGCGGCCATCGGGTTGGCGCTTCGCCGACCCAGACCTCCGGTTGTGGCGCCCGCCGCGACGGCGCCCTCCGTGGCCGTGCTGCCCTTTGAAAATATCGGCGGCGACTCGGCCACCAACTACTTCAGCGACGGGATGTCGGAGGAGCTGATCAGCGCGCTCGGGCGGCTCGAGGGGCTCCGCGTGGCCTCCCGCACTTCGTCGTTTGCGGCGAGGGCCCAGAGCGGTGACGTCCGGGAAATCGGGCGCCGGCTGGCCGTCGCCGCGGTGCTCGAGGGCAGTGTGCGTCGCGACGGCCCCCGGGTCCGGGTCACCGCGCGCCTCGTCGATGTGGCCCGCGACTCCCAGCTCTGGGTTGGTGAGTACGACAACCGGCTCGAGAACGTCTTCGCAGTCCAGGACACCATCGCCCACGCGATCGCCGGGGCGCTCAAGGTCACGCTGGCGGGGGGGCGCGCAATCGCGCTGGTCGCCCGCGGCCCCACCGATCCGGAGGCGCACGATCTCTATCTTCGGGGCCGCTACTTCCTGGCGGCGCGCAACCCGGCCAGCGTCCACCGGGCGATCGACGCCTTTCACGCCGCGCTGGCCCGGGACTCCAATTACGCGCTGGCGCAGGCGGGGCTCGCCGATGCCTACAGCCTGGGCGTCCCCTTCGCCGACTTTTCCCCGGCCGACGCGTTTCCCCCCGCCAAGGCCGCCGCCCGCCGTGCCCTCGCCCTCGATTCGACGCTGGCGGAGGTCCATGTCTCGCTCGGGATCATCGCGATGTTTCACGATTGGGATTGGGCCGAGGCCGAGCGACGATTCTCGCGCGCCACCCAGTTGAACCCGAGCTCGGCTCAGGCGTGGCTTTTTCACTCCTGGTACCTGTTGTTGACCGGTCGCGCGGATCAGGCGCAGGCGGAAATCGAGCGAGCGAGGACCCTCGATCCACTGTCCCTCATCATCAACACCCGAGTGGCCAGCTTTTTCCATTTCCGGGGGCACGATGCCGAGGCGATTCCGGCGTTCCAGCGGGCCCTGCAAATCGACTCCACCTTCGCCCACGCCCGGGTGGGGCTCGCGCTTTCCTACGCCATGCTGGGGCGATTCACGGAGGCGCTGGCGCTGCCGACTCCGCTCGAACCGATGCTGGGCAACTTCGAGGTCGGCGAGAGCGCGGTGGTGCAGGCACTCGCCGGGCGGCGGGCCGAGGCGAAGCGGACCCTGGTGGAGCTGGAGGGCTTCAGAAAGCGACGATACGTTGGAGCGGACGCGTTCGCGGCCGGGTACACCGCGTTGGGAGACACCGAGGCGGCGTTCGCCGAGCTGGAGCGGGCCTACCGCGAGCGCTCCTTTACGCTGGTGATCGACCGCATCGAGCCGATATACGCGCCGCTCCACCGCGATCCACGTTGGGCGGCCCTCATGGCCCGGCTCAACTTCCCCTGATCAGGGGGATTTCTTCAGGACCCCGATATTCGCCACGGTTCCCCCCTTGAGCAGCGAGGGGAGCGCGTTGATGTAGAGCACCAGACCCGCCTCCGGCGCGGTGGCGTCCCCCAGTTTCCGGCCGACGTAGTCGGTCAGGTACCCGAGCTTGGCGCCCGCCAGCACCCAGGTATCGCGATCGACCAGCGGATGAAAGATGCCGGTCGCCTCGCTATTGACCGTCACCACCTTCTCGATCCAATACAGGTGCTTGGGAGTCGGCACCACCCGGTCGAGCATCTTGAGATAGCCCATCACGTTGAGCGCGCCGTCGGCGAGGGCGTCCACGTCGTCGGGCATGACCGTCCCGGAGTACCCCGCTTCGGCGGTAATCGACGGCTTGCCGCGAGTGGTCGCGGTGTTCTCCAGGTAGCGGGACGCGGCGGGATCCTTCGGCCTATCGGCCGAAATGATGATGTGATCCAGCCCGAACGCGAGCACCATCGCCTTGGAAATCGAATCCTGCGCGGCGTTGCCGGTGACCGTCCAGTAGCTGTAGGGCCGCAGGTTTTCGTCGAGATCACCGCCGTGGAGGTCGATCAGATGGTCGCACTGCTCGACGATCTCCTTGGTGATCAGATACGACGCCCGTTCGGTCTGGGTGCCGCTCATGCTGCCGGGGTAATACCGATTCATGCTTTTTCGATCAACCGGGTTGACGTGCGGCACCTTCTGCTCGAAGGATGCGACGTTGACCAGCGGCACCAGGATCACGGTGCCCGCGACCGTCTTGGGATCGAGCAGATCGATCAGTTTGGCTACCGCGAGGATCGAGGCGTATTCGGTGCCGTGCGCCCCGGAAACCACTGCCAGCACCGGCCCCGGCCGGGCGCCGTTCACCACTGCGACGGCAATCCGGGTGCCTGAATCGACCCCCGCAGGCACCACGATCTCGCCGTAGGCCTTCTCCCCCCGTTTGGCGCTTGCGGTCCCGACGGTCACCGTGGCGTGGGAATCGGCGCCCTGCCGTTTCGCATACGCCGATGGCGTCAGGCTGACGGCAGTGGCGAGAAACAGGATGACCTTCATCTCTTTCCTCCATCGAGGTCCGCCTCCATGTTACTCCGGTTCCCGCACCATTGCGAGGCCGCGATCCGGCCCCGACGATCCTCCCGAGGACGCCCATGAACCGCCGCGACTTCACTACCGCCGCGCTTGGCACGCTGGCCGGGGCCGGGCTACCGATTCGATTCCGACCGGGCGCGCCGCGCGTCGACGGCGCGCGAATCAGCGCGCACCTGGGCGCGCTGGCCGAGTTCGGGAAGAACCCCCAGGGCGGGGTGAGCCGGGTGGCGTACACCGAATTCGACCGGCAGGCCCGCGAAGCGGTGCTGGGGTGGCTGCGCGAGGCAAAGCTCGAGGCCTCCATCGATGCCGCCGCCAACCTGGTGGGGCGCCGGGCCGGGACTGACGCCGCGCTCAGACCCATCCTGATCGGGTCGCACGTCGATTCGGTGCCCGAAGGGGGCAACTTCGACGGACAGGTCGGTTCCACGTCGGCCATCGAAGTGGCGCGGGCCCTGGATGCCGCGGGAAGTTCGCTCCGCCACCCCCTCGAGGTCATCATCTTCTCCAACGAGGAGGGCGGCACCATCGGCAGCCACACCCTCGCCGCCGGGCTTTCCCCCGCGGAGCTCGATCGGGTGTCCCAGAGCGGCAAGACCTTGCGAGAGGGCCTTCGATTTCTCGGTGGGGATCCCGACCGGCTGGACACCGCGCGGCGGAAGCCGGGCGATATCGCCGCGTATCTCGAGCTGCACATCGAGCAGGGCGCCGTCCTGGACGAGCGGAAAATCCAGATCGGCGTGGTGGAGGGGATCGTGGGGATCCGCCACTGGGACGTAACCGTCGAAGGATTCGCCAACCACGCCGGAACCACCCCGATGAACCGCCGCAAGGACGCCCTGCTCGTCGCGGCGCGTTGCATCGAGGCGGTCAATCGCCTGGTCACCCGGGTTCCCGGGCGCCAGGTGGGCACCGTCGGCAGGATCCGGGTCGAGCCGGGCGCCTACAACGTGATTCCCGGCCGCGTGGTGTTCGGGCTCGAGCTGCGTGATCTGGACGACGCGAAGATCCGCACTCTCTATGAGACGATCCGAGTCGAATGCCAGCGGCTGGCCCGGGCGGGCGGCACCGCCATTACGCTGACCGAGAACCTCGCGATCCAGCCCGCGCTCACCGACCCCCGCCTTCGACGGATCATCGCCGAAGCGGCGCGGGGCCTGGGGCTCTCGACCCTGTCGCTTCCCAGCGGGGCCGGGCACGACGCTCAGGAAATGGCCCGCATCGGTCCGGTGGGAATGATTTTCGTGCCGAGTGTGAACGGGATTAGCCATTCCCCCCGGGAATTCAGCCGGCCGCCGGACATCGAGAACGGGGCGAACGTGCTACTGCAGTCGCTGCTCACGGTGGACGCTCGGCTCTAGGACGAGCAACTCACCGCGATCTCCCGGTCTTCCGCCGTGGGCGGCTCGGCGAAGCGCTCCATGCCGGGGTGTTCGTCGTACGGCGCGGCGAACAGCCGCCGCAGCTGGTCGATCAGGGCGAAATCCCGCTCCTGCGCACGCTCGATCGCCTCCTGGGCAATCCAGTTCCGGAGCACGTATTTCGGGTTGACCTGGCGCATCCGTTCCGCCCGTTCGGAGTCGAGGCTTCCTTCGGCGCTGAGCCGCACCGCGTAACGGCCGGCCCAGCCACCCAACGCCGCCGTTTGGTGCGCCATAGCTGGCGCAGCGTCGGTGGTGGTGAATTCCCCCAGGGCCCGGAAAGTTCTCGCGTAGTCCAGCCGCTCCGCCTGCAGGAGGGCCAGCAGATCACGCAGCAGGGCGGCGTCCTCCTCCCGCTCGGTCAGGAGCCCCAGCTTGGCCCGCATCAGGCGCGCGTACTCGGCCATGAACGCGGGCCAGTAGCTCTCCAGCTCCTGCTGGGCCTCCTCGACATCAATCAGCGACAGCAGCGCCTCTCCGAAACGGGCGCAATTCCACATCCCGACCCCCGGCTGCTGGGCGAAGGCATAGCGTCCCTCGGTGTCGGTATGGTTGCAGATGAAGCCGGCGTCGTAATCGTCGAGGAAACCGTAGGGCCCGTAATCGAGGGTCAGACCGAGCACCGACATGTTGTCGGTGTTCATCACTCCGTGCGCGAAGCCGGCGGCCATCCACTGCGCCATGAGCCGCGCGGACCGGCGGCAAACTTCGCCGAACCAGGCCCGGTAGCGGTCCGGTGCGCCGGCCAGCTCCGCGAAGTGCCTCCCGATGACGTAGTCGGCGAGCTCCAGTACCCGGTCCGTCGCGCCCAGGGACGCGAAGTACTGAAAGCTCCCGAACCTGACGTGGCTGGGCGCCAGCCGCAGCAGCGTCGCCGCCGTTTCCACCGACTCCCGCTGAACCGGCTGGTCGCTCCCCACCACGGCAAGCGCCCGGGTGGTCGGAATGCCGAGTCCATGGATTGCTTCGGACGCCAGATACTCGCGGATAGCCGAGCGGAGCACCGAGCGCCCGTCGCCGTGGCGGGAGTAGCGGGTCTGCCCGGCGCCCTTCAAATGGAGGTCCCAGGACTCTCCGCGCCCGTTCCTGACCTCGCCGAGCAGAATGGCCCGGCCGTCGCCCAGGCGCGGAACCCACACTCCGAACTGATGTCCGGCGTACACCTGGGCGATCGGCTCCGAGCCGGGAAGCCGGCCGGCTCCGCTCAGATACCGGAGCAGCTCCGCGATGCTGGCCTCGGTGGGATCGAGCTCAAGCAAGGCCGCGGCGTCGGGGTTGAACGCGACCAGATAGGGGTCGGGAAGGGGACTGGGATCCACCACGTCGTAGAACGCCGGGCTGAGCCGGGCGTAGCTATTATCGAACGGGAGATCTGCGGGCCGGTGCATATATGAAAGATAGGCCCCGCTCCGCCCTCTGGCCCGGGACTCCGAACCGGGGCATATTCGCTCCGCCGGCCGAATCCATTCGGCCCGCTTCGAAAGGCGCCAGGCATGCCCTCCAGCTCCTTTGCCCGCACCGCCCTCCTTCGAATGTCAAAGAGCGCGTGGCTCGCCGATAAGGTGATGACCCGCCCCTTCGCCAAGCGAGCCGTCAAGCGGTTCATGCCCGGGGAGGAGCTCTCCGATGCGCTCGAGGCCTCGAAGGCCTTGGGGCAGGACAAGCTCGGAACGGTCCTGACCAAGCTGGGTGAGAACCTCACCGCCCAGGGCGAGGCCGATGCGGTCCGGGACCATTATCTCGGCGTCATCGATCAGGTCGCCGCCCGGAAGCTCAACTCGCACGTCAGCGTCAAACCCACCCAGCTCGGGCTCGATTTTTCCCAGAGTCGCTGCGCGGAGCACCTCGAGACGCTCGCCCAGAAGGCCGAAGCGGCTGGAGTCTATTTCTGGCTGGACATGGAGGACTCGAGTTACGTGGACCGCACCCTCGAGTTGTACCGCGGGCTCCGCGCCAGGCATCCGAGGGTCGGGCTGGCGCTGCAGGCGTATCTCCGCCGCAGTCCCCAGGACCTGGCCGCGCTCCTCCCCATGAAGCCGACGGTCCGGTTGGTGAAGGGCGCCTACGCCGAGCCGGCACACGTGGCGTTTCCCGCCAAGCGGGATACCGATTTTGCGTACTATGAGCTGGCCTCGCAGCTCCTCGCCGCCGCCGCGAAAGGACAGGCGCTGCCCATCTTCGGGACCCACGACCTGACCCTGGTTCAGCGGATCGTGGAAAAAGCCGAGTCCCTCGGCGTCGGGGACGGCCGCTACGAAATCCATATGCTGTACGGCATCCGCATGGCCGAGCAGCGCGCTCTCGCCGCGCAGGGCCACTCGGTCAAGACGCTGATCAGCTACGGGAGCTCCTGGTTTCCGTGGTACATGCGGCGCCTGGCCGAGCGGCCGGCCAACGTCTGGTTCGTCATGAAGAGCGTGCTCTCGGCGTGAGAGATCGCCGGCTTGCCCCCGACCGATCCACCCGGTATTCGTAATGCTGGTTGCTTCCTCCCGGGGGGCCAATGTTCGCTGACCCGCTGTCCCGCCGCGCCTTTCTCGCCGCCGCCGGAACCGCCGCCGCCTGGCTTGCCGCCGATCCCGGCGTGATGCAGGCCGCCCTCGCCCACGCGCGCCGGACGGCGGCCCTCCCACCGCCCTATCGCTTCGACGCGCTCACCGCCGTGCAAGCCGCCGACCTCGAAGCCATCGCCATGCGGATCATTCCCTCCGACGGGACTCCAGGAGCCAAGGAGGCGGGCGTCATCCACTTCATCGACAAGGCGCTCTCGACCTTTGCCGCGCCTCAGAAGGAGCCGCTGCTCCTCGGCCTGGCGGATCTGAACAAGCGTGCCGGCGCCGAGTGGCCCGGCACAACCGCCTTCGCCGCCCTCACGCCGGCGCAGCAGGATCAACTGCTCAAGACCATCCAGACGACGCCGTTCTTCGGGGGCATGAGGTTTGGCACGATTGCCGGGATGTTCGCAAATCCCTCGTGGGGCGGAAACGCCGGAGAAGTCGGGTGGAAGTTGCTGGGCTTCGAAGCCCACGGGATCTACCAGCCGCCCTTCGGCTATTATGACGCCGAAGTCCGGAAGGGGGGCTGACTCATGCAAGCGCCGACGGCCCGGAAGTACCCGCTCACGACGGAAGTGGATTTCGTCATCGTCGGCTCCGGAGCGGCGGGTGGAGTGGTGGCCAAGGAGCTGTCGACCCGGGGGCACTCGGTCGTGGTGCTCGAGGCGGGGCCGCGGCTCAAGCCCAGCCAGTTCGAGCACGACGAATTCAAGTACCAGATGCAGAACGGAATCACCAACAGTAATCCGGTAACCTGGCGGCAAACCGAGCAGGACGAGGCCCGGCCGAATGAAGGCGGAATTCTCGCGGCCCGGCTGGTGGGAGGCAGCAGCGTTCACTTCACCGCAAATTTCTGGCGGTTCCACGAAATCGACTTCATCGAGCGGAGCAAGCTCGGTCCGATTCCCGGCGCCAATCTGGCGGACTGGCCGATCAGCTATGCCGATCTCGAACCGTACTACAGCAAGGTGGACTGGCAGGTGGGCGTTTCCGGGGCGCCGGGGCCGTTCGACCCGCCGCGTTCGCGGCCATTTCCGCTGCCGCCGCTTCCGGTCAAGTCCTCGGGCGTACTGTTCGAGCGCGGCGCCCGGAAACTCGGCCTCCATCCCCAGCCTTCACCGATGGCCATCCTGTCCCGGCCCTTCAACGGCCGGAACGCCTGCCAGCAATGCGGATACTGCATGTTCTTCGGGTGCGAGTTCGGCGCCAAGAGCTCGAGCCTCGCATCGGTGATCCCCGTCGCCGAAGCCACCGGCCGCTGTGAAATCCGGCCCGACAGCTACGTCGCGAAGGTGGAAGTGAACGACCGCGGCCGGGTGACCGGGGTCACCTACTTCGACAAGGACCGGAAGGAGCAATTCCAGCGGGCCAAGGCCGTGGTGCTCTCCGCCAACGGGGCGGAGACACCACGCCTCCTGCTCATCTCCAGCAATGGTCAATTCCCCAACGGGCTCGCCAACTCGAGCGGCTATGTCGGCAAGCACCTGATGTTCAACGGAAACACCGCGACAATGGCGCTGTTCGAGCACCCCCTCAACGAGTTCAAGGGGGTGCAGGTAACCCGGAACCTCTACGATTTCTACGACAGCGACCTCCAGCGCGGCTTCTACGGTGGCGGGGGGATCGATGCCCGCTTCCAGCAATACCCGATCGGTTTCGGGCTGGGGGGGCTCCCGCCCGACGCCCCCACCTGGGGCAGCGAGTACAAGCGCCTCCTCGGCGAGTATTTCAACCGGACCATGACCGTCGCCGGGCACACCACTTCACTTCCGGTCGAGAGCAACAGCATCTCCCTCGACCCGAAGCTGAAGGACCCGTGGGGCCTTCCCGCCATCCGGGTGACCTACAAGGACCACGACGACGATCTCAAGATCATGCGGTTCATGGTCGACCGCGCCAAGGAAATCGCCGACGCCGCCGGCGCTCAAAAGGTCTGGAGCGTTCCGGTCGGAGTATCAACCGGGACGGCGCACCTGCTCGGCACCTGCCGGATGGGAAATGATCCGAAGACGTCGGTGATCGACCCGAACCACCGCACCCACGACATTCCCAATCTTTTCCTCTGCGACGGCAGCAGCCTGGTCACCTCCGGCCGCGGCCAACCCACCATGACCATCATGGCGCTGGCCTTCCGGGCGGGGGAGCGGATCTCGGCGCTGGCGAAGCGGGGAGAAATCTGACCGGCTACCGATCCAGGTAGTCCTGATAGGTCAGCTGCAGTATCGCACGCCCCAGCCGGAGCTCGCCCTCGCCCACCCGGCCGGTGCTGGAGGTGATCCGGTTGGGGACGTGCTCCCAGACCAGCCCGCCGTTCTCGGTCACCAGGCCGAACCCGTCGTCGAACCCGTAGTAGGCCCACGGGCGATGCGGCTCCGCGAACAGATTCCGGCCGAATCGATAGCGCTCGCTCCCCGGCAACCGGAGCAGGCCGAGAAGTGTCGGTGCCAGATCCACCTGGCTCGCGATCCCGTCCCACACCGCTCCGGTGCGCGCCAGCGCCCCGCCGGTCCACAGCATCGGGATGTGATACCAGCTCCCGGCTGATTTGTAGGGTACCGTGGCGTCGGTGCGCTCGAGCTTCTTCGAATGATCGGCCACGATGACCACCAGGGTGCGGCCCCACCAGGGCTCCTGCGCCGCCCGGTGCAGGAAGTCACCCAGAACATGGTCGGTGAAGGCCAGGGAATTGAGGAAACGGGATTCGCCGTCTTCCCCGGGGACGCGCGCCGGCCCGGGCACGTCGAACGGCTCGTGGCTGCTCAAGGTGAGCCAGACGGTGAAGAAGGGCTCCCGCAGGTCTTCGAGATCCCCGAGGAGCCGCTCCGCCACGGCGTCGTCGTGGGCGCCCCACTTGGAGCTCCAGGACGATGAAGGAAAGTCCGGTTTGCTGAGCACCCGGTCGAAGCGCCCCTCAACTACGAAGCTCCCGATATTCGCAAAACCGAGCTCGCCGCCGTAATAGAACGCGCTGGTATAGCCGGCGCCCGCCAGATCCGCGGAAAGGGTGGGCAGGGTGGCCGCCTTCGAGGGCACCATCAGAATGGAAGTGGTCGGCACCGTCGGAGCGCCGGCAAGGAGGGCCGCGAGCCCTTTCTCGGTGCGGTCACCGGCGGCGTAGAACCGCCGGAACAGCAGTCCCGACGTCGCCAGCCGGTCAAATTCGGGCGTCGCCCCCGCCACGCCGCCCAACCGCTCCACGGCGCGCGCGGTGAAGCTCTCCCAGACAATGAGCAGAATGTTGGGACGGTCCACCTGCAGGACGGCGCCGGCTGGGCCGCTCATCGGGGAAGCCACCTCCGCGCTCCGGATGACCGCCTTTGCCGAATCCGGCGGCAGGACGAGGTACGGGTTCTCCCGCCGGTTGAGTCCCTTGATCCAGGAATCGAAGAAGTTCCACCCTACGTTGAGCGCGGCCTGATTCGCGAACGGCGCGGCCGAGAAGTACGCGCTGCTCTGGTTGATGGGGATCTGCTGAATCCCGCCGCGGGCGGGGATTACCAGGAGGAGAGCGCAGATCGCCAGCGCGAGCGCCCCGGCCGGATGGGCCGGGGGAAGCGCCGCCAGCCGGGGCCGAATGGTCCGCCGGAGGATCCAGGCGAACAGCAGGGTGATCCCCGCCGAGAGCCCGAGCAGCAGCCAACGGGGTCCGGCTCCGGCGGACGCCCAGACCTCCCTGGGGTGCGGGAGGTACTCCAGCACCGCGGCGTCGATGCGCCTGCCCCATTGCCGGAAGATTTCCAGATCCACCGCGGCCAGGAACGCCAGTACCGCCGTGGCGAGGAGGGTGTAGCCGAGCAGCGCGCGAGAGGTCCAGCGCTGGATCCGCCCGATCGTGGAGAGGGCGATGAGCAGGAATGGAATGAGCGACAGATAGGCCGCGGCGGAGAGATCGAGGGCGATACCGTGCCGCAGCGTGCCCCCCAGCGCCCCGGCGGGCAGTCCGGCCGCCAGATCCCGATGATAGGCCAGGAATCCCAGCCGGAGCGCGGTGAAGAAGGCGAGCCAGTAGCCGAGATACCAGAGCAGAAGCTTGAAGCGGGCGGGCATCCCGGAAGGATAAACGGAAGCGGGGGGCCGCCTCGCGACCCCCCGCTCACCGCTTCCAGCGCTTCGTCCGCGTCGTTACGGACGCATCGAACGATGCCGGGTCTTGAGATCGATGTCGAACGTCTTGTCGCCGACCGCCAGGGTCGCGGTCTGGGTCCCGTTGAAGGTGACGGTCGCGGTCCGGGTAATCGTCTGCCCGTCTCTCGGCCCGCCCACGAACTTGACGGTGCAGGAGTGGCTGATCGAGCCGCTGATGGGGAAGCGATCCTCACCGCGCGGGACCGGAACGACCACGTTGGTGACCGTCAAGGTGCATTCCAGGTCGTAGGAACGGTCCCCACCGTCGGTGTGGCGGCTCCGGGTGAAGTGGCTCGATCCGGTTCCGTTCCAGGTGCGCTGGGTCTCGTCGCCGGCCAGGCCGGTCGCGGTCATGTCGCGGGTGCGATCCACCGTGGCGGCCCAACTCTCGCCGTCCCGCTCGCCGGTTTCATGGGCCTGGACGTTGGCCTTGGCGGTGAGCAGCGCGTCGTAGTGATCCTGCGAGACGTTGCCGGCGTCCCAGAAGGCGTAGCTCCGGCTGATCGTCAGCTTGCCGTTGTCGCGGGTGACCGGCGGGCACTCCAGCCGCTTGGTGGTCGAGTTGTAGGGGCAGTTGGCGGATGGATTGAAATCGCCGCTGCCCGGCGCCATCGCCGGCGAAAGAACCGGGAAGAACACCGGCTCCCGCATGACGTCCACGGCCTCTCCGGTATTATCTGCCACGACCTGGGCCACGTCGGAGTTGACCAGGGGGGTGGCTGCATCGTTCCCGGTAACGTCCTTGCTGCAGGCGCCGAGTATGATGGCGCAAGTCAAGGCACCACAACGAATTAGCGTCTTCATGACAAGCCTCGCAAAGTGTTGTCGTCCAGGGGCTACGTTCCCGGTGGCTACCGCGAAAGACGAGCCGCGCTCCGTGCTGTTAAGTGTAAAGAATTTCACGTTTTGTCGCGGTGATTACCGTCACTTTCCTGCATTCGGCTCCGCCGAGCGGGTTACCCCTCCGGACACGATGAAGGCCAGCATGTCGGTGCTGTCGGCGGAGATAGCCTGCACTCGCTCAGCCGGAACCAGGACCACCCGCCCGGCAAAGCTGTAGGACCAAGGCAAATACACTGCCACATGGCCGGGCATTCCCAAGTGGCTGAGCTCGTTCGAGGTGACGAACCCCAGATACCAGACGTCCGCCTTGTCGTCGAGGCGCACGCGAACCGGCCGATTGAAACGCCGCCGCTCGCCGACGAAGGCGTTGATCATGTCCTTGAGCGACGTATAGACCAGCCGGATGAATGGCACGCCTTCGAGCCACCGCTCGACCTCGGCCAGCACGCCGCGGGTCACCAGATTCGACGCCAGCGCGCCGATCAGGGTGACTCCGGCGATGGTGACCACGAGGCCCGCACCGGGAATGCCGATGGGCAGGATGCTGTCCACCGTGCTCACCGCCCACCAACAAATCCAGACCGTGAGCGCGAGCGGAGTGGTGACGACGAGTCCGCGGAGGAAGTACTGCGCCAGTCGTTTCATGCCAGCAGCTCCGCGATGGTGGCGAGCAGCCCCTCGAGATGGACCGGCTCGAGATCACCCATGTGGCCGATCCGGATGACCTGCCCGTGCTTGGGATCGAGCGCCCCGCCGACCAGGTAGCCCCGATCGGCTAGCGACGAGATGACTTGGGCGGCGTTCCGCCCCGCCTGCAGCACCAGGGAGGAGATCGCCGGTGACCGCGGCGCGGTGCTGGCCAGGAGGGTCAGGTCGCGCCGCGCGGCCACCCAGCGTTCCGCCATGTCCCGCATTGCGACGTGGCGAGCCCAGCGCGCCGGCCAGCCTCCCGCCCGGGCGATCCGCTGCAGCTGACATTCGAGCGCGAGGATGAGAGAGACCGCCGGCGTCCAGAAGGGCAGATTCTCCCGGGTGATGGACACCAGCTTCCTGACTGATAGATAGAATCCGGCGTCGTGCTGCGCTTCCGCGCGGGCCAGGAAGCGGGGGCTCGCCGCGCCCAGGGCCAGGCCGGGCGGGAGGGCCATCGCCTTCTGGGATCCGGTGCAGTAGAAGTCCGCCTCCCACCGGTCCATCTCGATCGGCATGGCGCCCACCGAGGTGATTCCGTCGACCAGCAAGAGCACGTCCTTCCGGGCCCGCACCACCCGGGCGAGCCCGGCGATGTCGGCGAGGCCGCCGGTGGAGGATTCCGAATGCACCACCGCCACCGCGTCCACCGCGGGTCCCTCGAGAAACCGTTCGAGTTGCTCCGGGGTGAGCGCCGAGCCGGTGTGGACCTGAGCGCGGAGCACCTCCTTCCCGCATGCCTCCGCCACCCGGGCGAAGTATTCGCCGAAGTAGCCGCCCACCGCGACCAGCACCCGCTCGCGCACGCCGCTGCGGACCGCGGCCTCGATCAGTCCGGTCCCCGACGAGGTGGAGATGAACACCGGCTGCGCGGTGCCGAAACACGCCTGGAGCGACGGTTGGATCCCCGTGAGGATGGCCTGCATGCGGGGGCCGCGATGGGCAAACATCGGTGTCAGCAATGTCTGGAGGACTTCGGGGTGCACGTCGGTGGGGCCCGGGAGGAAATTGCGGCCGAACTCAGTCATGCGGCGAGCACCTCCGCGCTGGTGTTGAGCCGCACGCCCCGGCGGGCCCAGTCCTCGAGCAACCCGGCCGCCACTTCGGGGTGGATAGCACGCGCCGCGTCGGTGACCAGGGTGAGCTTGATTCCGGGCCGGTGCCGGAGCAGTCCTTCGATTGCGTACTTGTCGCAGACATCGAGCGCCACACCGTACAGCACGATTCGCGAGGGAGCCAGCGCGTCCACCACCGGAAGCACGTTCGGATTGGTGAACACGTCGAACCAGTGCTTGTGGAAGAGAATGTCGCCCCGGTGGGCGCGAACCCGGGCCGCGAGCGCCGCCGGGTCCTCCGGCTCCGGTTCGATGATCAGGGGGTTCCGGAGCAGGGTTTCCGGAATCTTGCGCTGCCCCGGAGTGCCGTGCATGCAGTGCTCGGGAAAGGTTTCCCGCCAGTCCGGCGCCGGAGAGAGCTCGCGGTGCCCGGGGAGGTGGTCGTCGGCGCTCGCCACGATGCGGATCCCCTGATCGTGGGCGTGCCGGGTCAGTCGCTCGAGCACCGGGATGATCTCCTCGCTGGCGGGGACATACAGCTTTCCGGAGCTGCGCATGAAGTCGACCTGGGTGTCCACGTCCCAGAACAGGGTCGTCATGCCACCCGCTCCAGCCGCGGATTGGGGCGAAATTCCCGTCCCACCTTCGCGCAGGGCTTGCCTTCCCGGCGCACCACGTCCGCGGTGAAATCAAAGCGGCCCTGGAACAGCGAGCTGCCGACGCCGTAGGCATCCACCGGCACGCCCAGCCGGGCAAACTCCTGGATCTTCTCG
>JBGPEJ010000036.1:0-18569 GCA_041482775.1 Gemmatimonadota bacterium | reverse complement strand
GACGGTTTCCCCGGGATGAAGCTCCGCCAGCGCGGTCGGGTTGCCGCACCCCAGCGACGCGAGCACCGCCTTCTCGGGAATCACCGCCGTTTCGGCGGCGGAGTAGAGGTCCGAGGAGATGGGATCCGCGCTCCCGCCGCAGCAACTGCTCCCGCAGCAGGCGGCGTCCTCCCCTTCGAGAACCCGCTGGGCCGCCTCACCATACTTTTCCCGCACCGTGTCCTTGATGGTTCCTTCACTCATGGCGCCTCCATAGATTGACCAACGATTCTTGATGTATAGGCCGTCGCAGAGGGCCGGCGCGGTCCTAGGCGCAGCACCGGCTCCGGACCCATCCCTTGATCGGCGCGCAGCACTCGGTCAGCACGCCGGCCAGCTCCTCCACCCGCTCGTGGTTGAGCCGGTAGTGCACCCACCGGCCGTCTCGGCGGTCGAGCACCAGCCCCGCCTCCTTGAGCGCTTTCAGATGGAAGGACAGCCGGGACTGCCCCGCGTCCAATGCGTCGGTCAGCTCGCAGACACAGCGCTCCCCGCCGCGCAGGAGATCCACCAGCTGGAGCCGGGTGGGATCCGACAGGGCGTGGAACACCCGGGCCACCCGCTTGAGATCCGACACCGCTGTCCGGGACGTCATGAGCGGCAATATATCAACGCATGTTGATATGTCAACCCCGCCCCGTTCTCCGGGGCCGCCCGCCGCGAGCCGATGGGTGCCGACGGTATATTTCGGCAATGGAATCCCGCGAGCGCATCCGCACCGCCAGCTTCGACGATCATTCCGCGCTGGCCACCGCCGTCGCCGGACGGATTGCGGAGGTCATCCGGGCCCGGCGCGCCGCGGGAGGCCGGGCGGTCCTCGGCCTGGCCACCGGCTCCACGCCGGTCGGTGTCTATCGGGAGCTGGTCCGCCTCCATCGGGAGGCGGGCCTCAGTTTTCGCGGGGTGGTGACGTTCAACCTGGACGAGTACTACCCCATGGACCGGGGAAGCGTCCACTCGTACCACCGTTTCATGTGGGAGAATCTCTTCGACCACGTCGACATCGCCGCCGCCGATGTCCACATCCCCGACGGGAACCTTCCCCGGGAAGAGCTCGCCTCCGCCGGCCTCAGCTACGAAGCGGCCATCCGGGCCGCGGGGGGCATCGACTTTCAGCTCCTGGGCATCGGCAAGACCGGCCATATCGGATTCAATGAGCCGGGCTCCGGCGCCAAGAGCCGGACCCGGGTGGTGATGCTCGATGGGGTGACCCGGAGGGACGCTGCGGCCGATTTCTTCGGCGAATCCTTCGTTCCTCGTGAAGCAATCACGATGGGCGTCGCGACGATTCTCGAGGCGCGCGAGGTGGCGATCCTGGCCACCGGGGAGCACAAGGCGGACATCGTCCGGCGGGCGGTGGAGGGAGACATCGACACCGAGGTCGCCGCGACGTTTCTGCAGCGCCACCCCGACAGCACCTTCTACCTCGACCGCGCCGCCGCCGCGGAGCTCACCCGGGTGGCCACCCCCTGGCTGGTGGACGAGGTCGAATGGACCGACGAGCTCGCGGTCCGCGGCGTGGCCTGGCTTTCCCGTGCGGCGGGCCGCGCGATTCTCAAGCTGACCCACCGGGATTACGTCGAGCACAAGATGTCGGCGCTGGTGGCGCGGTTCGGATCGCCCGGGGCGGTGAACGGCTTCGTCTTCAACGTGCTCGGGGCCAAGATCCGGGGGCGCTCCAAGCTGCCCCAGCGCGCTCGGGTGGTCTGCTTCTCACCCCACCCCGACGACGACGTCATCTCCATGGGGGGAATTCTCCACAAGCTGGTGCAGAACGGGAACGACATCACGGTCGCCTACATGACGAGCGGCAACATCGCGGTGTTCGACCACGACGTCCGCCGCTACGTGGATTTCGTCGAGCGCCTGGGCCGCGCCCGTGGCCTCGACCGGGCCGGCGTCGAGGCGTTGGCGCGCGAGGTACGCACTTTCCTCGAGAACAAGGCCCCCGGAGAAGTGGACATTCCGGCGGTCCAGGACATCAAGCGGATGATCCGCGAAGCGGAGGCGATCAGCGGGATCGAAACCCTCGGGCTCGCGGCGGGCCGCGCCCGGTTCCTCAACTTGCCCTTTTATCAGACCGGCAAGGTCGCCAAGGATCCGATCGGTCCCGACGACGTGGCGCTGGTGCGGGCGCTCCTCGACGAGAAGCGGCCCGACCTGATCTTCGTGGCGGGCGATCTCTCCGATCCCCACGGCACCCACCGCATGTGCAAGGACGCCATCGACCGCGCGCTCGAGGGGATATCCCCCCGGCCCGAGGTCTGGCTCTATCGCGGCGCCTGGCAGGAGTGGTCGGTCACCGAGGCCTCCTGGCTGGTGCCGCTCTCGCAGGAGGAGCTCGCCGTCAAGATTCAGGCGATCTTCAAGCATCAGTCGCAAAAGGATTCGGCGCCCTTCCCCGGCCTCGACGAGCGGGAGTTCTGGCAGCGGGTCGAAACCCGGAACAAGGACACCGCCGAATCGCTCAATCGTCTTGGCCTGGCGGAATATTTCGCCATGGAGGCCTACGTGGTGGCACCGACCTGATGCGGCGCTGCTTCCTCCTCCTGATCGACGGCCTCCGCCCCGACGTGGCGGAGGCCGAGCTGGCCGCCGGCCGGCTGCCCAACCTGGCCCGGCTGGTGGCGTCAGGCGGAGCCGGGCGGGCCATTACATCGTTTCCCTCGACCACCAGCGTCTCCTACCTGCCCTTCCTCACGGGATGCACCCCCGGCGGCTGCAACATTCCCTCGATCCGCTGGCTCGACCGGACCCGCTACGACGGGCGCTGGTGGCGCAGCCGCGAGGCGGTCCGGAGCTACTGCGGCTACCAGGCGGGATTGCTGGATCAGGACATCGAGCCCGAGGTGCGCACCATCTTCGAGCTGGTGCCGGAAAGCGTCGGCATTTTCACGATGATCGCGCGCGGGCTCCCCGCCGAGCGGAACCCCGCGCGGGTGGAGCGGCAGTTCTGGGGCGCGTTGGGGCACTACGCCGAATGGCACCAGCCCTCCGACGAGGCGGTGGCGGGCCATCTTCTTCAGGCGGTGGAGCGCCCCGAGCGGTTCGTCTTCGCCCAGTTTCCCGCGGTGGACGGCTACACCCACCAGTCCACCCCGCAGTCGCCCCGGGTGCTGCGATCGCTGGCCCGGGTGGACCAGATCATCGGACGGCTGTTCGACCGGCTCGCGGCGCGGGGGGAGCTTTCCGAGACCCTCATCCTCATCGTGAGCGACCACGGTGCCTCCGTGGTCCACGAGCATCTCGATCTCGCGGGCTGGCTCCGTCGCCAGGGGGTGCCCACGCTCGCGCACCCGGTTGTCTGGGAAAAGGATCCCGCCGCGGCGGTGATGGTGGCCGGGAACGGATCGGCGATGGTGTACGCCCAGCCCGATGTGCCGCGGATGCGGCGCTGGCCGCTGGAGCGGCTCCGGCAGCCGGCGGCCTTCGGCGTGTCGGACGATCTCATCGCCCGGCTGCTCGCAGAGCCGGCGGTGGCGCTGGTCGCGGCGGAACACGCGGCCGGCGTGGTCACCGTGGCCGACGCCGCGGGAGAGGCGCTCATTTCGCGGAAGAACGGCGCCATCGAATACCGGCCCGGCGACGCCGATCCGCTCGGGGTCGGTGGGCAGTTCTCGGGCACCCACCGGGAATGGCTGGCGCATTCGTGGGACCACGCCATGCCGGATGCGGCCTTCCAGCTCCTCGATCAATTCCGTTCCGAGCGGACCGGTGACCTCGTGGTGGTCGCCAACGAGGGGTACGACTTCCGGGATCGGTTCGAAGTGCCGGAGCATCGCTCCGGGCATGGCAGCCTGATCCGCGCCCACATGCACACGCCGCTCTGGTCCAATCGCCGGCTGGGGACCCTGCCACTCCGCACCATCGATCTCTATCCGACGATGCTGGATTGGCTCGGGGTCGCCTTGCCCGATAAGGTCGACGGGGAGCTGGTGTGGCGGGTTACCTGAGAAGCCGGCGCCGCCGGTCGAAATGACCCCGTTCTGGCAGGACCCTCTCCCGGCGGTGCTCACCTCGCTCCGCAGCACGCCGGAGGGCCTGCGCAGCGAGGACGCCGCAGCCCGCCTTGCGGCCGACGGCCCCAACGCGCTCACCGCCCGGCGCTCGCCTTCCCTGCTCCGCCTCTTCGCCGTCCGCTTCAAGAATCCCCTCGTCCTCCTGCTGCTCGGCGCCGGCGCCATCTCCGTGGCCACCGGCGACCGGGCCAGCGCCGCGGTGGTGTGGCTGATGGCCCTGCTGAGCGCCGCGCTCGACGCGGTGCAGGAGCACCGGGCCGGGAACGCGGCGGAGCGGCTCTCCCACACGGTGGCGCTTCGGGTCACGGCGCTCCGGGATGGTGTGGCCCGGGATATCGCGGCGCAGGACCTCGTTGCCGGTGATGTGGTCCAGCTCTCGGCGGGGAATCTGGTGCCGGCGGATGGCCGGGTCCTCGAGGCGCGCGACGCCTTCGTCAAGCAGGCCCTGCTCACCGGCGAGCCCTACCCGGTGGAGAAGCACGCCGGTGAGTGTCCCGGCGCCGACACCCCGATGACCGAGGCCACCAATGCCGTCTTCATGGGAACCACCGTCGTCAGCGGCACGCTCACGGTGCTGCTCTGCCGCACCGGCGCCCGGACCGCCCTCGGGGAAATCGGCGCCAGCCTGGCCACCGAACCGCCGCCCACCGCGTTCGAGGTGGGCACCCGCCGGTTCGGCCTGCTGATTCTCCGTCTCGCGATCGGGATGGTGCTGTTCGTGATCCTGGTGAACATCGCCCGCCACCGGCCCCCGCTCGAGGCCTTTCTCTTTGCGGTGGCGCTCAGCGTCGGCCTCACGCCGGAGCTGCTGCCGATGGTGGTCTCGGTTACCCTGGCGCGCGGAGCGCTCCGGATGGCGGCCCTCCGGGTCATCGTAAAGCGGCCGGCCGCGATTCACGACCTCGGCAGCATGGACCTGCTCTGCACCGACAAGACCGGCACCCTCACCGAGGCGAAGATCCGGCTGGAGATGCACCTCGATCCGTCAGGGAGGGAAACGCCGCGGGTACTCGAGCTGGTGGTGCTCAACTCCCGGTTCGAGAGCGGGATCAGGAGTCCTCTCGATGACGCGATCCTGGCCCACGAAGAGGTCGATCTGACGGGGTGGAGCAAGGTGGACGAAGTGCCGTTCGACTTCGAGCGCCGGCGGGTGTCGGTCCTGGCCCGCCGGCCCGACGGGGCCCGCCTGCTGGTGCTGAAGGGGGCCTTCGAGGATGTGCTCGCCCTCTCGTCCCGCTATGAGCTGGACGGGCCGGAGGACCTGCACCCGCTCGATCCCGCCGCCCGTGCCTCGATGCAGGATCGGTTCGACGACCTCGGCCGGCGGGGATTCCGGGTCCTCGGCGTCGCGTGGAAGGCGGAACCCCAGGATTGCGCCCACATCGCCATCCCCGACGAGGCGGAGCTGGTGTTCGCCGGTTTCGCCGCGTTCGAGGATCCTCCCAAGGCCAGCGCGGGTCCGGCGCTGGCGGCGCTCGCCGCTGCGGGCGTCACGGTGAAGATCGTCACCGGAGACAACGAGCTGGTGACCCGGCACGTCTGCACCGAGCTCGGAGTGGCGGTGGGCGGCGTGCTCACCGGCCCCGACATCGACCGGCTGGATGACGCGGCGCTGGCGGCCCGGATCGACGACACTTCCCTGTTCTGCCGGGTGGTGCCCGCCCAGAAGAGCCGCGTCATCGCCGCCTGCCGCCGCCGGGGGCACGTGGTCGGGTATCTGGGTGACGGGATCAACGATGCCCCGTCGCTGCACGCCGCGGACGTCGCCATCTCGGTCAAGGACGCGGTGGACGTGGCCAAGGTGGCCGCGGACCTGATCCTCCTCGAGCAGGACCTCCGGGTGATTTACGACGGCGTGCGGGAGGGACGCCGTACCTTCGGCAACATCCTCAAGTACATCATGATGGGGACCAGCAGCAACTTCGGGAACATGTTCAGCATGGCGGGGGCCTCACTGGTGCTGCCGTTCCTCCCGATGCGGGCGCCGCAGATCCTGCTCAACAACTTTCTCTATGACGTCTCGGAGCTGCCGATCCCGATGGACAGCGTGGATGACGACTTCCTGGCCCGGCCGCATCGCTGGGACATGAAGTTCATCCGCAACTTCATGATGACGCTGGGTCCGGTGAGCTCGGTGTTCGATGTGCTCACCTTCTTCCTCCTGCTGAAGGTATTCCACGCCTCCGAGGCCCAGTTCCAGACCGGCTGGTTCGTCGAGTCGCTGGCCAGCCAGGTACTGGTCATCTTCGTGATCCGCACCACCGGAAACCCGTTCCGGAGCCGGCCAAGCCGGCTGTTGATCGGCACTTCGCTGGCGGTGGTCGGGGTGGCGATTCTCCTCCCGGTCACTCCCTTCGCCCGGGCGCTCGGCTTCGTGGCCCCTCCCGCTTCGTTCTTTCCGGTGCTGGCCGGCCTGGTAGCGGTCTATCTGGTCTCGGTCGAGGTGATGAAGCGATGGTTCTACTCCAGGGTGGCCCCGGGATGAGCTAGGGCGCCTCGCCTCGCTCCGGGGGCCGGCTGCCGACGGCCGGCGGACGGGCCAGCCGGTCGATCAGCCGGGCGGCGCGGGCGAGGAGCTTGCGGTCGGCGACGGGGAGCTTCTCCAGCGCCGCGGCGAGGCGCACCACCCGCCGGCGGCGGCCCTCCTGCAGGAGGGCCCGACCCCGATCGGTGGCCCGCACCATGAGGACCCGCCGGTCGTGCGCATCACGAACCCGCTCCACCAACCCTTCCCGCTCCATATCCCGGACCAGCTTGGTGATCGTGGGAGGCTGCACCTGCTCCGCCAAGGCGAGCCCGGACATGGGAAGCGGCCCCGCGAAGACGATCACCGACAGGGCGGAGAGCCGGGGGCCGGACAGCCCCGAGGTCCGGTCCTCGATCCGGAGGGAGCGGAGCAGGTGGATGGCCGCGGAATGCAGCCGATCGGCTGTATCGAACTCGGCCTGGGCCGGGGTGGCTTGACGGGGGCGCGAAGGCATCGTAGAATTAGTTAGCTGGTCTAACTAAATATAATCACCCCGACCCCCAGCCGCGAGTCCGCCATGACCTCCCCCGCCCCGCTGCTCACCGACATCGGCCAGATCGCCATCCGGGCCACCGATCTCCCCCGGGCCATCGCCTTCTACCGCGATGCCCTCGGTCTCACTTTCCTGTTCCAGGCGCCTCCCGGCCTGGCCTTCTTCAAATGCGGCGCGGTACAGCTCATGCTGGGCGGGGCGGAGAGCCCTGAGTTCGACCACGCCGCCTCGGTACTCTACTTCACCGTGGCCGACATTGACGAGGCCCACCGCACCCTGTCCGGCCGCGGCGTGACCTTCCGCGACCAGCCCCACCAGATCTACCAGACCGGCGGCAAGGCGCTCTGGATGACCTTCTTCAACGATTCGGAGGGAAACGTCTTCGCGCTGATGAGCTGGAAGCCAATCTGAGTCGCGCGGTAGCGCGCCCGCCTCGAGCGATCGGCTAGATTTCCTGGTTCACTCTCCTCGGGACCTCCGATGCGGCGCATTCCCTCACCGGTCCGGCCTCGCCTCCCGGCGCTCTCCGCGTGACCGAACGGGTCCTTGTGGTGGGCGCCGGGCCGATCGGACTGGCCTGCGCAATTTCCGCGCAGCGGCGGGGTCTCGCTCCGGTCGTGATCGACGCCGGCCCGATTGCCGCCGCAATCGTCCGATACCCGGTGGGCATGATCTTCTTCACCACGCCGGAACGCCTCGAGATCGGCGGACACCCCCTGGTGTCGGCCGGCCCCAAGGCCACCCGCGAAGAAGCCCTCAAGTACTACCGCGGCGTGGCGCGGGCCGAGGGAATCAGCGTGCGCCCGTACGTCCGCCTGACCGGCGCAGCACGGAGCAATGGTGAGGTCCGCTGCCGGCTCCGCACCCGCCGGGGCGGCGAGGAGCTGGCGTGCGACCGTCTGGTGCTCGCCACCGGGTACTTCGACCACCCCAACACCCTGGGAGTGCCGGGCGAGGCGCTGCCCCACGTATCGCACTATGGCGAGGAACCGCACCTGAGTACGGGGCAGGACGTCGTGATCGTAGGCGGCAAGAACTCCGCGGTCGAGCAGGCCCTCGGCTGCTTCCGCGCGGGGGCCCGCGTGACCCTGGTTTCCCGCGGAGCAGCGCTCAAGCCGAGCGTCAAGTACTGGCTCAAGCCGGACCTGGAAAACCGGATCAAGGCGGGAGAGATCGCGGTGCGGTGGAACGCGGAGGTCAAGGAGATCGACCTCGAGGCGGTGACGGTTACCAGCGCCGGCGGCGCCGAACGTCTTGCCGCGGACCGGGTGTACCTGCTTACCGGCTACCTGCCGGACTTCGAGTTGTTTCGCGACATCGGCATCGAGCTCGACTCCGAGTCGGGTCGGCCCGCACTCAATCCGGAGACGCTGGAGAGCAACGTGCCCGGCGTCTACCTGGCTGGAAGCGTTACCGCCGGGCGCAAGATCTCGGAGATCTTCATCGAGAACGGCCGGTACGACGGGGAGAAGATCTTCGGCGACCGGGAGAGCCGGGCGCGCGCCGATCGCTTCTACCAGCGGGAGGGCCGGGAGCTCGGCGAGTAACCCATTGGCGGAACGTGGGTTGAAGGGTCCGGAACTTGCTAGATGGTTGGCCCCGAACCCCCCAACTTCAGTTAACTCAAAGCGGGACACCCGTGAGCATGCCTGGCGGGCGGTCTGTGATCGCCGAAGATGTAGAGCGCATCCTACAGGATCTGCCTGATCCGGCGCGAACGCTGGCGGGAACCACCGTCCTGATAACCGGGGGCGCGGGATTCCTTTGCAGCTACCTGGTCGAGACCCTCGCCGCCCTCAACGACCGCGGGAGCGCGGCGCCCTGCCGGGTGTTGGCACTGGACAACCTCCTCACCGGAGTGCCCCGTCGGCTGGCGCATCTGGCCGGGCGGTCGGACGTGGTGTTCCTGGAGCACGATGTGACCCGGCCGTTCCCGGTCGAGGGCCGGATCGACTGGATCATTCACGGCGCCAGCATCGCGTCGCCCACCTTCTACCGGCGCCATCCGCTCGAGACGATCGACGCGAACGTGAGCGGGACCCGGCGGATGCTCGACCTGGCGCGGGAGCAGGGCGCCCGAGGCATCCTCTGTCTGAGCAGCAGCGAGATCTACGGAGATCCCGACGCCGCTTCGATCCCCACGCCGGAGAGCTACCACGGCAATGTGTCCTGCACCGGCCCGCGAGCCTGCTACGACGAGTCGAAACGGCTTTCGGAAACCCTGTGCGCCACCTATGCGCGGACCTTTGCGACTCCGGTCAAGGTGGTCCGGCCGTTCAACGTGTATGGGCCGGGACAGCGGCTCGACGACGGCCGCATCATCCCCGATCTGATGACCGCCGCACTCGGGCGGAAGCCGATCGTGCTGTTCAGCGACGGCCGGGCCACCCGGGCCTATTGTTACGTGAGCGACGCGGTGCGGGCCATCTGGCACATCCTGTTCGGCGGAGCCGCGGGGGAGGCCTTCAACGTGGGCAACGACCAGCGGGAAACTTCGGTCCGCGATCTGGCGGAAACACTGCGCGCGGTGGCGGGCCCCCCCGAGCTGGTGATCGAACACCGGACCAGCGCCGACCAGCACTACCTGACCGACAACCCCCAGCGCCGCTGCCCCGATCTGCGAAAACTGCGAGCCCACTTCCCCTGGCGCCCGCAGATTTCCCTCGCGGATGGCCTGGAGCGCACGCTCCGCTCCTATCGGGAGCAGCCGGCGTGAACGTCGCCGTGGTCGGAACCGGCTACGTCGGATTGACGACCGGGGTGTGCCTCGCCTCGCTGAACCACGACGTGACGTGCGTGGACCTCTCGCCCGCGCGGGTCGATGCGATCAATCGGGGAGAAACGCCCTTCCATGAGCCCGGCCTGCCGGAGCTGCTCGCTCACGTCCTCTCGGCGGGGCGGTTGCGCGCGGTGGCGGACGTAGCGGCGGCGGTTGCCCGGTGCGAGGTGGTCTTCATCACCGTCGGCACTCCCGATGCGGAATCGGGAATCGATCTGAGCTTCGTCGCCGCGGCGGCACGGGACATCGGGAAGGCCCTCCGCACCGCCCTCGGCTACCGCGTCGTGGTGGTCAAGAGCACCGTGGTCCCGGGCACCACCGACACGGTCGTCCGGCAGGCGCTGGAGGAAGCCAGCGGCAAGCGCGCCGGTGAATTCGGCCTCTGCATGAATCCCGAATTCCTCCGGGAAGGCGCCGCCGTATCGGACTTCATGCATCCCGACCGGATCGTGATCGGGCAGTGGGACGAGCGCTCGGGCCGGACCCTCGCCTCGCTCTACGATGCCTTCGAGTGCCCCAAGCTCACCACCACGCTTCGCGACGCCGAGATGGTCAAGTACGCGTCCAACGCGCTGCTGGCAACCCTGATTTCGTACAGCAACGAGATCGCGGCCGTCTGTGAGGCCACACCGGGAACCGATGTGGAAGTCGTCCTTCGAGGGCTGCATCTCGACCGCCGGCTCTCGCCGCTGGCAGACGGACGCCGGATTCGGCCCGGAATCGTTGACTTTCTCTGGGCCGGATCCGGCTTCGGGGGGAGCTGTCTGCCCAAGGATGTGAACGCGCTGCGCGCCTACGCCCGGACCCACGGGCTCACCCCGCACGTGCTGGACGCGGTGGTCGCGGTGAACGCATCCCGCCCCGCCCGGCTGGTGGCTTTGGCGGAGGAGGCCCTGGGATCGCTCCGCGGCGCCGAGGTGGCGCTGCTCGGGCTCGCATTCAAGGCCGGCACCGACGACTTGCGGGATTCTCCCGCACTGGCGGCCGCGCGCGCCCTGGTCGAGAAGGGCGCCAGGGTCCGCGCCTACGATCCGCTGATCCGCTCGGCGCCCCCCGGCTCCGGCCTCGACCGGCTGCTCGCCGTCTGCGCCACGCCGGAGGAGGCGCTCCGCGGGGCGGATGCGGCGGTGGTCACCACCGCCTGGCCGGAGTTCGCCGAGTGGAACTGGGCGGAGCTGGTCGGACTCATGCGCCGGGGGGTGATCGTGGACGGCCGCAATGCGCTGCGCGCCGTTGCCTGGCCCGCCGGAGTGCGGTACCTGGGCGTCGGCCGCGCCCCGGACAACGGGAGCCGGGGAGCATGATCCGGGTTTCGATGGGCTGCCTCGGAGAGGAGGAGCTCGCGGGAATTCGCGAAGTGTTTTCCTACGGATACTTCGGGCTGGGAGCGCAGGTTCTCCAGTTCGAGGAGGCGCTCAAGCAGTTCCTTGGCGCGGAGCACGTGGTCGCGGTCAATACCGGCACGGCGGCCCTGCACATTGCCCTGGACGCCCTCGGGCTCGGACCGGGGGACGAGGTCATTACCCCCTCGCTCACCTTCGCGGCCTGCTTCCAGGCCATCGCGGCCACCGGCGCCCGGCCGGTACCGTGTGAGGTGGAGCCGGACACCCTGCTCCTCGACCTCGCGGACGTGGAGCGACGGATCACCCCGCACACCCGGGCGCTGATGCCGCTCCACTACGCCGGAAACCCCTGTGACCTCGATGCGGTGGCCGCCCTGGCCCGACGGCACGGGCTCCGCGTGGTGGAGGACGCAGCGCACGCCTTCGGCTCCACCTGGCGGGGACGGCGGATCGGGAGCTTCGGCGACATCGCCTGTTTCAGCTTCGATTCGATCAAGAACATCAGCTGCGGCGAGGGGGGCGCAGTGGTCTGCAGCGACGCGGCGCTGGCGGAGCTCATTCGCACCAAGCGGATGCTGGGCACCGACCGCAAACCGATTGCCGGGCCCGACCTCAAGGACCGCCGCTGGCGCTATCAGGTGACCACGCGGGGATTCCGCTACCACATGGGCAACATCAACGCCGCCGCGGGGCTGGCCCAGCTCCGCAAGGCGGACGGGTTCATCGCCCGGCGGCGGAAGATCTGCCGGCGGTACGACGCGGCGTTCCGCGGGCTCGCGGGCCTTCGCCCGCTGCGGGTGGATTACGCCGAGGCGGCGCCGCACATTTACGTGGTACGGGTCAGCGGGGGCCGGCGCGACGCGCTGATGCGATTCCTCCAGGAGGCCGGCGTCGAAACCAGCGTGAACTACGTCCCCAACCACCTGCAGCCTTACTTCCGATCCGACGGCGCGGCCCTCCCGGAAACCGAGCGCGCCTTCGCCGAGATCCTGACCCTGCCCCTCCACTGCGGCCTCACCGACGAGGATGTCGCGACGGTGATCGAAGGGGTGCATGCATTCCACGCCCAGCACGTCGAGGTGGGATCGTGAAAGTCGTGATTCTGTGCGGGGGCCAGGGCACCCGGCTCCGGGAAGAGACCGAGTTCCGGCCGAAACCGATGGTGAAGATCGGGACCAAGCCGGTGCTCTGGCACATCATGAAGCACTACTCGCACTATGGTCACAACGACTTCGTGCTCTGCCTCGGCTACAAGGGCGAGACCATCAAGGAGTATTTCTACCACTACGACATCCACAACAGCGATTTTACCGTCCGCCTCGACGGGAGCAAATCGGTGGAGGTGCATCAGGCCCCCGCGGAAAAGGACTGGCGGGTGTCGCTGATCGATACCGGCGAGCACACCCTCAAGGGGGCGCGGGTCAAGAAGGTCGAGCACCTGGTGGATGGCGACCACTTCATGCTGACCTACGGCGACGGCGTGTCCAACGTCGACCTGAAGCGGCTGCTCGATTTTCATCTCGCCCACGGAAAGATCGGCACGGTAACCGGCGTCCGCCCACCCTCCCTCTTCGGCGAGCTCAAGGTGGCGGGCGAGCGGGTGACCCTCTTCACCGAGAAGCCCCAGACCTCGAGCGGCCTCATCAGCGGCGGCTTCATGGTCTTCTCCCGCCGGATCTTCGACTACCTGTCCGCCGCGGACGATTGCGACCTGGAGCGCGGCCCCATGGAGCGGCTGGCCCGGGAAGGGGAGCTCATGGTCTACCAGCACCCGGGTGACTGGGCCTGCGTGGACACCGTGAGGGATCTCCAGCACCTCAATCATCTCTGGGCGGCGCAACAGGCGTTCTGGAAGGTGTGGAAAGGATCATGACGCTCTCCCCGGGCGAGGTCATGCTCTGCATCGATCCGTTCACCTGGCACTTCGAGCGGGACGTCCTGTTCGATTCGGGCTTCGCCAGCCGCGAGGGCGAGAATATCATGGCGCCCTACCTGCACCTGCGGGACTGGTTCGCGGCGCGGGGCGTCCCGGTCCATACGGCGGACCGGCTGCTGCGGCGGGAGGTGGGAGCCCGGAAGAACATCGTCATGTCCTTCGGCCTCCGGAAGCGCTACCGGGCGCTGGGGCGGCGGGACGACGTGACCCTGAGCGCCTTCTTCGCCTTCGAATCGCCGGTGGTGGACCCGAAGATGTACCGCGATCTGCCCGAGGTCCAACGCCACTTCAAGCGGGTGTACTCGTTCAGCGACAGCGAGTCGCTGGTGCCGGTGACCGGGGAGCGGCTCACCCTCCACCACTTCATGCTCCCCTACCCCACCGACGCGATTCGGGAGGACCTGTTCCGCCGGGAGAACCGCAAATTCCTGGTGGTGATCAACCACAACAAGGTGCCGGCGCTGGCGTGGAACGAGCTCTACACCGAACGGATGCGGGCCATCGAGTTCTTCGCTCGGACCGGCGACATCGACCTTTACGGCAGGGGCTGGGACGGCCCTTCGTTCGAGATGGGCATGCCCCCCTGGATCCCGGGCACCGCCCAGCACACCTATCGCTGGATGCAGAAGCAATGGCAGCGCATCCGCCCCAAGCCGCTGCTGGTGGCGGCCCGCAAGGTATGGCGCGGGTCGGTGGCGTCCAAGCTCGACGCCCTGGGGAACTACACCTTCTCCCTGGTGTTCGACAATGTGATTCTGAACGGGTGGGTTACCGAGAAGATCTTCGACTGTTTCGTGGCTGGGAATATTCCGGTCTTCTGGGGCGCGCCCGACGTCACCGACTACATCCCCGCCTCCTGCTTCGTCGACATGCGGCGGTTCGGCAACTACGAGGAGTTGCGGAAGCGGCTGAAGGCGATGAGCCCGGGGGAAATTCAGGAATATCGCGCCAGCATCCGCGAGTACATGGGCTCGCCGCTCTTCCGCCAGTTCACCAAGGAAGCCTTCACCGAGCGGCTGGGCCGCATCGTGGAGGAGGACGCCGGCGTGACCCTCGAGGCCGCCGAAGCCGCCCGCAGCGGCGCGGGGGCCCGATGAGCAACCTGGTGATCGTGAGCGGCGATTTCTGCTCCGGCAGCACCCTGCTGTTCACCCTCTTCCGCGAAACCCGCAAATACTACTGCCTGTACGAGCCGCTCCACGAGCTGCTCAAGGAGTACCTGATCCACCCGCTCCGCCCCGAGGTGCACGACCATCATTTCTTCCTCGAGGGGTACTTCACCGAGTTCAAGGGCTTCCGACGGGTCGGCGCGCTGTTCGATCCACGGTGGGGGTACAGCCGTCTCGCGATCGGGCCGGACGCGCCCGCGGACGACCTCTACCGCTATCTCTCCTATATCATCGGCATGGGCTTCGGACGCGCGCCGCGCGTCATGTTCAAGGAGAATCGTATTCCGTTCCGGCTGGCCTGGGTCCGGGCGAATTTTCCCCATGCCAAGATCATTCACATCCACCGCCCGGCGGCGGACCAGTGGAAGTCCATCCTGCGGCGGGTGCAGACCCACAAGCACCGGGAGGATGTCGGTCAGGGAAGCCCGGGATTCAACGGATTCAACATCGCGCGGTGGTGCGAGGACCTGAAGGAGACCTACCCGGAGCTGGATGCCCGGCACTTCACCAGCGGCTACGACCGGTTCCACGCCCTCTGGCAACTCTCTCTGGACGCCAATCGGAGATCGGCGGACCTCTCCATCGATTACCGCGAGCTGCTCAACGATTTCGAGGCGACGGCCGAGCGCCTCTGGGCCTGCTGCGGGATCACCGGCATCGACACCGCGGCGCTCAAGCGCTTCGTGGTCAAGCCGGGTCACCAGCAGGAGCCGGCCGGCCCGCCCGGAATCGGGGACCGGGCCCTCGGGCTGCTCGACCGGGGCCTCCGGAAGTACGCCCGGGTGCGGGTCCGGGTGGAGGACCACCTCCGGCGCCGGCGCGAGGGCTGAGCCCGCTCAGTTCCAGCTCAGTCCCCGGAGCTGCTCGAGGTCGACATTCCCGCCGCTCAATACGCATACCACCCGGGCACCCGCGGGAGCCCGGATTAATCCCTTGAGCAAGGCGCCGACCGGCGCCGCGGCGGCGCCTTCCACCACCAGCTTGCAGTGGTGCATGACCCACAGCATGGCGTCGAAGATCTCCGCGTCGGGGAGGGTCACGATCTCATCCACCGCGCGGCGGACGATCTCCAGGTTCCGCTCGCCCACCCGCCGGACCCGGAGCCCGTCGATGATGCAATCGACCCGGTCGAGCGTGACGAGGTGGCCGGCCTCGACGCTCCGCAGCATCCCCGGCGCGCCCGACGATTCCACCCCGATGACCTGCACCCGGGGATTCCGGTCCTTGATCGCGAGCGCGATTCCCGAAATGAGCCCTCCGCCGCCAATCGGCACCACCACCACGTCCACTTCGGGCCAGTCCTCCAGAATCTCCAGCCCCACCGTGCCCTGCCCCGCGATCAGCTGGAGGTCGTCGAAGGGATGGATGTAGGTGAGCCCCCGCTCCTCCACCAGCTGCCGGGCCCGCGCGTCGGCCTCGTCCCAGATGTTCCCATGCTGGATGACCTCGGCGCCGTATCCCCGGGTCGCGGCCACCTTCGACGGCGTCGCGTTGCTGGCCATGAGAACCACCGCGTGCAGGCCATGGATCGAGGCCGCCAGGGCCACGCCCTGCGCGTGATTGCCCGCCGAGGAACAGATCACGCCCCGGCGCCGCTGCTGCTCGGATAACTGGGGAAATTTGTTGAGCGGCCCGCGGATCTTGTAGGAGCCGGTGCGCTGGAGCATCTCCGCCTTGAGACGGACCTCGAAGCCGGTGCGGGCGCTCAGCACCCGCGAGGTGACCAGGGGCGTGTGGTAGGCATGCTCTCCGACCCGGCGGCGAGCCTCCTCGAACTCCCTGCGGCCGGGCAATGCTTCGGAAGGAGCCATCGTCGGGAAAGGTCCTCGAAGGGGGTTGGTGCCTGCGGGACCCCCAACCTACCGGCTCCGAAGGATTTCGGGGAGTGCCCGCCGGCGGATCATTCGTCGACCGTCGACTCGGGCGCCGGCTGCATCGCCCCGGCGACGTTGCCCTCCGGGTCGCGGAAGAAGAGGAGGTGCCCGACCGTCGGGATGAGCATCTTGGGCAAGATGATCGTCCCGCCGTTCGCGGTGACTGCGGCGGCCACGGCATCGAGGTCCGGCACGTTGATGGTGCACTCGTAGCCGGTCATCGGTTCCCCCTCGATCAACTCCCGGCGCTTCTGGAGCGATCCGTGAATGCCGGGGTCTTGCGCGGTCCCCGTGGCGATCATGAAGAAGTCCGGCGGACCCCAGGCTTCGAATCGCCACCCGAACACCCGCTCGTAAAACCGGCGGGCGCGGGGCAGGTTGTCGGCGTTGATGGAGAAATGGCTGACGTTCGCGGCCGCGGGGGACACTGGCTTGGGCATCGGTCGGTCTCGCTCGGTTCGGGGCGGTCGGGCCGGGAGTGGCGCTCCCCCACGATATCGGAAATCGGCTCCGCGCGCTTGCGCTATATTGCCACATTATGTCGAGATCACGCCAATCCGCCGGGCCGGAGATTCGCACCTCGGCCATGAGCTTTCCGTCGGGCTACCTGCTCCGCTGGCGGGCCCAGACCTGGGCCCAGCTGATCTATGCGGTGCGGGGGGTGATGACCGTGCACACACCGGCGGGGTTGTGGGTGATCCCCCCGCATCAGGCGATGTGGGTGCCGGCCGGGAATGCGCTCCGGGTGGAGATGGGGGGGCGGGTTTCAATGCGGACGCTATACCTCAACGCGCGCCTCAGGCGGCCACTGCCGGCCACCTGCCGGGTGGTCCAGGTCTCGCCGCTCCTTCGCGAGCTCATGCTCCAGGCGGTCCGGCTCGAGACGCTGGAACGCGCCCGGCCGACCGAGCGCCACCTCATGGAGGTGCTGCTCGATCAGCTCGCGGTGCTTCCCCGGGCGCCGCTCGACCTGCCGGCGCCGCGCGACCCTCGCGGGGTCCGCGCCGCGGAGCTGGTGCGGGGCGCACCGGGAGAGCGCCTGAAGCTGGCGGAGCTGGCCCGGCGGTCGGACGCGAGCCCCCGCACGCTCGAGCGGATCTTCCGGAGCGAAACGGGACTGGCGTTCGGCGCCTGGCGGCAGCGGGCTCGCCTGTTGCACGCGCTGCAGCTGCTGGCCCAAGGAGCGACGGTCACCAGCGCGTCGATGGCCATCGGCTATGAGAGTCTTAGCGCCTTCGTCGCGGCGTTCCGCCGGGTGTTCGGCACCACACCGGGACGCTATTTCCACCAGGCGACGCCGGTCGAATCCGGGGAGAGCTAAGGGGGGCGGAGGCCTCCACCAATGAGCCACCTCGATCACCCAGCGAGGCCGGGGTCTGAAGCCTCTCTGAAGGAGCGTTCAGGGATCATCGCGGGTCTTCAGCGCTGGCCGCTCAGCCGATCGCTTCGTCCGGGTTTCACCCTGGTTTCATCCCCTCCCGCCCAGACTTCCTTCCGTCGCACACCGGGGGCTCGAGGCATGCCAGACTCGTCGGTGCTGAGAGAGCGGATGGTTTCCCACCAGGTTGCGGCCCGGGGTGTCCAGGACCCCGCGGTACTCGCCGCCATGCGAGCGGTCCCGCGAGAGGCTTTCGTCCCGGCCGCCCTCGCCGAGTTCGCCTACGACGACTCCCCCCTTCCCATCGAGGAAGGCCAGACCATTTCCCAGCCCTACATCGTGGCGGCGATGATCGCAGCGCTCGCCCCGCAGCGGAGCGACCGGGTGCTCGAGGTCGGAACCGGCTCCGGCTACGCCGCCGCGGTGCTCTCCCGGGTCGTGGAGGAGGTCTTCACCATCGAGCGTCACGAGCCGCTGGCGCTGACGGCGGAGGAGCGGTTCCGGCGCCTGGGCTATCGGAACATCCACGTGCTGGTCGGCGACGGGACGCTGGGCTGGCCACGGCACGCTCCGTTCGACGGTATCGTGACCGCGGCCGGCGGATTCGAGGCTCCGCCGGCGTTGCTGGACCAGCTCCAGGTGGGTGGCCGGCTGGTGATTCCGCTCGGGCCAACCCCCCGCGAGCAGGAGCTGCTCCGGATCACCCGAGTCGAGAGGGACCGATTTCAGCGGGAGGACCTCGGACCGGTGCGGTTCGTGCCGTTGATCGGCGCGGGCGGGTGGGGTGAGGGCGGGGCGCCGCCGGCCCTGCCGATCCCGGCGGCCGCCCCCCTCAAACACGTCACACCGGTCGTACACCTGCTGCGCGAGGTCGTCGAGCGGATCGAGGACGTCGAGTCCGCTCCGATGGCGAGCCTCCTCGAGCGGATCGGCGACGCGCGCGTCGTGCTCCTGGGAGAGGCCTCCCACGGTACGGCGGAGTTCTACCGCATGCGGGCGCGGATCACCCGGG
>JBGPEJ010000035.1:0-18621 GCA_041482775.1 Gemmatimonadota bacterium | reverse complement strand
CGCTCCCCCGCCTCGGCTTCCGCCAGCAGCAGCAGTTCTCCCACCCGCCGGGACATCAGCTCGGCGGCAAGGCTGATCCGTCGTAGCGCGCTCTGATAATCGTCGGCGGAGCGCGGCCGGTCGAGACCGAGGTCGCTCTCGCCCCGCACGATGGTGAGCGGGGTTCGCAGCTGGTGCGCCGCCTGGGCCAGGAACCGGCGGTTGGTGTCGCGCGCGGCCGCCAGCCGGTCGAGCAGTCCGTTGAAGTGGGTGGCGAGCTGGTCGAGCTCGTCGGGATTGGAGCCCACCGGAAGGCGGCGATCGATCCGGTGTACGTCGATCGCGTCCAGGTCCCGCGCCATCTGCTGGACCGGCCGCAGCGCACGCCGGGCCAGCGCATAGCCCGCGGCGGCGGCGCCGATGCCGATCAGCGGGAGGCTCGCCAGCAGCCACGCCGTCAGCGTCTCCTCTTCCTCCTCGAGTCCGGCGATGGAACTCCCGGTTACCACGGTGAGCGCCGGAGGGCCGTCGTCCCGCGCCCAGGCAATCCGCAACCGGCCCCCGCGTTTCTTCGGTAGATCGAGCGTGCCGGACGCCGCGGCGCCGAGGGCGCCGGAGGACAGCCGCTCGACCAGCCTCGGGGCACCCCGGGCTCCGAGGCGGCGTCCCGTTCCGTCGAACACCGCGATGACGTCGGGGCCGGCCGGCCATTCCCCGAGCACCTCCGCTACCGCAGAATCGGGTGGGGATTCTGCAGAGGAGGCGTGTTCCTTCGAGATGGCATCGCGGATTTCGCCGGCAGCGTCGGTCACCTCGCGGGTCAGCCGCTGCTGCGCCTGGCGCCGCGCGTAGCCGAGAAAGCCGAGGTCGAGAACGACGAGGGCGAGCAGGAAGATGAAGCCGAACCAGGCCGCGAGGCGGAGCCGGAGCCGGCTAATCGGCATCGGTAGGTCCCAGCTCCGAAAGCAGGTATCCGACGCCGCGGACGGTGTGGATCAATGGAGCGGATCCGGCGCGGTCCACCTTCCGGCGCACCCGTCCCAGCAGCACGTCCACCGCGTTACCCACCGGATCGAAGTTGTCGTCCCAGACGTGCTCGAGAATCTGAGCCCGGGTGACCACCCGGCGGTGGGAGCGGAGCAGGTAATGCAGCAGCGCGAATTCCCGGCTGGTCAGCACGATCGGCTCGGCGCCGCGCCGGACCGTCCGGGCCGCGGGGTCGAGCTCGAGGTCGAGCAGGCGCAGCACCGGCGCCAGCGCCACCGCCGGCCGCCGGATCAGGGCCCGGATCCGCGCCAGCAATTCCTCGATGGCGAACGGCTTGATGAGGTAGTCGTCCGCGCCGGCATCGAGCCCCGCCACCCGGGCCGAGAGCGCACCACGGGCGGTGAGGAGGAGAATCGGGGTCCGCCCCCCGCGTTGCCGCCAGGTGCGGCACACTTCCAGGCCGTCGAGGTCCGGGAGGCCGAGGTCGAGCACCGCCGCGTCGTACTCGCTCACGGCCAGCGCCCCGAGGGCGGCGGCGCCCGACCCGACGACGTCCACCGCCCACGACGCCTCTCGAAGGGCCCGCCGGATCAGATCCGCGAGATCGGATTCGTCCTCGACCACCAGGATCCGCATGCTTACGGGGCGGCCGGCTTCTTCACTTTGGGCTTGGGCTTGGCCTTGGCGTGCTCCGCGGCCTTTTCCTTTGCCTCATCCTCGGGGTTTTCGTGCTCGGCCTTGATCACTGCCCCGGTGAGTGCGTCCACGCTGACCTCTTCGATGCCCTTGACGCCGGTCTGCTGAACGTCGAAGGAATAGATCAGCTTCCCATCTTCCTTCTCGATCTCGCCCTTCACGACCTTGCCCGAAGGGTACTTGGCCTGCGCCGCCTTCTGCGCGTCCGCCGGCGTCACCTTGGCCTGCTTGAGGAGCCCGGCCTTTTCTTCCTTGATCTTGACCAGCCCGCCTTGTGCCGCGGCGCCCATCGCCAGCCCCAGACACAGCGTGAGGGCGGTAACCAGCGCGCGATTCCGAAATCTCATGGGGGATCCTCCGTCTGAATGTTAGCCGATCCGGGTGGATCGGGGACAGCGAAGGTATTCGGAGGGGATGACCGGGGCATGACAGCTACCCGCGCATCGCCGGGGCCGGGCGCAACGCTCGATTCGGGCCCCTGTTCTGAACGGGGATTGACGTGTTAAATACTTGAATTGTAAGGGGTTATGCCAAAGGGCCCGGTGTCGGCCTCCAACTTGCAACCGTATCTATATATGGCGCTCGCTGCGAAACCCCGCCACCGCATCGCGGTCGTGCTGGGAACCCGGCCCGAGGCGATCAAGATGGCCCCCGTCATTCAGGCGCTGGGGCGGCGTCCGGATTTGTTCGAGCCGATCATCATCACCACGTCGCAACAGCGGGAGATGCTCGCCCAGGCGATGCACGCCTTCCGCCTCAACTCCGACATCGACCTGGGCCTCTCCCACGAAAATCAGACCCTGGCGGACTTCACCGCGCGGGCGCTGGTTTCCCTCACCGGCGCGTTCCGCGAAATCAAGCCCGACCTCCTCCTGGTCCAGGGGGACACCTCCACGGTGATTGCCGGGGCGCTCGCGGCTTTCTATACCGGGGTGCCGATCGGTCACGTCGAGGCGGGGCTGCGCTCCGATGACTCACGGCGGCCCTTCCCGGAGGAAGTGAATCGCCGGATGGCCACCTGCGTCACCGACATCCACTTCGCCCCGACCGCGCGAGCCCGCGCGAATCTCCTGGCCGAGCGGGTGCCGGAGGAGAACGTGTACGTCACCGGCAACACGGTGGTGGACGCTATCCGGATCATCCGGAATGACGGGGTCTTCGAGGACTCTACCCTCAGCAGCTTCGGCTGGGATTCCCGGCGAGTGATTCTGGCCACCGTCCATCGCCGGGAGAACCTGGGCCAGAACCTGCGCGACGTCTGTGCGGCGTTCCGCCGGCTGGCGGAGACCCACAAGGGACTCGAGATCGTGATCCCGGTGCACCTCAATCCCTTTGTGCGGGAGATCGTGTACGAAGAGCTGCACACGGTCAACGGCGTCACCCTGCTCGAGCCGTTGGGCTATCCCGACATGATCGAAGTGATGCGGCGGAGCGAGCTGGTGCTGACCGACTCGGGCGGGATTCAGGAGGAGGCCCCCGTGATGCACAAGCCGGTGTTGATCCTCCGCACCGTCACCGAGCGCCCCGAAGTGGTCGATGCGGGGTTCGGGACACTGGTCGGCACCGACCGGGAGTTGATCGTGTCGGAAACCAGCCGCCTGCTCACCGATCCGGTTGCCTACCGGCAGATGATCGGAGGGGAGAATCCCTTCGGTGACGGATTTGCCGCCGAGCGGATCGTGGAAATCCTGGCCGAGCGTTTTCGGGTCGGGAAGGTGTTCGCGGCGGGGGTGCTGGATTCGCCGGTGCCGCAGCACTGAGCGGCAGAACCCTTTCCCCCCGCCCGCTCACGCCCCAATCAACCCCGGCACGACCCTTCCCGCCAGCCGCACCCCTGCCGGAATCAGCAGCGGATAGGTGCCGTCCACCGTCGACCAGCCGAGGATGTACCAGAAATTCCCCTGGATGCCGAAGAAGTTGGGATGCTCCCAGGTGCCGAAGAGCACCTGCTCGATGTACTTGATGATCGCGCTGAAGACCACGAACAGGAGATACTGCACCACGATCGACCGCCGCCCCCGGATACCCAGCCAGAGGTAGGGGAATCCGATCCCGATCCAGACAAAGGTGTGCAAGAAGTTGTTGGCCCACGGCAGGAAGCTCATCACCCCCGCCCGAAACAGCAGGTAGTTGGCCACGAACGCCACCACGAACCCGCAGGGCCAGAGTAGGATGAACGTCTTCCGCTCCGCCGGGGTCATCTTGAGCCCGTGCAGGCTGATGATGAGGAAGAGCCCCGCGTAGAACAGCAGGCAGATCAGAATCCGGGCCGGGGTGAACGGGTCGGTCATCGCGCACCTCCTTTCAGGGCGTGAGCGCCGCGATCCGGGCCGCGGCGTACCGGGCGAGCGACATCACGGTCATCTGCGGATTGACCTGCAGGCTGGTCGGAAACGCGCTCGCATCGGTCACGAACAGGTTGGCGTAGCCGTGGACCCGGAAGTTCTCGTCCAGCACACCCATTTTCCGATTGCGCCCGATGGCGTTGCCGCCCTGGGGGTGCGCGCTGGCCAGCGAAATGAATCGCGGGTCCTTCGCCTGCTGAAGCAGCTCGGGAATCTGGCTCGGGCTGGTGAGCGATCCATGGTCCCAGGTGTTGACGATGACCCGCTGGGCGCCGGCGTCGAACAGGACGTGCGCGAGCTTGTCCAGCCCCTGGACCAGGCGCTCCATGTCCCGCGGCGTCTGCACAGCGTGGAACCCCATGTCGTCGGTCATCCGGTTGTGGTACACGCTGCTGGCACCGTCGGTGCCGACGACCATCCCGTACGCCGCCATCTTCCCGGCCCGGCGCATGTTGTTGAAGTGCTCGTCGAACCATCCGCCCATCGTGAGCGCCAGCCCCACCGGCAGGCTGTACCAGGTTTCGATCAGGAACCGGTCTCCCATCCGGTCGTTGACGTAGTGCCCCATCTGGATTCCGTCGAACGAGTTCATCGTCTCCTTGAATTCGGCCATGACCGGCGCCACCATGTTGAACGCCAGCCCCTTGCCCACCGGCAGCCCGCGGCCGATGCCGTTCTTGAGCATCAGGTAGCTCGAGGCCAGCGCGCCGGCCGCGAGGACGAAGCTCTTCGCGCGGATCGTCACCCAGCGGCCGTCACCCAGCCGGGCCCGGACATCCGCTACCCGCTGCGGCGTGCCGCTCACCGCAGTGATCAGCTCCACCTCGCATTCGGCGATGATCCGGACCCGTTTCCCGAATTCCCGCTGGGCCCGGGGCAGGGTTTCGATCAGCATCGAGAGCTTCTTGTCGTAGGGGCAGCCGATGTTGCACTTGCCGCAGCCGTAGCACCCTTCCTTCCCGCCCGTGATGTTGCACTCGAACGGCTGCGGCATGGTGAGGCCGGTGTCCGAACCCGGCTTGCCGATGACCGCGTTGAGCTTGTCCACCCCCTTATGAAAAAGGAACGGTGGAATCGAGCCGCCCAGCGGCTGCACGTTGAGAAACTTCCGCACCCACGCCGTGGCGGCGTCGAGCTCCGGCACGCCGAGACCGGAATCGTGGCCGCCGGCCTGGTTCCACCGGGCCACGACGGCGGGAGGAGGCGGGAAGCAGATGGCATTGTTGACCGTGGTGGACCCGCCGACGCAGTTGCCCTGCAGCACGCCGAACCGGTAGTCCGACGCCACCTGCAGCAGCCCGCCGTCGTAGAGCGCTTCCAGCTGGATGAGCTCATCCTCGGCGAACGCCCGGGGCTCGACGTACTGCCCCCGCTCGACCAGCAGCACCTCCTTGCCCCGCTCCGCCAGGGAGTAGGCCAGGATGGCCCCACCCGCGCCGCTTCCCACGATCAGCACCTCGGTCTCGATCACCTCCCCGCTGATGTCCCACGGTCCCTGCACCTCGAGCGGGTTGGGCCCGGTCTCCGGAATGTGCAGCCCCGGATAGCGCTCCCGTCCGCTGAACGGCGTGTAGCCCACCGACTCGAAGACCCGTGAATCGCTGTAGTAGCCCAGCACCGCCAGCTGGTGGGCCACCCGGATCAGGGCCTGCAGCATGTTCCGGATGAAGTTCGCTTTCCCCTGCCCCGCTTCCCGCTTGAAGCGGATCTTGAGGTAGGTGGACCGGTGCGCCGTATCGATCTCGGGAAGCGGGGGCCAGAGCGCCACGATCGGGAAGTAATGCAGCACCATGAGCGCCACCGGGAAGAGCTTCTTCCGCTCGGTGCGCATGGTGGCCATGGCGCGGTCCACGTTGCGCGCCGATTCCTCGGCGCCGATCTGCTCCTCCTGGCCCTCGGTCATGACCTCCGCAAGCGCCACCAGCGTCCGGTATTCGGTGGGCTTGAGGAACCGGCAGTCGAGCCGAGCCCGCCACGCCGCCATGTAGAGCGCCAGCAGCAGCACGCCGATCACCCCGTCCAGGGCAATGGCGCCCCAGAGGATCTGGCTCATGGTCTGGCTGCTGCCCAGCAGGACGAACGTCCGGTCGAGGATTGCCGGGTCGGCGAACACCAGATAGATGAGCTGTGCCACGCCAGAGAGGAAATGCACGAATACTACCGGTCCTACCAGCGACATCCGCTGCCGGAGCGACCCCGCCACCCAGAAGCAGACCATCGCCAGCGTGCTCACCTTGACCACCGAATTGGTGACGAAGGGCAGCTCCCGGAAGAAATCCGGCGCCATCCCCGAAAGCGGCCCCGCCTCGTAGAGCACCGCCCCGCCCACGAAGATCACACCGAAGAAGACCAGGATCCGCCGGAGCCACTGCTCGGCGGGCATGAGATACGCCTGCACCGTTTCCCTGGCCGCCGGCTGCGCCGGCGGGGGGAGCGCCGCGCGGGCGCGGAGATAGAGCACAATCAGCAGTGCCGTGATCACGCCGTCGAGCGCCATGGCGCCCAGCAGCACCTTGCCCACCGGGGCTTGGCCACCGATGCCGGGATTCACCAGCCGGCTGGTATCCATGCCGAGGAGGAGGATGGCCATTGCAACCACGGAGACCAGGTGGGCGACGATGACGATGGCCACCAGCCCGCGGCGGTCCCGGAGATTGCCCCGCGCGTAGAGGCAGCAACAGAGCAGGATGCCGACCTTCACCACCGAGTTGGAGACGAAGGGCAGTTGCTCGAAGAAACTCCGGTTCGGCAGCAGCAACGGTCCCAACTCGTAGAGAAACGCTGCCAGCAGGAAGAGCACGACTAGCAGGCCGAGCAGCGCGCGCAGCGCTCTCACGCTTCCAGGTTCGGCGGGCGCGGTGGCGGTGGCAGGCATGAGGTCCCCTTTCCCCAATGGAACCCATCGGGCGCGCTCGGGTGGTGAATTCGTTATTGCGCGCGCGCGA
Organism: Gemmatimonadota bacterium; assembly: GCA_041482775.1. Taxonomy (GTDB): domain Bacteria; phylum Gemmatimonadota; class Gemmatimonadetes; order Gemmatimonadales; family GWC2-71-9; genus JABFSM01. The sequence continues at coordinate 11,669 of JBGPEJ010000035.1, read as the reverse complement.
TGCGCGTCACAACTTAGGCGCTGCTGTTTCCGTCCTCGGAGGATGCATGGCCATCTGGAAACCGGAGCGCAAATTTCTCGTGGCGTTCGCGGAAGCGGTGCTCGGTCTGGCCGAGCCGGACCTTCCGCAGGCGGTCAAGGCGGTGGACCGGCTCGACGGGTTCCTGAATGCCGCGCCGGCCGGGCTCCGCACCAACTTCCATCTCGCGATACTCACCATGCCGCCGGGGCTGTTCACCAAGTGGCGGCTCAGCCGCTGGCCGCTGGCCCGGCGCCGGGAATTTCTGGACCGGCTGTTCCGGGAGTACGCCTTCCAGGCCCCCGGCCTGCTGCTGGACAAGCAGGCCATCCTGGCCACGGTCAAGTCGATGGTCAGCGGCGCCTTCGCCGAGCTGCCGGAGTTCTGGAAGCGGTTGGGGTACTCTCCCACCCCAGACGCCCTGCCCCGGCGCGTCAACGGGCCGGTGGTGGTTCCGCCCTCGGGGCCCGAGCTGCACCCGGCGCGCTCCCCGGTCGGGCGGGCGCTGCACGAGCGGGTAACCCGGGCCGGCGATCTCCCGGAGCGATTTCCGGGGGAACGAGTCATCGCCATCATCGGCTCCGGCGCGGGCGGGCTGGCGGCGGCGCACGCGCTGGCGCTTCGGCCCGACATGAAGGGCGTTCGGATCGTCATTCTCGAGGCCGGTGAGCTTCATACCAACGAGGGGTTCCCCACCAGCACGCTGGAAGGATTCACCCAGCTCTACGCCAATGCCGGCGCCACGCCGGGCGCCAACCAGCGAATCGGCTTCATTCAGGGCCGTTGCGTGGGCGGCGGCACCACGGTCAACAACGCCGGCTCGCCCAGACCGATCAATGAATGGGGCCACATCATGCGGGGGCGCTGGGCCCGCGCCGGCGCGGACCTGGACTGGAAGGCGCTGGACGAGGCCTTCGACTTTCTCGAGGGGCCGCTCTCGATTTCCACCGTCGAGGACCACATCATCACCCGAAGCACCCACAAGGCATTCGAGGGCTTTGCCGGTCTGAGCGGGGAGTACGCCCGCGCCGGAACTCTCAAAGCCAATCTCCGCGATTGTATCGGTTGCGGGCAGTGCAACAACGGCTGCCGCTACGACGCGCACCGGGCGCCGCTCATTACCCTCCTGCCGGAGCTGCTCGAGCGGAACGAGCGGGTGTCGCTGGTGACCGGCGCCGCCGTGCGGAAGATCGTGTTCCAGCCCCGGGGCAACGGCCGCACCGTGTCCCACCTCGAGATCGACACGCCGGGCGGCGCCCGGAAGCTCTATGCCGACCGGGTCATCCTGGCCGCCGGCGCCTTTAATTCCATCGCGCTGCTCCACAACAGCAACTACACCTCGGCGAGCGGCCGGGAACGGCTGGTGGGAACGCATTTCAGCTGCAACTATGCCAGCCCGGTGATGGGCCGCTTCGATGAGCGGCTGAACGGCGGCCAGGGAATCCAGATCGGCTACATCGTGGAGATCCCGAAGCACCGGCTCATCATCGAGACCGCCTTCGCGCCGCCCACGGTGTTCGGCATGATGCTGCCGCAGTGGGGCGAGAACTTTGCCAAGCGCGCCGGCGACTACAACAACATGGCTGTGGCCTTCCCGACCATCTCCAGCGACGCCTATGGCTCCATCGACCGTTCCGGGATCCCGATGATGGCCCCCCACTGGATCCGGTTCACCCTCGAGCCCAGCGACTGGGATCGCATGGCCTACGGACTGCGCCTCTGCGCGCTGGCGCTGGCCAATGCCGGCGCCAGGGAAATCTTCGACAGCCGCTACACCGCCGAGACCCTCACCATCGGGCCGGACCCTGCGGCCAACCGGAAGAAGATCGACGACTACTTCCGGGACATCGGACCGCAGACCTTCCTCCGGGTGCAGAGCGCCCACCTGCAGGGCGGCAACGTCATGCATCGCGACCCCACCAGGGGTGTGGTGGATGCCGGGCTCAAGGTGCATGGCGTGGACAACCTCTGGATCTTCGACTCCAGCGTCTTCCCGGCGCCGATTACCCTCAACATCCAATACACCACGATGGCGCTGACCCGCTACGCGGCGCTCCGGATGCCCGCCATGTAGCGCGCCGGCCATCAGAACGCGCCGAGCATCTTGAGGATGCCGGTGATGGCGGCGGCGATGCCCGAGAGCAGCGCCACCGGAATCACCACCTTGGCCGCCTTCGCGGCTCCGGCGCCCTGGACCAGGACGCCGTTGACCCGGCCGACCGTCGGTGGCAGGCTGTCGGTCACGATGCGGATAACCCGCTGAATCGAGTCGGCCACCCGGCTCACCTTGAGCGCGGTGGTGTCGATCCGGCGGAATGTTCCGGTGGCGCTCGTCAGCACTCCCTTCGCCCCGGCCTCCAGCGTGTCGAGCTTGAGCCGGGCCAGGAGGGAGCGCGTCGTATCCGCGAGCGGTGCCGTCATGGCGGCGAGGCGGCTGGCCAGAGCATTCAGGGTATCCAGGGTGCGGGGCTCGAGCACCAACCTTCCCACCATCCCTCGCCCGCCCTGCTCGCGCGCCACCGCGTTGGCCCGGCGCACCAGGCTGTCCACCTGCCCGGCAACCACGGCCACCTGTTCCAGACTCCGATTGAGGTCGCTCACCACCCGCTCGAACCGGGTGGCGGGCTCCCGGCGCAGCGCCGCCGGTGAATTGAGGTAGGAGAGCATGCCCTGCACGGTGCGCTCCAGATCTACCGCCGGGGAGCTGGCGATCACGCTGTCGGGCTGCAGCGCGAACGGCGCGCGCCCGAAGGCGGGCTCCAGCCGGAGCGCCGGCTTCCCGAGGCCGAAGGCGTTCACCAGGGACACCGAGCTCCGGGGGCCCAGCAGGTACGCCACGCCCGTGGTATCGGGAAGGCGCGCGGCTTTGCGCAGCTTCTCGAGTGCTATCCGCACCGAGAGCCGGCTCACTTCCTGTACGTCCTGCCACTCCACCCGGGCCCGCCCGAAGGCCAGCTGATCCCCGGTCTGGATACGCAGGGCCTGCCGCGGGTTAGGCACTCCACCATTTACGGTGAGCGGCTCCCGGCTTCCCGATTGATCCACCACCCAGCGGTTGGCGGTTTCCCGATGAATGCGATAGGCGCCGGCGGCGGTGCGGATCACCGCGTCGGTGAGCGCCGGCAGCGCAATCGCCGCCGGTTGTGGGGCGGATGGCTCCGCCAGGCGAATGCTGTCTCCCGGAAACAGCGTCACCACCTGGGTCAGCTCCGGAACGACGCCGGCGGTAACCTGGAGCTGCAGTCCGACGCGGGGCGGATCGATGCCCACCACCTCCCCCACGTGCTGGCCCTGATAGAGCACCTCCGCCGAGGCGTCAACCTGGGGGATTCCCTGCAGGTACACCGAACGGAGGGTTCCCTTCTCCCCGCCGAACCCGCCCCGCAGTCCCCACACCAGCACCGCCGCGCCGACCAGGAGCAGCAGCAGGACGATCGCGCCGGCAATCAGGTTGGAGCGTTCCCGGGGATCGGTGACTTCAGGTCGAATGCCGGTCATCGGAGGGGGCCCTCCACGCTGAGCCAGAAGAGCACGGATAGCAGTGTGGCAATCAGAATTGACGCGACCGACGTTTCCCACACCGCGCTCTGGACATCATCGACCCGGCGGATGCCGCGCAACGCCCGCTCGCGAGCCGCAGTCCCCAGCGCGCACCCCACCAGCGCCACCAGGTGACCGAACACCATCGACTTCAGCACGCCGAACCAGAGCGCTGACTGGGTCGGCTTGAGCCGGAGAAACCAGCCGGGGCTCGCATCGAGAATCCGCGACAGATCGCCCAGGCAGACGTATCCAAGCACGATGCAGTACGCGCCCAGGCTGTAGAACAGGGCGGCGGTGATGGTGCCCGACACCAGGTACGGGAGCGCCACCCTGGTCAGCTCCAGATCGGAGACGCTGGCCGATTCACTCGGCGCTGTTTCGGCGGCGCTGCCCAGCCGGGCGGCGATGGTGCCACCCATGCGGCCGGCCATGAAAAGCGTGAGCACCAGCGGCGCCGCATCCCGCAACAGCGCGATCACGACCACCGAGGCGAAGACCGGCTGCAGCAAGGGACCGACCGACCGCGCCACCGCCCCGGTGCCGAAGCCGAGTACCAGGCTCAGCCCCAACACCACGAGGACTCCCGCCACAAAGGTACGGCTGGTCTCGGAAATGAAGCTCCAGAGCGTGCGGGAAAGCTGCCGGGGGCTCAGGTCGAAGAGCAGGCAGCGCCAGGCCCGCAGGAGCCGGACGGCAAATGTGGAGAGGATCCACGGGTTCTCGGCCCAGTGGTGCCCCACCCGGCCCACGAAGCGCACCGCCCAGGCATTCATCAGGCCTCCTTCCACCCGAGCTGATAAATCCGGAGCTCGGCTTGCGCGATGACGCCGAGCTGGGCGCTCCAGATCCACGGATCGGCCTTCGCCAGGCGGCACTGCCCCATCCAGGCGCCGCAATCCATGAGCACCAGCGGAACGCCGTCGCTCCGCGCTCCCTGGACCATGCGCGCCTGGTGGGTGTGGCCGATCACCACGGTCCGGATATCGTGCCCGTGCTTCTTGAGCTCGACCGCCAGCTTGGCGGCGTTATCGAAGAACTTGGGCGGCTGGGAGGCCGTCGCCGCGTCCACCACGTTCACCGAAACGTTGGGCCCGGCGCCGAGCACCGGCCGGCCTTTGGCCAGCGCGGAGGTTTCCGGGCCGATCGGCACGTCGCCCGGCTGCATCGCCTGATTCACCTTGGCCACGATGGCGCGGTCTTCCTGGAGCAGCTCGGTCTGGCCCGCGGTCACCTGCTTGGCGGCTTTCACGATGAAGGCCTTGAGCTGGTCGGGGAGCACCATCTCGAGCCAGTCGAACAGATCGCCGTGAACCACCAGGATGTCGCCGAGGGCGGGATCCTGATTCTCGATGATCCCCACCCGGAGCGCGGCCCAGGACGGGAGCTCGTGGATCATGTAATCGTGATTGCCCGCCAGAATCCGGGCGCGGACGCCGTTGGGCGGGCTCGCGGTCAGCAGCTTGATGTGATCCTTGTACGCCGCGGCGATCGCGTCCACTTCGGCCTGATCCCCCCGGCCGCCGGTAGCGCGCCAGATGTCGAAGAGATCGCCCATGTGCCAGACCAGCAGCTCGCCCCGGTTGTCCTTCTTGAGCTGCCGCAGGCATTGCAGCATGGTCAGCAGCTCGGCATCGAGCTGAAAGTGGTTCTTGGGATAGACCGCCAGGTCCGGCGGGGAAAGCAGGTGACAGTCGGGAACGAAAATGTGGACCCGGCCCCCGGGGAGGGCGAGGGCGGGGTCGGCGTATTGCGCCACCAGCGCCACCCCGAACCGCTCCGGGTGCGCGGCATCCAGGGGGAAGCTGTCTTCCAGCGCGGTCAGCACGTCGGCATGGGTCAGCATGGAGCTCCTCTTCCCGATTCAGCGCGCCTCACCCCGGCAGGGAGGATTGGCCAGGAACACTTCGAGCGTGGCGGGGCGAGCCCCGGCGTCACTCCGGCTCCGGAAGAGGAGCCAGACCTCCTGATAGACCATGGCTGCGCAGCTCCCATCGGCCCGGTTCCAGTCGGTGCACGGCGTGCCGCGCCGGGCGTCCTGGAGCGGGATGCCGAAGGTAGCCCCGGGAAAGAGCGGGCGCAGCTTGTCATTCATTTCGAACGCGGAGGAGAGGAAAACCTTCGGGATCGAGTCGAAGACCGCGGCGTAGCGGGCCCGCACCTCCGCCGCCGAACGGCGGTCGCAGCTGGGAGCGTCGGGCGCCTCCTGACATTCGTCGGCCCGGCCGGAACGCACCAGGCAGACGGTACCGTCGAGCGCCTTGGCCAGCGCCGAGCGGAGCGCGGTGGTGTCGGCGGGGAGATCGTAGCTCAGGCGGCCGCTGCCTTCCGGTACGCCGGTCAGCAGCAGCGTCGGAGTGTGGTGGCAGGCGGCGAGTACGGCGACCGCCGCAGCCAGGCGGATGGGGGGGATCCGGCTCACGGGGGCAGCCCTTCCTGCGTAGGATGGAAGTTGCCTTCGCGGCCCGGGAGCAGGATTCCCCCAGCCGCGACCGACCAATTTGGACTACTTTCTCAGCAACCCGCCCGGGAGGCGCGCCTGCCCAGCCCCGTCCGTCTGCTGATCGCGGAAGACCACGACCTCGTGGGTCAGGGCCTCCGCTCGATGCTGCAGGGTGCTGCATTGGACGTGGTGGGCATCGTGCGGGACGGCGGCGAGGTCCCGGCGGCGGTTTCCCGGCTTCGGCCCGACGTGCTGCTGCTGGATCTCTCGCTGCCCAACCGGAGCGGGATGGATCTCATCCCGGAGCTCCGGACCCTGGCGCCCGCGATGCACATCCTGGTGGTGACGATGCATCTCGACGCCCTGCTCGCGGACGCCGCCATCCGGCTCGGCGCCCACGGATTCATTCCCAAGGATTCCGGCATCGAGGAGCTGCGCACCGCCATCGCGGCGGTCCAGGGCGGCGGAACCTACCTGTCGAGCCGGGTATCGGTGGTCCGGCCGGGCCTCGCCCACCTGACCCCTCGGCAACAGGTAATCCTTCGCCTGATCGGCGAGGGCACCTCCACCGAGACGATCGCCCGGACCCTGGGGGTGAGCGTGCACACCGTGCATTTCCATCGCCGCAACATTCACCATGCCTTGGCCCTCGAAACCGAGCTGGACCTGGTGCGCTACGCCGTGCTGGCCAACCTCACTCCGGAGAAGTGAGCGCCGCTACACCGCGGTGATCGGGATCCCCTCGCCGAAGGAGACTCCGTCCGACCAGGTGAACTCCCGGGAGGCCCGCTCGGCCACCACCTCTCCGGCGCACTTGAGGGTACCTACCACCTTGGCCTTCCCGGCATCCACCCGCTTGATCATCCCGTCCTGAATCACCACCACCCCCGCGTCCACCGTGATGTCGAGGGCGAGCTCGAAGGGGATCTTCCCTGCCGACTTGCCGTCGAGAAACAGCTCGATGTAGGGCGACCGGCTGGCCTTGATGTGATGGGTGGAGAGCGGCAACAGGTTGATCTTGTCGGCCGGGAACTGCCCCTTCCTGAACTTGGCGAATTTCTTGTGGGTTTTCCAGGCGCCGACCAGAATGTCGGCCACCGGCACATCAATCAGGCTCTTGAGCAGGTCCGGGGTCCGGTTGGCCAGGGTAATCCAGAACCCGGGAGAGACCGCGGCCCGCGCCACGTCGAGCGCGGACATCCCGGTGATCTCTTTCCGGACCGCCTTCATCCAGTCGGGCAGCTTGAGCTCGCCCTGGTCGATGCGGTAGCGGAGCGGTTCCATCACGGTGTTCATGTTCGGCTCTCCCCGATTGACGGTCCATCTCCGACGACTTCCTGGCTTCCCTGCCCCGGATTCGCCCCGATGGTGAGCTCCGGGCCGGCCAGCGGGCCGGCGTCGTCCGGCACCGCTTGCGCACCGGGCAGCGATTCGGCTTCCAGCGTCACCCGTTTCTGCCACTTCTGGTTGACCTGATGCTGATTCCACCCATGCACCCCGGCCACGCCGGCACCGATGCCCACTACCGCCCCCAGCCCGAGCAGCACGATCAACCAGACCGGGGGCCAGTCACCGATGGTGAGGCGCACGATGGTCCCGGCGGGAACGACGCTGCCCGCGGGCGGATCCTGGCGGAGGACCGTGCCGCGCTGGCCCGGGCCGGAGGGCTCCGAGGCGCGTTGAGCCCCGAACCGGGCGCTGCCGAGAAGCGACTCCGCCGCCGCGGTGGAGAGTCCAACCACGTTCGGCACGGTGGGCGGCGGCGGTTGGCGCGGCGCGGCCACCTGCAGTGAGACGGCGCTGCCGGGAGCGGCCGGCGTGTTGGCGGCCGGGTTCTGCGAGATCACCGTGTCGCGCCCCACGTTGGTCGACTCGACCGGGGTGATCGTGCCACTCACGAACCCGGCGGCGCGGAGGATCGAATCGGCCTCTGAATGTCCGCGCCCGACTACGTTGGGCACCGGGCTGCGCGGAGGCACTTTTCTTTCGGTGGCCAGCGTGAGATCCACCGCCGTGGCCGGGGAGACGCTGGCGCCCGCTCCCGGGCTCTGGGCCACCACGGTGCTATCGGCACTGGTGGGCGTGCCCGGTGTGATAGTTCCCATGATGAACTTCGCGCCGCGCAGCGCCTCCCGTGCCAGACCCAATCTGCTGCCCACCACGTTCGGCACGGGGATCGCCTCGAGCGGCACCGAAATCCGCACCGATACGACGGTTCCCCGGAGCACCGTCGCCCCGGCGAATGGAGCTTGTAACACGACCAGCCCGTTCCCGCCTTCGCGCTCGATCGGTGTAACCGCTCCGAGGCGGAGGCCCACTTGCTCCAGCCTGTTTCGAGCCGCGGCCGGCGGGACCTTCGTCACGTCCGGCACCTTGACGTACTTGGACTGCACGGCAACCTGAAGAGCCACTCTGGTGTTGCGCTGCACCAGGTCGCCCGCCTTCGGCTGCTGGAAAAGCACGTGCCCCGGGGCTTGCTCGGTCTCGACCGAATCCACCGGACCCGCATCGAGCTCCGAGCCACGGAGGATGTCGATCGCGCGGGCGAGGGTGTTCCCCACGACCGAGGGCACGCGGACCGGAGGCGGCGGTGGGGGAGGCGGGGCCGGCGGCGGCGCTACCGGCTCGCGGGGATAGCTGTACCAGACCCGAACGGCACTCCCTCGTGACGCGGTTTTCCCGGCGCCGGGCTGCTGTCGCACGATCAGCCTGGTGCCTGCGTCCGCAAGGTTCGAGTCCACCTTGCCCAGCTTGAGGCCCGCCGACTGGAGCGCGGCAGCGGCGCCGGCAATGGTGCTGTCCCGGAGGTCCGGCACTTGAACGGGAGCCGCCTTGCCGAGCCAGAGCGCGACCGGCATGTTGCGGGGCACCCGGGCGCCCGCCTCGGGGAACTGCCGCACCACCTTGCCGTCGTTCGCTTCGTCGGGCACCGTCTGGGTCTGCCCCATCGAGAGCTTGGCGATCGCCAGAAGGATCGCAGCGCTGAGCTGAGTCTGGCCGATCAGGCCCGGCACCGTCGCTGAATCAACTCGTGAGGGTTGGTCGCCGCTCACCTCGGGCTGCGAGGCGGGGCCGGTGGAAACGACGAGATTCACCTTGGTGCCGGGAGGCACTCGCGAACCAGCAGGCGGCAGCTGATCGATGACCTGGCCGGACGGTTCGGGGTGGGAAACCCGCTGAACTTCCCCTCGGCCGAACCTGAGATTGTCGAGCATCCGGAGGGCGTTGCTGAGCTGCAGGCCAACTACTTTGGGCACCGGTACCGACTGCACCTGCGTCGTCAGCTCGGCGCCTACCTCACGCAGAGAGGACGCGCCGGATCGAGCGGGCGCAACGAGCGCCAGCGTAGCGACGGCAAAGAAACCTCGGACGAGCCTCATATCGCAGCGGCCCCCAAACGAAGGGGAGCGGATCGGCCCCACGTTGGCGCTGAAACCGGGGAGAGGCAAGCTATCACATTTGATAGCTCGCACCAGGATTTGACAAGAGCAATCGAGCGTCCCATGTTGGCGCTCGATCGCGCAACTGTTTTCATTCGCTCGGCGGAGGTTTCCATGTCCACTCCCTCCTCACCCACCCGGCGCCTTGCGCTGCTCCTCCTGCTCGCGCTCTGCTTCGCGGCCCCCAACATGGTCGCGCAGAATCTGGCGGTCACTCTCCACAACGCGATTCTCCGCTCGGGGCCGTCCAGGACGTCCCAGCGGCTTGGGCTCGTGACCGGCGGCGAGGTGGTAACGCTGCTCCCCCACGGCCACCGGACCGGTTACTACCGGGTGTCCACCCAGAACGAGGCCATCGGCTGGGTTACCGAGAGCGCGCTCCGCCTGCTCGACCCCGCCGAGGTGCACCACCCCGCCACTGCCGACACCTCCCCGCCTCCGCCGCCGCCGCCGGGACTCAGTGTCACGGCCGGTGACTTCGACGGCTGTCCGATTCAGGGAGATCCCAGCCCGGCTGGCTCCCGCTTCCATGAGATCGAGGCGCTCAATCACCTGAAGAATCGGAGCGCCTTCCCCACCGACGCCGACCTCGATTCCGCCGTCACCCTCACGAAGCTGCTGGGAGACGGAACCGACGACACCGGGAAATTCGACACCGGGAAGGCGGCGGAAATCACCGGCTTCGTGCTGCACGTCAAGCCCGGCGGGAAGAGCGAAACCACCAACTGCCGGAAGGGCGATCCCGATCACCGCGACGCCCACATCGAGCTGACAATTTCAACCACCGACACGCTGGAGATCCGCCGAGTCATCATCGAGGTAACCCCCCGCTGGCGCGCCGCGATGAAGGCGGCCGGCGTCGACTGGGCCACCACCACGCTGCAGCATGCCATCGAGCACAAATGGGTCAAGGTGCGCGGCTGGCTGTTCCGCGACGATGAGCACCTGCAGCAGGCCGAGAATACCCACCCGGGTGGCGACACCAACTGGCGCGCCACGGTCTGGGAAGTGCACCCGGTTACGGCGGTGGCGGTAATCCCCCATCCCTGATCCGTCCGACCAGGGCGTCGAGGGTTGGTGCCATCACGACGGGCGAATCCCCGATCACCTGGTCGATGACGAACGAGCCCAGCGCCCGGTAGCTCTCGAACTGCGCCTCGGTGAAGAACTGATCCGCCGTGGTCTCGTGCGGAAAGGTCGGTGTGGTGCTGGCGTAGTTGAAGACGTCCCTCGGCTCGTTGCCGTAGAACGCCGGCTTCAGGTATATGAGGGTGCCGTCGGCGGCGTCGGGGTCCACCACCGAATAACGAATCGTTCCGACCGCGCAGTATCTCCCAGCCGGCGCCGGCCCCGCACCCATCCGCGCGTAGATCGGCACTTCCCGGAATTCGATCGGGATGCCGAAGTCCACTCGGATCTTCCGAATCGCGTTGCCCAGATCCTCGAAGCGGCAGTGGGGGTCGCACCCGGCGTCGCTCACCACGATGGTGTGGCAGCGCCGGAGCACCATCTCGTAGAGCCCCAGGTTCTCGAAGTGCCCGCCATCCGACAGATAGACGAAGGGGTTCCGATCGTCGGTCTGCCCCAGCGCCTCGTCGGAGAGGCGCCGGAGCGTGGAGGGGGCCTCCGAATGCTGATACACCTTCCGGCCTGCGTGGCCGGGGTTGCCGAGCCACCAGCCCAGCCGCACGTTGAACAGCGTGAGCAGGAAGGCGACGAGGGGAGAGGAGTGGTACCCCATGTTGGGGCTCGCCGCGGCGCCCGAGATGGTGATCGCGGTTCCCAGCGAAACCCCGCGGATGCCGGCGTAGCCCTTCTCGAGCGCGCCGTTCCAGGTGCGGCGGTAGCCCACATTATGGGCGCCGCAGTGGAGCGGACTCACCGTGAAAGACTCCGCCTTGCGCTGCTGCCAGGCCAGGTTCTCGCCCTTCACCAGGTTGAGAGTGCAATTGACCACGTGCAAAGGCCGCTGCGGCAGATCGGCCATGGGGACATTGTCCAGGGGATCGAAGCCGGTGAAGGGGCTTGGCTTGCGGCTGGAGTTCGAGGCTCCGAGAAAGGTCCGGATGAGCCGCGCGCGGTACATGGCGTGGAGCGAGAACTTGTTGGCGTCAATGAAGCGGGCAAGGAACAGCGCGGGAGCGCCGAGCAGCGCCATGAGCAGGAGTTCGACCCCGGCGGGATTCGGCTGCGCCACTGCCGCAAACGGCGACCACAGCGGCGGCTGG
>JBGPEJ010000034.1:0-18649 GCA_041482775.1 Gemmatimonadota bacterium | reverse complement strand
CGACGTGGACCGGGTGCAGGAGTTCCGCAAGTGCATCGAGTGCTTCCTCTGCCAGGACGTTTGCCACGTGCTCCGCGACCATCATCTCCACGAGGAGTTCGTCGGTCCGCGCTACCTGGTCTACGCCGCGGCCCTGGAGATGCACCCGCTCGACACGCTGGACCGGCGCGACGAGCTGCGCAAGGCGCACGGCATCGGGTACTGCAACATCACCAAGTGCTGCACCACCGTCTGCCCCGAGGGGATCCGGATCACCGACAACGCCATCATCCCCATGAAGGAGCGGGTGATGGATCACGCGTTCGATCCCATCGTCAAGCTGGCGGGGCTGATCAAGGGAACGGTCGCGGGACCCTGAGTCCGGGAGGACCCCATGTTCGAGCTCAAGCCAATCACCGCCGGCGGCATTCCGGGAGCCCTGCAGAAGGCCGAGCGCTACCGGCTCCTCAATGACCCTTCCGCGGCGGAGAGCATCTGCCTCGATATCCTCGAGGTGGAGCGCGACAACCAGCAGGCCCTCGTCATCCTCCTGCTGGCGCGGACCGACCAACTCCCCGAGACGATGGCGGCGGGCGCGGCTGCCGCGAGGGAGGTTCTCCCCCGCCTCCGGGATGGGTACGAGCGCGCCTACTTCGCAGGCATGATTCACGAGCGGCGCGGTACGGCGCTAGTCCGCTCCGGACAGCCGGGAAGCTCGACCATGGCCTATCATGCCCTGCGCGAAGCGATGGAGTGCTACGAGGAGGCCGAGCGGCTGGCCCCGGCCGGCAATGACGAGGCGCGGCTCCGCTGGAACACCTGCGCCCGCATTCTCAACCGGACTCCGCACCCGGCCCCCCGCGGCGAAGACCGGTTCGAGCCCGCCCTGGGCGAGTAACCCGCAACGAGGAGATCCATGACCCGAACGACTCGGTGGTCCAGTGCGCTGGTAGCCGGCGCGTTCTTCACCGCACCGCCCGCCGCCGCGCAGTCGCTCGCCCGGCGGGTCGAAGCCGTCATGGCGCGGCCCGAATTCGCCCACGCATTCTTCGGGGTCGAATTCTACGATCTCGATGCCGGGAAGGCGGTCTATCGCCTCAACGGCGACAAGTTCTTCGTCCCCGCTTCCACCACGAAGCTGCTGAGCGTGGGTACCGCGCTCGAGCTCCTCGGCCCCGACTACCGGTTCCGCACCCGGGTCTATCGCACCGGACCGATCGCCGCCGACGGCACCCTCGAGGGAGATCTCGTCCTGGTCGGGAGCGGCGACCCCAATCTCTCCGGACGGATCCGGCCCGATGGAACCCTGCTGTTCAAGGACGAGGATCACGCCTACGCCGGCCAGGCGGTGGATGGCGATCCGCTCCTGGTGATGCGGGAGCTGGCGGGGCAGGTCGCGGCGAAGGGGGTGAAGCGCATCCGGGGCCGGGTGATCGTCGACGCCTCGCTGTTCCGCGGCGGGGATCGCGAGGGCGGCACCGGGGTCGTCATCTCGCCCATCGCGGTCAATGACAACGTGGTGGATATCACCATCACGCCGGGCGCGACCGCCGGCTCGGCGGCAATCGCCACGGTCTCTCCCTTCACCGCGTACCTCCGGCTCACCGCCAGCGTGAAGACCGGCGCCGCGGACTCCAAGTCCGAGGGAGACTTCACCGCGGATGTCGCCGCCCCCGATGGCAGCCGCAGCGTCACCCTGGCCGGCTCGATCCCGGCGGGTCACGCGCCGCAGCTCTTCCCCTATGCGGTGCCCGATCCGGCGCGCTTCGCGGAGGTCGTCCTAAGCGAGGCATTGCACGAGCGAGGAATCGTCGCGACGCCCCGCCAGGCCGGGGAGGCGGTCGACCCGAAGCTGCTGTCCGCGTCCTACACCGACGCGAACGTCCTGGCGGAGCACCTCTCCCCGCCGCTGGGGGAAGCCGCCAAAGTCGTACTCAAGGTGAGCCAGAACCTCCACGCCAGCATGCTGCCGCGGGTGGTCGGCGCGGTGGTCGGTAAGAAGGAGGATCCGCAGGCCGGATTCGATCTGGAGCGGGAGTTCCTGGTGAAAGCCGGGCTCGAGGTGGGCGGCGCCTCCCAGGGCGATGGCGCCGGTGCCAGCGCGCACTTCACCCCGGACTTCATGGTGAGTTACCTGGCCTACATGGCGAAACAGAAGAGTTACCCGGCGTTCTTTGCCGCGCTGCCGGTCTTGGGGAAGGATGGGACCCTGTTCAACATCCAGACCGACTCGCCGGCCGCGGGGCAGGTGCACGGCAAGACCGGGACCTTTTCCGACAGCGACCTGCTGAATCAGAGCCAGATCGTGACCGGGAAAGGGCTGGCGGGGTACTTCACCCGTCCCGACGGGCGCCGGTTTGCCTTTGCGGTGTACATCAACAACGTCGTCGTCAAGGGAGACGACGCGATCCGGAAAATCGTGGGCCAGGCGGTAGGCGAGATTGCCGCCGCCGGGTACCTGGCGCGCTGAACCGTCTACTTCTTGTCTTCTCCGTTCCCCAGCACGCCGCCCTTCGATACCAGCTGGGCCGCCAACACCGTCTGAATCACCGCGACGATGTTCCCCGCCGCGGCATTCGGTGCGCCGCCGCCCTCGTTGCCCGAGATGGTCACCATCCGCGCCTTGGCCAGCGCGTCCGCGATGACCGGCGCGATCTCGGGAATCATCTCGATCTGGCGGTACTTGAAGTAATTCTCCCCCCCTTGGCGGATCGCGTCGTTCACCTTGCCGATGGCCTCCGCCGTGGCCGTGGCCACCGTGCGGATCTTGATCGCCTCCGCCTCCGCCTTGGCCGTCGCCTCGATCTTCACCCGCTCCGCGTCCGCCTTGGCCTGGGCGATCTGGGTCGCGTCCAGCTCGGCCTCGCGCTGCACCCCCAGCGCCTCCTGCCGCTTGGCCTCCGCCTGGGCGATGAGCGCGGCGTTGGACGCCTTGGTCTGCTCCAGTTCCCGGGTCCGGTCGGATATGACCCGTTCGGCTTCGAGCTGGGCTTCCTTGGCTCTCCGGCTCTGCTGGGCCGAGACGATATCGGCGTTGGCCTGGGCCTCGTTGGCCGACTGGCGCCGCCGCGCCTCCGCGACCTCCGACTGCACCACCTTGATGTTGAGGGAGTTGAATACCAGACCCAGGTCGGTGAGCTCCCGCGAGCACGCCTTGCGGATGATGATGGCGAGGGGATCGTCATCCTCGGTCTCGGCCAGCTGCAAGTCGGTACCGGCGCCTTCGGTGGTCGCCGGGAGATTGGTGCGAATCTTTGGGGCGGCTTTGGCCGAGAAGAGCTGGTCGTGGGTCAGCAGGTTGATGGCCCGGCGTCCCGAGCTGGACAGCAGATCGGTGATGGTGTTGAGCTGGTCCCCCTCCGGCTTGGCGAAGTACCGGTTCGCCGCCGTCTTGATCATGGTGTCGGTATCACCCACCGAGACGATGGCTCTCGCCAGCACCCGGATCTTGATCGGGCGGGGAATGCCGTGGTCATCCGCGTCGGCGGTCTGGTCGGTGATGTCGAGATCGACGTTGATCACCTTGCTCGAGATCGTCGTGCCGGTGGTGAGCAGCGGGATCTCCTTCGACTTCCCGGGCCCTCGATAAATCACCGTCGAGCCCTGCAGCCAGCTCACCAGCCGGATGGTACCCGCCTGCACGTCCCGGAGAAAGGCGGAAACGATCAGTGGCAGGAGCCCCAGCACGCCGGCGACCACCACTACGATGATGAGAGTCTGACTCATCCACGCCCTCCCGGCGGGCCCTGGCCCGCGAATGTGACAGTACACCGGTTGCGCGCCGCATCGACCTCCTCGATGCGAAGCAGGTCCCCGCTGCGGATCCGGCGGGCGGGCTCCAGGTCGTCGGCTCGCACCGTCCCGAGGAGCTGGACGATCTGTCCGTCCAGCTCGATCTGGATCAGGCCCTGGCCCCGCGCGTCGAAGTCGGTGACCGCGAGGGCTTCCTCCATCAGGGCGCTCTCGAGCATCGCGGCGGGCCGCGACTCGAACCGGAAGAGGAACTTCCAGATCGGGCCGACCAGGTAGCGTTCGAAACCCCACCCGCCGGCCACCGCGGCCAGAGCGGTGAGGGGCTCGAACGTGAACGGCGCGACGAGGAGTCCCGTCGCACCGAGGCCGACCAGAAAGCTGAAGAGCACCCTGGGCGACAGCAGGCCGATCAGCCTTCCCGCGGCATCAGGCCCGTGCCCCTGCGAGGCACCGGGAGCTGCATGGCCGGCGTGGTGGGCGGGCCCCTGCGCGGTGAGATGGTGGCCGGTGTGGTGCCCGGCGTGACCCCCACCATGATGACCGAATCCGAGGAAGGCCATCACCGCGAGACCGACTGCACCGAGTGCCAGACTGAAGCCGTAGGGACCCATGAGTACCGGCAGGAAAGATACCGCTCAGCCGCCGATCTCGCGCTGGAGGTCGAGCAGCGCTTCGACCCGCTCGGCCACTCGTCGCGCGGCGTCGAGGTCGCCGGTCAACTCGCCGGCCGCGCCGTCTCCGGCGCGGAGTCGGAGGAGATCCAGGCGGAGCTGTTCCATCGCGGCGAGAGTGGAAGCGAGCCGCGCCCGGTCCTGCGCCGCCGGCGCTTCGCGGAGCCGCCGCGCGTGCGCCTCGAGGCGCTGCAGCGCGGCCGGCACCTCGGCGAACCGGGTCCGGAGTTCGCCGGGCAGCGATTCAAAGAGCGATTGCGCCCCGGCGCCCAGCGCCACCTCGGTCGGCTCGTTGGGGCCCACTCCGGCGGCGCTCCTGCCCAGACCGGCAACCTTGAATACTTTCCACTCCATCACTTTCCACCACACCCTCGACCACCACCCCCTGCGGCCCGGACGCATCAGGCGCGCGAAGATGCTCCGCAGCAGCACCACCGGCACCAGGGTGAGAACGGCGAACAGCAGCGCGTCCGCGATCAGCCCCCACGAAGTGAGGTTCCACCAACTCAGGGCAACGACCCAGAGACCCCCGCTCGCGGCTCCTCCCAGCGCCTGCAACCACCGACGGCCGCGAGAGGGACGCGGTGGGCCTGCACCTTCGGCGTGAATCTCCTCCGGCCGCTCCAGGGCGCCGCGCACATCGCCTACCGAGTACCCCTGGGACAGCAGCAAACGCGCATTCCCGATCAACTGCATCATCCGGAGAACCCCGAGCCCGACGCCGATGAAGCTGGCATAGACCAGGATGATCACGAACAATCCGAAATCGCGGTTCATCATCGCCACGGCTTCCGCGCCCAGGACAATCAGGATCGCGGCGTAGGTGGAGATCTCGACGCCCAGCGTCTTGTACAAGTCGATAAACCGCTCCACCGGCCGCGGGACCGGCATCCGGCGGCCACGGACCTGATCGAGCGCCTCCGCGAGGGCCTCGGCGTCGGGGAAGCGGTCTCCCGGCGCGGCCTCGATACAGCGGGCCACGATGGGTGCCAGGTGCTCCGGCATCGCGGGGGCCAGTACCCTGAGCGCGGTAACGCCCAGAGAATAGAGATCGCTTCGCCCGTCGAGGGGCCCGCCGGCCAGTTGTTCCGGGCTCATGTACCCGGCGGTGCCGATAATCTCCCGGCCGCTCTTCCCCTGCGCCGGCTCGCCGACCTGTGCGATGCCGAAGTCGGTCACCACCGCGCGCCCGGTGCCCCGCTCGATCAGGATGTTGTCCGGCTTGATGTCGCGATGCACCACGCCGCGCTGGTGGGCGTACGCCAGCGCCCACGCCACCTCCTGCAGTATCCGGACGCTCTCCTCCGGCGGGAGCGGCCCCTGCCGGGCCACCCGCCCACCCAGCGTTTCCCCCTCGATGTACCCCATGACGAAGAGCACGAATTCGCCGTGCTCCTCGACCGAATGGATGGGGACGATATGCGGGTGGCTGAGCCGCGCCGCCGTCCGCGCCTCGCGGAGGAAGCGCTCCCGCAGTGCGGGCACCGCCGCGAAGGCCGGCGGCAGCAGCTTCACGGCCACCGGTCGGTCGAGGGAGATATCGCGGGCCAGGTACACCACTCCCATCCCGCCCCGGCCCAGCTCGCGCTCCAGCGCATACCGCCCGGCGAGGGCGCCCTGGAGGGCAAGGAAACTGGGGGACGCGTCGGCGGACATGCAGTAGATTCGAATGTTTCGCCGGGGTTGGCAAGCGAGGGTGCTGCTGGCCACGGCTCCTACGAGGTGGTCCGATGAATCGGTTTCACCGGCTCGTCCGCACCGGTGCTGCAGCGCTCGCCCTGGCTACCTGTTCGCACTCCGCGCCGCCCCCGGCCGACGCCCCGACGGTCGCGGAGTACTATCCGCCCGCGGGTGAGGCCTGGGCCCGGCAGCAGCCCACGAAGCTCGGCCTCGATTCGACCAGCCTTGCCAGGGCGGTGGCGTTCGCCCAGGCGAACGAAATCGACTGGTCGTCCGACATGAAGGAGCAGCTCGCCAGGAACACCGCTCGCGAGCCCTATCCCGAGATTCTGGGACCGTTCAAGGACCGCGGCCGCCAGAACGGGATCGTGATTCGCCATGGCTACATCGCGGCCGAATGGGGCGACACCCGGCGGGTGGACATGACCTTCAGCGTGGCGAAGAGTTACCTCTCGACCCTGGCGGGGCTGGCCTTCGATCGCGGGATGATCAAGGACCTGGACGAGCCGGTCGGGCGCACGGTGACCGATGGCGGCTACGCCTCCCCGCACGATGCCCCGATCACCTGGCGCATGCACCTCACCCAGACCAGCGAATGGGAGGGCGAGTTGTGGGGGAAGCCGGATCGCGCCGACCGGCGGGCCGGCTACGATCGAACCCTCCAGGCGCCGGGAACTTTCTGGGAATACAACGACGTCCGGGTGAACCGCCTGGCGCTTTCCCTCCTCCGGATCTGGAATCGTCCGCTCCCCGAGGTGTTGAGGCGGGAGCTCATGGATCCGATCGGCGCCTCCTCGACCTGGGAGTGGCACGGGTACCGGACTTCGACCACCGAGCAGGCCGGCCGGCAGATCGAATCGGTGAGCGGCGGCGGCCACTGGGGTGGAGGAGTCTGGGCCAGCACCCGGGACCACGCCCGTTTCGGCCTGCTGCTCCTCCGGCACGGCCGCTGGAAGGACCGCCGGCTCCTCTCCGATCGGTGGGTGACCCTGGCCACGACTCCCACGCCGATCCGTCCGGTGTACGGCTTCCTCTGGTGGCTCAACACCGACGGGAAACAGTACCCCGCCGCGCCGCCGGGCTCCTTCTTCGCCCTGGGAGCCGGGGGAAATGTCATCTGGATGGACCCCCAGCATGATCTGGTGGTGGTGGTGCGCTGGATGAGCACCGACAGGATCAACGAATTCATGCGGCTGGTGGTCGCCTCGCTCACCGAGTAAGCTCTCCGGATGCCATTCCTCAATCTCCGCGAAGCCGAGGCCCTGGCCCGGGCGCGGCTGCCGGCCGAGACCTACGACTATTACGCCGGCGGGGCGAACGACGAGGTGACCCTCGCCGAGAATTGCCGGGCCTTCGAGGCCATCGCGCTCAAGTACCGCGTGCTGGTGGATGTGAGCCGGCGAAGCCTGGACTCCACCCTGCTGGGCGTCCGGGCGGCCGCGCCGATCGTCGTGGCCCCGATGGCATTCCAGCGGCTGGCGCACCCCGAGGGCGAGCTCGCGATGGCCCGCGCCGCCGGCGCCGCCGGCCTCCCCTTCACCGCGAGTACCTTTGCGACCTGCTCGCTGGAGGAAATCGCAGCGGCCGCCACCGGCCCGCTCTGGTTCCAGCTGTACGTGCACAAGGACCGGGGGATCACCCGCGGACTGGTCGAGCGCGCCGCCGCCGCCGGCTATCGGGCCCTCGTCCTCACGGTGGACGTGCCCGAGATCGGCCGGCGCGAGCGGGACGAGCGCAACGGTTTCCGGCTGGGCGCCGACCTTCGGGTGGCCAACTTCATCCCGAGGATGAGCGCCCCGCTGCAGGGAGAAATGCCCGGCTCGGCCCTGGCCGAGTTCATCCACGGCATGCGGGACGCCTCGCTCTCCTGGAAGGATCTCGAGTGGCTGGGCTCTCTTTCGAAGATGCCCCTGGTCCTCAAGGGACTGGTCCGGGCGGATGACGCCCGGCAAGCGGCCGATTGCGGCGCCGTCGGCATCGTGGTCTCGAACCATGGCGGCCGCCAGCTCGACAGCGCCATTGCGGGATTGCGGGCGCTGCCGGCCATCGCCGACGCGGTGGGCGACCGGATCCTCGTCATGATGGATGGCGGTGTCCGTCGCGGCACCGACGTCCTCAAGGCCCTCGCCCTGGGTGCCCGGGCGGTAATGGTCGGGCGGCCCGTCCTCTGGGGCCTCGCGGTGGACGGCGAGGCCGGCGCCCGCCGGGTCCTGGAGCTGCTGCGCAACGAGCTCGACCTTGCCATGGCGCTCTGCGGCGCCCCGACGCTGGCGGACATCACCCCGGACCTTCTCGCGTGAGCTGGCCGCAGCGGTACGATCCGCTCGGCTCCCCCTTCCTTTCCACTGCGGTCGCCGCGTTGCCGGTCGTGGCGCTGCTCGGTTCCCTTGCCTGGCTCCGGCTCCGCGCCCACATCGCGGCGCTGGTCGGGCTGGTCACCGCGCTGGTCGTCGCAATCGCGGCGCTCGGCATGCCGTCGTCGATGGCGCTGGCGAGCGCCGCCTATGGCGCGGCCTACGGCCTCTTCCCGATCGGGTGGATCGTTCTCAACGTCATTTTCCTCCACCGGCTGGTGGAGCGTCGCGGCCTGCTCGACGCGCTGCGTCGTGGTGTCACCCGGGTCACCGATGACCGGAGACTCCAGCTCCTGCTGGTGGCCTTTTCCTTCGGCGCCTTCATGGAAGGCGCGGCGGGGTTCGGAACCCCGGTTGCGGTGACCGGCGGCATCCTCATCGCACTTGGTTTCGGCCCGCTCGAAGCATCGGGGCTCTCCCTCATCGCCAACACCGCACCGGTGGCGTTCGGCGCCCTCGGCACCCCGATTATGGCGCTGCAGGGCGTCACCGGCCTCGACCTGCACGCCCTGAGCGCGCAGGTGGGCCACCAGCTACCGGTCTTTTCGCTGATCGTCCCGTTCTGGCTGGTCTGGGCCTACGCCGGGTGGCGCGGCATGATCGAGGTGTGGCCTGCGGTGCTCGTGGCGGGGGTGTCGTTTGCGGTGCCCCAGTTTCTCGTAGCCACGTTGCACGGCCCCTGGCTGGTGGACATCGTCGCCGCGGCCTGTTCGATGGGTGCGTTGGTGGTGTTCCTGCGGCGGTGGCGGCCCCGACCTGGTCAGCCCGACGCCGCGGGACCGCCGAGTCATCCCGCGGTGCGGGGTGAGGGCGCGCTGCTCCGCGCGTGGGCCCCCTGGCTGATCCTCTCCGTCCTGGTCTTTCTCTGGGGCATTCCCCAGGTCAAGAACCTCCTCAATGGACTCTCGGCGCCCAAGCTGCCGGTCGCCGGTCTCCACAATCTCATCGCCCGGGTGCCTCCCGTGGTGGCGGTGGCGGCCCCCGAACCGGCGGTGTTCACCCTCAACTGGCTCTCCGCCACCGGAACCGGGATCCTTCTCGCTGCGCTGCTCACGGCCGGCGTGCTTCGCTACGGACTCCGGGAGCTCGGGTCAACCTGGTTCGCCACTTTGCGAGTGGTGCGCAGTTCCCTGCTCACCATCGCCCTGATGATGGCAATCGGCTACCTGAGCAGGTTCGCCGGCCTCGACGCCATCCTCGGACTGGCGTTCGCGCGGACCGGCGTCCTCTATCCGTTCTTCGGGACGATGCTGGGCTGGCTGGGCGTGGCGCTCACCGGGTCGGACACCTCCTCGAACGTGCTGTTCGGAAGCCTGCAGACCATCACCGCTCGGCAGCTCGGCCTGGACCCGACCCTGATGGCCGCGGCGAACTCATCGGGCGGCGTGATGGGCAAGATGATCGACGCCCAGAGCATCGTGGTGGCGAGCACCGTCACCCACGCCGAGGGCCAGGAGGGGAAAATCCTGCGCTATGTCTTCTTCCACAGCGTGGCGCTTGCCTCGCTGGTCGGGCTGCTGGTCACCTTGCAGGCCTACGCCGGCCGCTGAGCGGGTCAGCGCGCGAGGATCACGCCCGCGATCCCCACCACGGTCAGGGCCAGCACCGCCGGCAGGACGAATCGGAGCCATTTCCCGAAGGGTGCGCCCGCGGCAAGCAGGATCGCCATCATCGCGCCGTTGGTGGGCGTCCAGAACTCGGTCAATCCCGCCCCGGTCTGATAGGCGAGGACCGCCGCCTGTCGGGAGATGCCCAGCAGATCTGAAAAGGGCACCATGACCGGCATGGTGAGCACCGCCTGACCACTCACGCTGCTCACCGGAATGTGCAGCAGGCACTGCACCGGAATCATGAGCACCGCGGCAACGGCGCGGGGGGTCTGGGCCAGCGGCGTCACCAGCGCCTGGAGGATGCTGTCGATGACGTGACCGTCCTCGAGCACCAGGGAAATTGACCGGGCCACCCCCACCAGCATCGCCGCGCCCACCACCGAGCGGATTCCCTCGAGATAGGCATCCACGGTTCCCTGCAGACCGAGCCGGCCCACCAGCCCGATCGCCAAGCCGGCGATGAGGAATCCGGCCGAAAGCTCGTTGAAGCCCCAGCCGTATCTCAGCGAACCGATGATGTACGCGGCAAACGGGGCGGCCACCAACACCAGAATCAATCCATGCCGGAGATCGAATCCAGCGGCCACGTCGGCGCTGCCGCCGGAGCCGGCTCCGCGCGTCCGGGTCGCATGCCGGATCGTCCAGGCGATCCAGATCACCAGCGCCACGCCCAGCATTCCGGTGCGCAGTCCGGCGCCCGCGAGGGGAGGCAGCTGCGCCAGCTTGAGGGCGATTCCCGCCTGGAACGGATTGATCGGACTGAACGCGCTCCCCACCATCGCCGAGCCGAGACTCACGGCCGCCACGGTGACCGAATCGAAGCCGAGCGCCCGGGCGAGCACCAGCAACACGGGGATGAGGGGGATGATCTCCTCCTGCATGTTTTCCAGCGCCCCTCCCGCGGCGAAAGCGAGGGAGAGCAGGATGATGATCAGGTGCGGCCGCCGCCCGAATCGGCCGACCAGCCACTCGACAATCCGGCCCAGCGTCCCCGCCTTGTCCACCACAGTCCACGCCCCACCGACCAGCAGCACCAGCACGATCACCTCGGCCCCGGCCACCATCCCGCGCGGCACGGCGATAAACGCCGCGAACGGCCCGACCGGCGCCGCTACGACGCGATGATAGGTTCCCGCCACCACGACCGTCCTGCCGGTGGCGGGATCGTCCCTGCGTTCGTACTGGCCGGCCGGAATCAGATGCGTGAGCACCGCCGCGACCAGCACGCAAGCGAGCAGCAGGATCAGCGGGTGGGGGAGACGGAGGGTGCGCACAAGCCCTCTTCGCAGGGGTCAGGAATACTACGGTCTCGGGCGGGATCGTGCCTCACGCTCTATGTTTGGCGGACCGGTGAGGTGTGCGATGAGCGATGGAAGCACTGCCGCCGTCAAGGCCTACTCGACCCGATGGGAGGCCGACCTGGCCAAGGCCGTTCTGGAGTCGAACGGGATCAGCGCGGTCGTCGTGGGAGATGATGCCGGCGGGTCGGATCCGTGGCTCGGCTCGGCGCAGCGAATCCGGGTCCTGGTGCATGCGGACGACGCCGCGCTCGCCCGGCGCCTCCTGGCGGATTCCTCCTGAGCAATCCGCCAACCATATTCCCGCTATGACCTGGTTCCCTGCCCGCCCGCGCCGCCGCGCGTTGCTGCCAGCCACGCTGGGAACCGCGCTCCTGCTTGGCGGCTGCTCCCACGGCACCCCGCCGGTTGCCCGCCCTCTCGGCGCCATCACGCCGGCCACCGTCGCCACCCTGCTCGGTCAACTCGCCGACGACTCGCTGCGCGGCCGGATGACTGGGACGCCGGGCGCCGAGAAAGCGGCCGCGATCATCGCCGCGGAAATGCGGCGGATCGGCCTCCAGCCCGCCGGCGACAGCGGCTACTTCCAGCGGGTGCCGTTCGTCCTGCTCGTGGTTCGTCCCGGACAAGGCGGCGGGACCTTCCCCCGTCTTGCCGCCGGCTTCGCGGCGCTCGACACGGTTCCGCCGGAGCGGCGTCGTACCAGCGTCAACGTGCTTGGCATTCTGCCCGGCAGCGACCCCAGCCTTCGCGCCGAGCATGTCCTGGTGGACGCCCACTACGATCATATCGGCGCCGCCGGCGACCCGATGAACTTCTGCCGGCCGGTCGGCGCCGACAGCATCTGCAACGGCGCCGATGACGACGCCTCCGGGGTGGTGGCGGTCCACGAGATCGCGCGCGCTCTCTCGGAAGGGCCGCGGCCCCGACGCACCATCGTGTTCGCCGCGATGACCGGGGAGGAAATCGGATTGACCGGAGCCCGCTGGTATGTCGATCACCCGATCCGTCCGCTGGCCGAAATGGTGGCGAACCTGGAGGTCGAGATGATCGGACGCCCCGACTCGCTGGCCGGTGGGTCGGGAAGAGCCTGGCTCACCGGCTACGAGCGCTCTACCATGGGCGAACTGCTCGCGGGAAGCAAGATTCCGCTCGTGCCGGACGCCCGGCCGGCCCAACAGTTCTTCCAGCGAAGCGACAACTATGCGCTCGCGCTTCGCGGGATCGTGGCCCACACGCTCTCGAGCTACAACCTGCACACCGACTATCACCGCCCCAGTGACGACGCGTCGCGGGCTGATCCGGTCCATATGGCGGCGGTGATCCAGTCGGCGGCGCGCGCGGTCCGACTCCTTGCCGATGGCCCCAGGCCGGAGTGGAAGCCGGGAGGGCGCCCGGCGCCGCCGGCTCCGCGACCGGGGGCGTCCCGGCCCTAGGGAAGATCCTCCCGGACGACTCCCTCGACCCCCAGCACGAAGTCGGCGCCGAACGCGAGCGACGGGGTCTTGAACCCCGGCGCGGCCTCTCCGGCGAGGGTGTGCTCGAGCGCCGCCACCGCCGTCAAAGCCGTCAGGGTGTAGCCCTCCGGGCCGCTCAGACTGGCCCGCGCGCTCCGCCCCTCGCGGTCGGACACCTCGCCCAGGATGCGGCAGGTACCCCGCGCCCGCGCCGCCGGATCGGGCCCCGGAGCACCACTCCGGATCTTCCCTTTGAGAAACCGTTGCGCCGGCCTCGAGGCCAGGAGCCAACCGAGATACCGACTGGCGAGCAGGAGCCGGCGTCGGCCCGGCGTCATCCTGGTGTACACCTCGATATCGGGAATCCCGGTACTGTGCCACGCGGTGGAAACGTCGCCCCATGGAATCGAAGTCACCTCGACCGGGCCCCGGCCGAGGTCCATCGTCCGGGTCTTCCACGCGGCCGGCACCGGAACGATCCTCCCGGCCCGGCGGATCGCCCCTCCCCGCGCGATGTTCTCGGCCATGGTGGTGGCGGTGCCCCGGGAAAGGCCCCCGGATGATTCGAACGCCAGCACCAGCCGCGTCGCGCTGGGGAGGCGTCGCTTGAGATGGGCGGCGAGGCAGTCCGACGGGACCACGTCGAAGCCCACACCGGGCAGGAGCATCACGCCGGCGGCGCGCGCCTCGGCATCCCGAGCCGCAAGGGCTTCGAACACGCCGATCTCGCCGGTGATGTCGAGATAGTGCGTCCGCGCCGCCAGGCAGGCATCCACCATGGGACGCGAGGTGCGGCCGAACGGGCCCGCGCAGTGGACTACCGCCCGGATTCCTTCGAGGCTGCGCCGGAGCGCCGGCGGATCATCCAGCCCGACCACCCGGGCCTCGAGACCGTGCGCCCCGGCGAGCTCGCGCACCGCGGCGCTCCTTCCCGCCAGCACCGGGCGGAGCCCGCGGTCGAGGCTCCGCGCGAGGATCAGCCGACCGGTGTACCCGGTGGCACCGTAGAGGAGGGCCGGGGTGGTCAGACGACGGGACCGACGGCGCCCGGGGCCTTGGACAGGATGGCGGCGAGCCGGTCGAGATTGATGTTTCCGCCCGAGATGACGCAGCAGATCGTCCCGCCGCCTGCCCGCCCCGAGAGCGCGGCCGCGAGCGGGACCGCGCCGGCCCCCTCCGCCACGACCCGCATGCGCTCCACCAGCATTCGGATGGCCTCCGCCGTCTCCTCGAGCGACACCACCACTACTCCGCCCAGCAGTCGCTTCACCAACGGCCACATTTCCGGCAGCAGCCCCGCCGCACCGATTCCGTCCACGAAGCTGGGGGTGTAGGTGATCGCCTGGGGCGCCCCCGCCTCGAGCGACTTGCTGAGCGGAGCGGCGGTTTCCACTTCGCAGGCGATCACCCTGACCCCGGATTGCCCGGGAGGAAGCGCGCTGGCGATTCCGCACGACAGCCCCCCACCGCCGAAGGGAACCATGATCTTCTCCACGTCCGGCAGATCCTCGAGGATTTCGAGTCCGATGGTGGCGTTCCCGGCCATCACGGCTACGTCGGACACCGGGTGGATGAACAGGCCTTCCAGGTCCTCGAAACGGCGCTCCAGTAATACCCGCCACCACCTGGGGAACGGGACCGGCCGGATGAGAGCGCCCAGCCTCCGGAGCGCCGAGAGCTTGGCCTCGGGCGCGTGGTCGGGGACGATGGCGGTGAACGGGATGTGCCGCTCCCGGGCGCACCAGGCAAGCCCCAGCGCCATGTTGCCCGCGCTCGCGGTGTAGATGCCCCTCTCGAGATCGCGCGGATCCGCCGCGGCGATCGCATTCCGCGCGCCCCGGATCTTGAATGAGCCGACCGGCTGAAGGGTCTCGAGCTTGACCCAGATGTCGGATGGACCCTCGAAGGGGAGTTTGAAACAGGGCGTACGGAACGCCGAGTCCCGGATGGCCTCGCGGGCGCTGCGGATAGCCGCCATCGGGATGAGTTCGGGCAGGACCAGGCTCACGCGTACTCCTTCTCCCAGGTCACCGCCGCCGTCCGCCTCGCCTGGGTGGCGGGCGTCTGGACCGCTGCGCACGAGTGCGTCCGGCGGGGTGCCGCAGCATCTGCTTGAGCTCCTCGAGGGTATCGGCGCGGAGCGCCGGCTCCCCGGCCCGGACCACCGAGAATCGCAGGGGCCGATCGAGGCCGTCGAGCTCCTGCGGGGTGAGCCGGCGAGCCTGGCCCTCCCGAAGGCGGAGCCGTACCACGCCTCCCCCGCCCTCGACCTCGTAGTCGAGCGGAACTGCGTCGCCCCGGAGCCGCATCATGCCGGGCATCCCGTCGAGCCGGCGCCGTTCACCCTCCGGCACCAATGCATCGGGCTCCAAGGTGACCGGTACCGCGAGAAACTCCTTCCAGGAGCGCACCTCCGCAAGCTGGGAGACCAGAAGCGCTCGGAGCGCCTGCTCCGACCCCGCAGCGAGCTGCCCCGCCGAGCGTCGCCACCATTCACGCAGCATCGTGGCGCCGCGGCGGATCTTGCCCTGCTCCGGATGGACCGTCTCACCGTCCAGCAGGCCCGCAGCCAACATTTCACGCGCCGCTCCGAGGAGCGCCTCGGGAATCGGGCCCTCCACCGGTTCGATCGCGGTCTCCAGCTCGAAACCGAAGTAGGTGAGCCGCCGGGAGAGCGCAAGCTGCTGCTGCTTCCGCGGGCCGGCGAGAAAGACGGCCGGGGGGCCGAGCGTCGCGTGCCGGCGGACCAGGTCGTAGGAAAGCGTGGTTCCCTCAACCGATGCGCGCGGCACGCCGAATCGGTCGGCGAAGTACCGCAGGTTCCCCGCAATCGCGCCCCAGCTCCCCGCGACCGACGTCTTGGCCACCCGGGCCTCCTGGCCGTCGGCGGTGTGCTCGTCGATCACCAGGTCAAAGGGCATGATCCGGGCGACCAGATCGGCAAATTGGGCCCGGAGTTCGCGACTCGCATAGGGTAGGGTCGGCGGCAGGGGAAGCTCGAGGGAGCGATAGACTGCTGCGGCGCCCATGGCGGCATCCTCGATGGCCTTGACCAGAACCCCACGGCGCTCCCCCCATTCGTCCAACTCGGCGTCGAACACGTGCCGGGGAAGGCCGTAAACCTCGCCGAGCCCACCGTGCTGGTTGACCGCTTCCGCGTAGAGGTTGTGCGCGGTGAGGTGATCGCTCCCCTGCACTACCACCCCGTCGAGATCGCGCTCTTCCCGGGTCATCCGGTGAAGTGAGTCGATGTTCGAGCATACCGCCACGATCGGGACCAGCGAGGGCGCCGCCTGCACCAGCAGCTCCGCCCACGGCCGCTCCACCGGCATGGCCTCAACCTCACGGCCGTACTCGGTAAGCCGCCCGCCGGCCACCAGGCCGCGGGAAGCGAGCAGCTCCACCGCACGCCGGTAGGCCGTGCGGTCGAGCGGGACCGGGAGGTCGAGGTCGCGGGCGTCCACTCCGAGCGCCGCACAGGTGAGAGCGACGCGCTCCGCGTCGCCGGCCAGCTGAAACTCCGGCGGGGTCGGGCGCAGCGCGTCGAAGTCGAGCGGCCGGTCGGACAGGATGGTGACTTCGCCATTGGCCACCCGCCCGTGCACCCGCCCCGCCATCTGGAGTATTTCGTTGGCGCCGAGGTACATCCGGTGGAGAACGTTGCGCCCGCGATCCACCCGGTTGCCATACCGCGCGTCGTAGATGACCACCGTATCGAGCCCGGGGATGTTGAGCGCTGATTGCCCGGCGGCGGTCATGGCGAGGAGGAAGGGCTTTTCCACCGCTCCTTCCAGGAAGGGCCGGATGACCCGGATCGGCTCCCCCCCGTGGTAGAAGGCCGCCGAGAGCCTCGACCACCGTTCCCCCAGCTCTCCGGCCAGACGTTCGACCTCCGCCCGAGTCGGCACGAACACCGCCACGCCACGACGCTCCTTGATGACCCGCCGCAGGAATTTGTCCTCGAGAAACTCCTCTGCGTCCTTGGGAACCACGGTGACCTTGGCGCGCAGCGCGGGGTCGAAGGCGCTGGTCTCCAGCACCTCCGCGCTCCCCAGATACCGGGCGTAGAACGCCGGATCCACCGTCGCGGAGAGCCAGATGAAGCGGCAGCCGGCCCGCTTCCCGAGCGCCAGGCAGAGTTCCAGCTCGGCCGAGGTCTGGTGGATCTCGTCCACCACCAGCGTATCACGTGGGGTGATGAGGTCATCCTGGAACCACCGGCGCGCGATTCCCGTGGTGACGATCACGACATTCCACGAAGGCGTTTCCGGGGTTGCCTCCCGCTCCCGATTGACCACCCCGTAGCGGAGCGTCTCCTGAAGGATTGCCTGGGCGATCGGCCGGATGGAGAGCGTCTTGCCGGTGCCGGTGCCGGCCACGATACCGAACGGTTTGCCTTCGGCGGCCCAGTTCCAGAGAGTGGGACCGTGTCTGCGCTGCAGGAGTGTCTCGACTTCGGTGCCCAGCCCGAGCTCGATGGTCTCGCAGGCGGCGCGGGTGGGGGCGATCACGATCACCCTACCCCGTTGGTGCGGTGCCCGCCGGAACGCGGTCGGATCAAGCGGAAGGTGGTGGTCGCGGGAGGGATGCATGGGCCCCCAAACCTAACGCGGCCAGCCGACGCCTGAGGACAAACCGCCCCCGCGGGCAGGGCCCGCGGGGGCGGTTTGTGCTCCAGGGCGGTCGGGCTAGTGCGCTGCGCGGAAGGTCCAGCCCGCCAAGAAATACAGGGTGCGGTTCTTCACGTTGTTATTGGAGGTGTTATCATCGATCTTCGACAAACCGAGATCGTACCGGACGTCCAGCAGAGCCCGCCCGATATCCACACCCCCACCGAACACCAGGCTCAGGTCGGTGCTCTTGATCTTGACATCGATCGTAGCGGCATCGCAGCTATCGGAAATCGAGGTCGTGCCGATCGTGAAGGAGGCGTGACATCCCGCCTTGAACCCCAGTGCAGGGCCGACGTAGGCGTGCGGACTGACGATGCTGCCCCCACGCGGAGGAATCCGCAGCTTGGCGAGAACCGGGATCTCGAAATAGGGGACCTTGACCTTCCCCGAGCCACCGGTGTCCTTGATCTTTGCCCCCTTCTGGACATAGAGGGCCTCGGGCTCGATCGCGAACCCGTGGGTCACCTGGACGGTGACAAAGCCGCCCACCGCGAGACCGGTGTGGGATCCATCGATGTTGGTGGCATCGGGCCCTCCCGGCTTGGAGAATGCCACGCCGCCGAGCACCCCGAAATGGGCCTTCCGAGCGGTGCTTTGCGCAAGTGCGAGAGAGCTGATCGCCAGGCAGAGGGCCAGGCTGGACATCACCACGCTGCGACATCTCATGAGAGGCTCCTTGGCGGGGGTGTCACGAGTCTCCAACGGTTTCCTACCCGGCGCTCATCAGCTGCACGCCGCCCTTGACTTTAACTGTTCCGGTCCACCGGCCGTCAGCTCTGAGCACTGATCCGGCCTGGGCCAAGTCCAAAGGTCGCATCTACTTCCGGTTCAGGCAAGCGGAGTCCCCAGAAACGAACGACCCCGCCCGAAGGCGGGGCCGCTCGAACCCAGGCTGGGAGCCGTGGGTCTGCTGGCGGGACCGGGGAAGGAGAGCCACAGGAGGCTCAAAGGAGGGACGGCCCCACCGGTTTCAAGTCAGCGCATCAGTGATGATCCCGGTCATGATCCCGGTCACGGTACCGGTCGAAGTCACGGTCCCGGTCCCGGCCACGGTCACGGCGGTCATAGTAGCGATCGTCGTAATACCGGTCGTCACCCCGGTCTCCGTCGGCGCGGTAGAATCGCCCGTCGCGCTCATACACCTGGATTTCCTGGAGACCTGACTGGAACCGAT
>JBGPEJ010000033.1:0-18668 GCA_041482775.1 Gemmatimonadota bacterium | reverse complement strand
GACCGCATGCGCGGCCGCGGCGGCGAGCTCGTTGGATTTTCCGATGACGAAGTTTTCGAAGGTGTAGCGCTCGTTGAGCGGCAGCGTCATGGTTGCCGCCGGGCCCGAACCGCCGGGCGTGGGTGGCGGCGCCACGAAGAAATCCATCTGGGGGCGGGCGAGCCGCTCCTCATCCACCCGGAAGACCACCGAGACCGGGCGACCGAGCGCACGCTCGGCGAGCCGGGTGAAGAGACTCGAGTTCTTGGCTTCGTTCCACTGGACGGCGAATTCGTCGGGGACGCCGAGGATGAGGCGATCGCTCTCGAGGGCAACCGGTTTTGCCGGCTCAACCCAGGCTTTGAAATCCTTCTCTGGGACTTCGCGTCTCGCGTCGTCCAGGATCCGGGTCCAAGCCTCTTTGAGCGAGAGCTGCATTCGCGATTATATCGATCGGAAGCGGGTCGGGATGTTGTTGGGGCGTGCGAAGCTACGGCACCGTTGTGGAAAAGTCAACCTTGACCTGAAGCGGCATTTGCCGCTAAGTTTGCCGGCTCACTGAGGGACGGGATTTTCACATGCAGCCAACCTATCGCCCCCGCAATCGCAAGCGCGTCAACCGTCACGGGTTCCGTGCGCGGATGGCCGATCGCTGGGGTCGCGAGGTGCTCTCGCGCCGCCGCAAGAAGGGCCGGAAGCGTCTGACGATCAAGATCGCCTCGAAGCACGGGGGACGCTGACGGGAGTCGAGCGGTTGCACCGATCACACCGTCTGACGCGTGCGGCGGAGCTGGTTCGGGTGCAGCAAACGGGGCGGCGGAGGCGGCTGACACACCTCGATATGCTGTGGGCAGACAACCAGGCGGGCCATCCGAGGATGGGACTGATCGTACCGAAGTTCCAGTCCAGCGCGGTGGCCCGCAATCGTTTGCGGCGCCGGCTTCGGGAGCTGTGGCGCCGGGAGATGATGGGAACGGTGCCGGCGTGGGACGTCGTAATTCGCGCGCGGCGGGAGGCGTACGGAGCGGCGTTCGCGGCGCTCAGGGACGAGCTCCTGGCCTGGCGCGCGGTGGTTGCGTGATCCGGTGCTCGATCCGACTCGCTGGCCCCGGAGGATCGCGATGGGGCTGATTCGCGGTTATCAGCGGCTGCTCTCGCCCATTCTTCCCCCGAGCTGCCGGTTTACACCGAGCTGTTCGCAGTACACCCTCGAGGCAATCGGGCGCTACGGCGTGGTGCGAGGCTCCTGGCTCGGCGCCCGGCGGATCGTGCGGTGTCACCCCTTCAACCCGGGCGGCTTCGACCCCGTACCGTAGGCCTCGGACACCTCCCACTCTATGGACCGACGCGTATTCCTGGCCATCGTGCTGATGATGGCGGTGGCGATTCTGCCTTCGATGTTGTTCAAGTCGAAGAAGCCGATTCCCCGGGGCGCCGGACGGCAGGGCCGCCCGGTCGCGGAGCAGCTGGTGGATTCCGGGCGCCCCGCCCCCGTGCCCCCGGCTCGCCCCGAGACGATTTCCCCGCCCTCCGGCATCGCGGCCGTTTCACCCTCCGGTCCCGAGGACACGGTCACCGTCACCTCTCCCCTGTACCGGTACCGCTTTTCGACGCGCGGCGGGCGGCTCATCGAGGCGACGTTGCTCAAGTATCCGTCGATGCGGCCGGACGAGAAGGGTCAGCCGACCCAGATCGTCTCACCTCGGAGCGATCTGCTCGGTCTCGGGCTCCTGGCCGGGCGGGACACGGTGTGGCTCCGCGACTGGCACTTCGAGCCGTCGGCGCGCGCCCTTCAGCTGCCGGGCCCCGCACGGATTACCTGGACGGCACAACAGGGCGGGATCACCGTGTCGCTCGGCTACACCTTCCGCGCCGATGACTACCTGATCGACGTGAGCGGGACGGTGCAGGGCCTGGGACCGAACGGGGCGACCCTGCTGGTGGCCATGGGCCCCGGGCTCCGGAATACCGAATCCGACAGCGTCGAGCACCACCGGGAGCTCGGCGTGGTGGTCAAGGACACCAAGGCGAGCCTGACCCGATTTGCCAGCCTCAAGCCGCACGTTCCGCTCGGGTTCAACGGCCCGTTTGAGTGGGTGGCGGTCAAGTCCAAGTATTTCGTCACGGCGCTCTTCGACGTGGACACCACCGGCTCGGGCCGGAACGGCGGAATCAGCGGTGCCAGCGCTCTGGCCACCGACTCACTCAACAAGACGTCCGGCACCGCGGCGATCACGGCGGGGATCCCGGTGGCGTCGACGGGGGGATTTCAGTACCAGCTCTACGCCGGCCCGATGGAATACCCCCGGCTACGCGCCATCGGGCACGATTTCGACGATGTGAATCCGTATGGATGGCCGGGATTTCGTACCATCATCCGGCCGGTGGCGCTGGGTGCCCGCTCGCTGCTGGTATGGCTGCACGACGGGCTGGGACTGGCGTACGGGCTGGGCCTGGTGTTGTTCGGCATCGTCATCCGGATCGTCCTCTGGCCGCTCAACCAGAAGGCGATGCGCTCGACGATGGCGATGCAGGTGGTGCAGCCGCTGATCAAGGAGCTGCAGGAGAAGTACAAGAGCGAGCCGCAGAAGCTCCAGCAGGAGATGTTCAAGCTGTACAAGGAGCACAACGTCAACCCGTTCGGTGGATGCTGGCCGATGCTGCTGCCCTGGCCGATCCTCCTGGCGTTCTTCTTCGTCTTCGCCAACACGATCGAGTTGCGCGGCGCCTCGTTCCTCTGGCTTCCGGACCTTTCCCGGCCGGATCCGGTCTACGTGATCCCGGTGGTGATGGGGCTCTCGATGCTGGTCCTGACCTGGATCGGCCAGCGGGGCCTGCCGCCGAATCCGCAGACCAAGATGATGATGTACATGATGCCGGCGATGATGACCTTCCTGTTCCTCCGTTTCGCCTCGGGGCTCAACCTGTACTATACGGTGATGAACCTGGCCAGCCTGCCGCAGCAGTGGATGCTGTCGCGGGAGCGGCAGCGTCGCAATCTCGCGCCGCCACCGCCGCCGCCGAAGCGGACGGGGGGCAAGCGATAGGCGGCAAAGGGGCCCCGAGGGGCCCCCTTCTTACGTCCCGGACCCCGCCTCTTACCTTCAGACATGCTCTCCGACGTGATCGCCGCGCTCGCCACACCGCCCGGCCGGGCCGCGCTTGCGCTGGTGCGAATCTCGGGGAACGGGGCGCTCGAGGTGGCGGGGCGGGTGATCGCGCGGAAAGGGGGGATCGACGGCCTGGAGTCCCGGATCACCGCTCGCGCCGCCTTCCTCGGGGCGGACGGGAAGCCCATCGACGAAGGGATGGTCACCGTCTTCCGGGCCCCGCGCAGTTACACCGGAGAAGACGTGGTAGAGTTCTCCTGCCACGGCGGCCTCCTCGCGCCGGCGGCGCTCCTGTCCGCGCTCCATGCGGCGGGGGCTCGAACCGCCACACCGGGAGAGTTCACCCGGCGGGCGGTGCTCAACGGGAAGCTGGACCTCCTGCAAGCGGAGGCGGTCGGGGATCTCGTGGACGCAACGGCCCCCGCTCAGGGCCGCGCGGCTCTGCGTCAGCTGGACGGTGGGCTTTCCCGGAGAATCCAGGCGCTCCGGGAGGAGCTCCTCGACCTGCTCTCCTTTCTGTCGTACGACATCGATTTCCCCGAAGAAGACGACGGACCGGTGCCGCGGGAGCGAATTTTGGTGATGCTGGGGCGGGTAAAGGAAGCGGTGGCGCACCTGCTCGCGACCGCCCCGGCGGGGGAGCGGCTTCGCGAGGGCGCGCTGGTGGTCCTGGCGGGACGCCCCAATGCGGGAAAGTCCTCGCTCTTCAACGCCATTCTCGGCTCGAGCCGCGCGCTGGTGACCGAGATTCCCGGAACCACGCGGGACGCGATCGAGGCTTGGAGCACGGTGGCGGAGTGGCCGATCCGGCTGGTGGACACCGCCGGCCTCCGGGACGGCGGTGAACGGATCGAGCGGATGGGCATCGAGGTGAGCCGCCGGTATCTGGCCGCGGCGGATCTGGTGCTGCTCTGCGCCGAGTCGGGACGGATGCCCACCATGGAGGAGCGGAAGCTGCTGGAAGAGCAGCCGTCGCTCCTGGTGCGGTCGAAGGCGGATCTGGTGCCGGAGGCGGCACGGGTGGCCGAGGAGGGGATCCCCGTGTCGGCGCTGACGGCGGAAGGGCTGGATCGCCTGCGGGATGCGATCGCCGGCCGGCTCTTCGGCTCGGCGGCGGGATACGGGGACCTGGAGCCGATGCTTTCGCGGGAACGCCACCGGGTGGCCCTTGGCCGAGCGGCGGCGGCACTGGCCGCGGCGGCACCGGAGCTGGCGCCCGCGGGAGACCCGGTTCTTGGCGCCCATCATGTGCAGGGCGCGGTGGCCGCGCTGGAGGAGCTGATCGGGGTGGTGCATCCCGACGAGGTCCTCGGTCGGGTGTTCGAGCACTTCTGTGTCGGGAAGTAGCCGGCCTAGCGCTTGTGGCTCCCGTCGCAGAACGGCTTGTTCTTGCTGAAACCGCAGCCGCAGAACTTGATCTGCCCGGGAATCTTCGAGGGAGGGGGTTCGACCGGATCACCGGCGTTGTTGAGGATCACCACGGGACCGTCGATGAGGATGGGTCCGGCGGGCTTGAGGGTGATGGTGACCGGGGGCGCGGCCTGGGGAACGGATTCCATTGATGGAATATACCGGTCTCCGACCGGGCCCGGACGGCTCAGGCGGTGCGAATTCCCGTCGCCGCGTCCTCGGCGGCCTGGAATTCGGTAACCGGGGCGCGGAGGGCCGGGGCGATGCCGCGCGAGGACACCAGTGGCTCCGCCATCCGGTGGCCGAGGTAGTAGCCGCAGCGTTCCGGGAGCACCCGGCCCAATGCGAGGCGGGCGGTCGGGCTCATCCCTCCGGAGAGATACTTGAGGCGCAGGCCCAGGCCGGCTCGATCGAGGTCGTGGTGCGCGGCACGGCGCAAGAAGGCCTCGAGCTCCCGCATCCGCTGGTACTGGCGCCGGGGATAGCCGAAGTAGTCGGCGGCATCGAGTCCGGGAACGACCGCCTGGGAGGCGTGAACGGCGAGCCCTTCGTTGAGGAGGAGCTCCCGGAGGGTGGCGCGGCTGGCGGTGAGCCAGTAGTCGTAGTGGCCACCGGCCTCAGCCACCAGGCGGCGCATCTCGCTGGCACTCTCCGGCGAGGTGTACCGAACGGTGTGGGCGATCTCATGCGCCACCCAGAGCGGCGCGAGCTCAGGGGCCAGGCCCATGCCATGGGTTTCCGGATTGGCTCGGCCGGTGAAGTGCTCCACGCAGATGAACGCCACCCCGCGGCCGCCCAGCACCAGCTCGCCGGCGTTGGCGGCCCCCATCCCCACCATCAGGACGCAGTCGGTCGGTCGATCGACCTGGAGCAAGTCCTCGGCCCGGTGGAGAGCCTCCTCGGCCAGGCGCGGCAGGTCCACCTGGTCGAGCATGGCAAACAAGTCGCTGTGATCGGCGCGCACCGCCGCCGCGATCACTTCCGCCGCGTGCGGGCTGTCGAGGTCGAGGACGTAGTTGCTCCAGTAGGCGGCGAGGAGCGGGCGATGGCTGTCGAGAAAACGGTGATAGGCCGCTTCCGGGTCGGGCTGATCGAGAATGTCGAGGAAATCGGGGAGGAGATTGATGAGCACGCGACAAGATAAAAAGTGTCGCGCACGAAACAAGGCCTAGTGCAGGTCTTTTCGCTTTTTCTTGGAGACTTCATCGAGAAACCGGCGCTCCTCGGCGGTCAAGCTCTGGATGCCGAAGGCGCTGATCTTGTCGAGCACGCGGTCGACCTCATCCGCGGGGTACGCCTCGCGCACGTCGGGGCGGAGCAGCGCGGGGCGGACTTCGGCCGCGGGGCTGCCCTGGCGGACCGGGATCGGCGCCATGACCGCCCGGCGGGCCACCGCCTTCGGCTCCTTCGTTCCCCGCCGTGACAGGGTGTTCTGGATCCGGAAGAAGAGATATCCCGCCCCGATACCGCCCACATGAGCGACACTGGCGACACCGTTGTCGAGCCAGAGCGCCACGGCCAGATCGGCCAGGGCCAGGAGGGCAACGAGCGCGCGCGCATTCACCCGGAGCGGTGAAGGGGGCAGGGTGAATTTCACCTCGGGCCAGTTGAGCGCGAAGGCGAGGCCCAAGCCCAGCCCGGCGCCCGAGGCGCCGATCAGCGGGGAGATCGGCATGAACGAGGTGAGGCCCACCGCGAGCGCGGCGGCCCCCACGCCGCAATACACGTAGTAGAGGAGGAAGGCACGGCTCCCCATCCGCCGCTCCAGCGGAGGCCCGAAGGCGAGGAGCATCAGCAGGTTGCCACCGAGGTGCAGGAGCCCCTTGTGGACGAACAGGTAGGAGAAGAAGGACCAGGGCCTCCCGGCGGACCGAGCGGGGATGAACTCGAGGGCTTCGATCACCGCCGGGGCGGTGAGCACGGTCTGGAGGAGCAGAAACGAGCAGGCGTTGAGTAGCACCAGACGCCCGACCCAGGGGGTGAGTCGGGACGGTTCGACCGGAGGCTTCTGCAGCGCTTTGCTCATGCCTTCCTGCTCGCGAGACAAATTCGCTCGCATAATTCCGGGAAAGAGATTCCTACCGCCGCCGCCGACTGGGGGAGCAGGCTGGTGGCGGTCATCCCCGGAAGGGTATTAGCCTCTAAACAGACAAGTTCTCCGGCCGGTGTCAAGCGAAAATCCACCCGAGAGTACCCGCCCAATTTGAGGGTCTGGTGGACGAGGACGCCGAGCCGGGCGCACTCATCCGCGACCGCCCCGGGGAGGTCAGCGGGAAAGATTTCCTGCGACATCCCGGGGGTGTACTTGCATTCGTAGTCGAAAATCTCGTGCCGGGGGATGATTTCGCCCACGGCGAGGGCCCGACCGTCCAGGATTCCGACGGTGAGCTCCCGGCCGGGGATGAACGATTCGATCATCACCTCGTCATCGTACCGACCGGCCAGGGCCATCGCGGGGGGGTAGTCACGGGCCTCCTTCACCACGCTCAAGCCGACGGTCGAGCCCTGCTTCGACGGCTTCACTACGAGGGGCCACCCCAGTCTCTTGCCGGCCTCCTCGGCGCCGACCGGACCCATCAGCCAATCCGCGGTGGGGACTCCGGCGAAGCGAAAGAGGCGCTTGGACACATCCTTGTCCATCGCGATGGCGCTCGCCAGCGCGCCGCTCCCGGTGTAGGGCGCCCCCACGACATCAAGGACCGCCTGGAGGGTCCCGTCCTCTCCCCGGCCGCCATGGAGCGCCAGAAAAATGACATTTGCCTCGCGGATTACCGGGAGGCCTGCCAGACTGGAGAGGAGGACGCCGCGCTCGAGCGCCACGAGCTGTTCGATCGCGGGGGGCTCCCGGCCGACCGAGCTGGAGAGGAAATCGGGCTCGGCGGACTCGGGGCTGTAGCCCCGCGCGGTGTCGAGGACGGCGAGGGTAGGGCTCCGGCTCCGGAGCGCCGCCACGACCTGGACGGCGGAGGCGATGGCGACATCGCGCTCGCTCGAGGTGCCGCCGGTGAGGACGGTGATTCTCATCGCCGGCGCCCTGGTATCATCGCGTTCCGATGAGCTGCTGCAGCAGGTCGTACCGACTGACGATCCCGATCAGCTTGCCGTCTTTCCGCACCAGGGTGGCGGGGTTTTCGCGAGTCAGCATCGGCGCCAGGCGATCGGTAGGAAAGGAGGCGTCCACCACCGGAAAGGCCCCATCCATCACTTCCCGGACCGGCCGGTCGAGGCTGGCCGGCTGGGCGAGCGCCTTGGTCATCAGGCTGCTTTCGGTCAGGCCTCCCACGCATTCGTCGGCCTCCACGACGGGAATCTGGCTCACGCTCCAGGTGCTCATCAGATTGAGGGCCTGACGCACCTGCGCGGCGGGCGCCACGCTCACCAGTGCCGGGGCGCCCCGCGCCCGCCGGGCCAGGAGCTGCTCCACCGTCAGGCGCGGCGCGTCGAGCAGCTGGTTCTCCTGCATCCAGTCGTCGTCGAACACCTTGGAGAGGTAGCGCTCACCGGTGTCGCACAGGATGGTGACGACACAGGCGGCAGAATCGTTCACCTCGCGGGCGACCTGCAGCGACAAGACGACATTAAGCCCGCTGGAGCCGCCGACCAGCAGTCCTTCTTCCCGCGCCAGGCGGCGGGCCATCTGCATCGACTCACGGTCCGGCACCTGCCGGAATTCGTCGATCAGATCCCACCACACCGTGGTGGGCACTTTGTCGCCCCCGATTCCCTCGACCTTGTACGGCCCCCCCTCGCCGAGGGTCCGGGTGGCGTGGTAGCCGGTGTAGAGGGAGCCCACCGGGTCGCCGGCGATGACGCGAATCTTGGGGTTTTGTTCCTTGAGGAACTTTCCGGCGCCACTCACGGTGCCGCCGGTTCCGGCGCCGGCCACGAAGTGGGTGACCTTTCCTCCGGTCTGCTTCCAGATCTCCGGTCCGGTCGTCCGATAGTGCGCCTCGGGGTTGACCTGGTTGTAGAACTGGTTGGCCAGGATCGCGCCGTGGGTGTCATGCACGATCTGCTTGGCCTTCATGACGTAGTTTTCGGGGTGGTCGGGCGGCACCGCGGTCGGGGTGATGACGACCTCGGCGCCGTAGGCGCGGAGCAAACGCACCTTCTCCTGGGACATCTTGTCCGGCAGGGTGAAGATGCAGTGGTACCCCTTGAGCGCTGCCGCCATGGCGAGCCCGACGCCGGTGTTGCCGCTGGTTCCTTCGACGATGGTGCCGCCCGGCTTGAGCTCTCCCCGCCGCTCGGCATCCTCGATGATGGCCAGACCGATCCGGTCCTTCACCGAGCCACCGGGGTTGGCGTATTCCGCCTTTCCGAACACCGGGGTCTTGAGTCCCGCGCCGACCCGGTTCAACCGAATGAGCGGCGTCCAGCCAACGGTATCAAGGGCGGAGTCGTACGGCTCGAGATGTTGCGGCTTCATGGGGTAATGCCCCCCCGGTCGGGATGGCGAAAGTGGATCGGCTGGGTGAACAGGGTGGCCACGGGGGCGCCGCTGCGCAACGCGGGGGCGTAGTGGAGCTTGGGCACGGATGCCAGCGCGGCGGAATCGAGGGCGGGGTAACCGCTCGACTCCTGCAATCGGGTGGAGTCGGGCATCACCCGGCCGGTTTCGTCCACGAAGAGTCGGAGCAGAACCGTGCCGCTGATCCGCTGCTGATAGAGGGCGGCGGGATACCCCACGGGCGGTTCAGGATCGAGGGGAACCGGGGGCTCGTCCCTCCGAGCTACCTCGGACACCGGATCAGCGGGGAGGAGGACGGTGCTGTCGGACTTCCGGCGGCAGGCCACCGAGGCGACCGAAAGCGTGAGGATCACCGCAATGCATTTTCGACCCGAGGGCATGGCCGGAAGGTAGTTCGGTGGCCGGGATGCCGCACGGGGCCCCGGCCCCCCCACGGCCGGCACGCGATCCTCCCGCGGATGTGCCATAACCCGCTGGTGTGCCGCACGTTGGGGGAAGGGGAGAGGGCGAGTTCACTGTGCGGCGTTCCTGCATATCTTACCCACTCTGGCCCTTGGCGTTCTCACCGCACGGGAGCGGCTTCCGGATGCGACTGGCTCGAGTCGAGTTGCAGAAATCCCCCCTGGAGGCCAACCGGACCCGGCTCGCTGGGGAGGTCGTGTACGATTCCACCTCCCGCAAGAGCGAGTGGATCTGGTTCGACGTTCCCGACGCCCACGCCGCCGAGCTCAACCGCACCGGGAGCCCCTGGCTGGCCTGCCTGCTTCCGCTCGCGGTCACGCTGGGAGAGCCGCTCCGCCTCGGTCTGCCGGTAGACCGCGCGTTGCGCGAGGGAGTGGAAGGCTTGATGCAGGTCTGGAAGGTGTGGTTTCCGGGAATGTATGAGCCGGTGCCGATCGAGGCGGATCTGCTCCCCCAGGCGGAGCCGTCCCCCTCGGGCCGGACCGGGGCGTTCTTCAGCGGTGGACTGGACTCCTTCTTCACACTGATTCGAAACCTGCCCGGCGGCGAGGCGCCCTGGAAGATTCCCATCGACGACCTCATCACCGTATGGGGCCTCGATGTTCCGATGCGCGCGGTTGAGGAGTTCGGGAGAGTGCGCAAGCGGGTGCGTGGCGTGGCGGATCAGGTGGGCATGGCCTGGGTCGAGGTGGCGACGAACATCCGGGAGTCGGGTTGGCGCGAGGCGAATTGGGCCCGCATTTCCCAGGGCTGCGGATTGGCCGCGATTGCCTTGCTGCTCGAAGACCGCTTTCGACGGGTCCTGATTCCCTCCAGCATGCCGTACCGGGTGCTGCGCCCCTGGGGCACCCATCCGTTCACCGACCCGCTGCTTTCCACCTGCCGCCTCGACCTCAGAGATGATGGCGGTGCGTTCGGCCGTTCCGCCAAGTCGGTCACCGTGGCGGCTTCCGATCTGGCGATGCAGAATCTCCGGGTCTGCTGGTCGAATCAGTCGGACCAGAATTGCGGCCACTGCGAAAAGTGTCTCCGGACGCTGGCGGATATGGACATACTGGGGGCGCTCGACCGCTGCGTCACCTTCCCGCCGGGCAGCTACCGGCCGGAGGCGCTGGCCCGGCTGCGGCTCCGGAATCCTTACGAGCGCCGGAACATGGCGCAGCTCGCACTGTACGCGGAGCGCCGGGGCCGTCCCGATATCACACGCGCCATTGGGCGCGCGATTCGGCGGTACGATTTCCACAAGCTTCTCGGGAGCGTGGCCAGGGCACTGCGCCTGCGCCCCCCTGATCCGCGTTGAGCGCTCCTTCTCCCGGGAATTCTCCCGTGGACGTGGCCGGGTCTGGACCCCAGGTGCTGCCGCGCCGTCTCGGTGCGGTTTCCGCGATGGGAGCGCTGGTCGGGATCATGGTCGGCAGCGGGATCTTCCGGGTGCCGAGCACGGTGGCGGCGCAGCTCCCCTCGCCGGGGGCGTTCATGCTGGTGTGGGTGGTGGGCGGGTTGTTCTCGTTGGCCGGCGCGCTCGCCTTCGGCGAATTGGCGGCGATGTTCCCCGACACCGGGGGGCGGTACGTCTTCATCCGCGAGGGCATCGGGCCGC
This sequence comes from Gemmatimonadota bacterium, assembly GCA_041482775.1. Classification (GTDB taxonomy): domain Bacteria; phylum Gemmatimonadota; class Gemmatimonadetes; order Gemmatimonadales; family GWC2-71-9; genus JABFSM01. The sequence continues at coordinate 7,636 of JBGPEJ010000033.1, read as the reverse complement.
TGGCCGCATTCCTCTATGGATGGATGTCCACCCTCCTCCTCCGGCCGGCCTCCGTCGGGGCGATCGCGCTGGTGTGCGCGTCCTACCTGGGGGTGCTGGTCCCATCGCTCGCGGCGCACGAGCGGGAGACCGCGGGGGCGTGCATTCTGCTGCTGGCCGCGGTCAACTACCGCTCGGTCCTCTGGAGCGCGGGGCTCGGTTCGGTCACCAGCGCGGCCAAGTTCCTCGCCCTCGGCGTGGTGGCGGTCGCCATATTGGTCGGGGTGCCGGCCGCCGGACCCGCCCCCCCCGCGGCGGCGATCCCCTGGCACGGGTTCCTGCTCGCGCTGGTCACGGTGATGTGGACCTATTCGGGCTGGGGCTCGACGACGTACATCACCGGGGAGATGAAGAACTCGGGCCGCGGGATGCCGCTGGTGCTGAGCGGCGGGGTGATCGCGATCACGCTCCTCTACCTGCTGGTGAACGCCGCCTTCCTCCACGCTTTGCCGATGGCCGAGATTGCCGCCACCAAGACGGTGGCTGCCGACGCGGCGGCGAAGGTCTTCGGCGCAGCCGGCGGGGCCATCATCGGCGTCATGGTCGCCGTCTCCACCTTCAGCGCCGCCAACTCTTCGCTGATGCTCTCCTCCCGGCTGCCGTTCGCGATCGGAAGGGACCATCCCCTGCTCGGGCGGCTTTCGGCGGTTCACTCGGTGCACCAGACCCCGTACATCGGCGTTGTCGTCACCACCCTGCTGAGCCTGGTCTACCTCTCCAACCACAGCTTCGAACAGCTGGCCGAAGTGTTCGTGCTGGGCCTCTGGCCGTTCTACGGCCTGTGCGTGGTCGGCCTCTTTCGCCTCCGCCGCTTGCGCCCCGACCTGCCGCGGCCCTACCGCACCCCCGGGTACCCGGTGGTGCCGGCGCTGTTCCTGCTGGCTACGGTGGCGATGGTCGGGAACGCCGCGATCGACCGCCCGCGGCAGGCAGCCCTCGGCGTGGGGATCCTGCTGCTGGGGATTCCGGTGTACTACGGCTTCAAGCGCGCGGGCCGGCTCGGCGCTGCAGCTCCGCCAATCGATTGAGGGCCTCGAGCGGCGTGAGCGCGTTGAGGTCGAGGGCGCGGAGCTCCTCGAGGGTGGCATCGGGTGGGGCCTGGGCGAAGAGGGGAAGCTGCCCCGGGTCGGGATCGGGGGCCGGCCCGCCGGTGACGACCCGGTGCTCTCCCTCCAGGGTTCGGAGCACCACGTTGGCGCGGGCCACTACGTCGCGGGGGAGGCCGGCCAGCTGGGCCACGTGAATGCCGTAGCTGCGATCGGTGCCTCCGGGCTCGAGCCGGTGGAGGAAGACCACCTTCCCGCCGGTTTCCCGTACCACGACGTTGAGGTTCCGGGCGTGTTCGAGCCGCTCGGGTAGCTGCATCAGCTCGTGGTAGTGGGTGGCGAACATCGTCTTGCAGCCCACGGTGTCGTGAAGGAACTCGGTCACCGCCCAGGCAATCGCGACCCCATCATACGTGGAGGTGCCCCGGCCGATCTCATCGAGGAGCACCAGGGAACGGGCGGTGGCTCCATGGAGAATGGCGCTGGTCTCGCTCATTTCCACCATGAAGGTGGACTGCCCGCGCGCCAGATTGTCCGAGGCGCCGACCCGGGTGAACAGCCGGTCCACCACGCCGATCTCGGCCCGCTCGCACGGCACGAAGCTGCCCAGCTGGGCCAGGATAACGCAGAGCCCGATTTGCCGGAGGATGGTGCTCTTCCCTGCCATATTGGGCCCGGTCACCAGTTGTACCCGCGCCGACCGGTCGAAATGCACGTCGTTCGGCATGAACGTCTCGCGCGGCATCAGCCGCTCGAGCACCGGATGGCGGGAGGCGACGAGAGTGATCTCGAAGCCTTCGCCGACGGTGGGCCGGACGTACCGATTGGCAACTGCCACCTCCGCGAGGCTGATCCAGACGTCGAGCTGGGCGACGACCCGCGCGGTCTGCTGGATCCGTCCGATCTCCTCTCCCACCCGGTTCCGCAGCGCCGAGAAGAGCTCCGCTTCTCGCTCCGCCACCCGCTCCTCGGCGCCCAGGACCTTCGCCTCATACTCCTTGAGCTCCGGGGTGACGTAGCGCTCCGCGGTCGCCAGGGTCTGCCGGCGGTCGTAGTCGGCGGGAACTTTGGCGCTATGGGCGTTGGTGACCTCGATGTAATACCCGAAGACCTTGTTGTAGCCGATCTTGAGCGAGGAAATGCCGGTACGCTCGCGCTCGCGCTGCTGAATCGAGGCGATGTGCTGCTTCCCCCCGTCGCGGAGGACGCGGCTCTCGTCGAGGGCGGCGTCATACCCCTCGCGGATCGCGCCGCCGTCGGACAGGAGAGCCGGCGGGCGCTCGCTCAAGCCGGCGGAAAGCTCAGCGGCGAGGTCGGCCAGGAGATCCAGGCCGGCGAGAAGCTCCGAAAGGAGCGAAGGACGCGCGGCGGGCGGGGAGGAGGACGCGCCGCTCGCGGACAGGGCGAGCAACCCCTCCCGCACCGACGGAAGCCGGAGCATCGAATCCCGGAGCGCGCCGAGCTCCCGGGGAGTCGCCCGGCCGGCGGCGGCGCGGCCGGCCAGGCGCTCGAGGTCGCGCACTCCATCGAGCGCGTCGCGCGCGGCGGCGCGCGGGAGGGGCGCCTGCACCGCGGCCGCGACGGCGTCGAGGCGCCGCGTGATCATCTCGGGGTCCCGGAGCGGCGAGAGGAGCCAGCGGCGCAGGAGCCGCGCTCCCATGGGGGTGACGGTCCGGTCGAGCACTTCGAGGAGCGTAATTCCCTTGGCCCCGGCGCGGAGCGGCTCCACCAGCTCGAGGTTGCGGCGGGTCATTTCGTCCAGCCAGAGGAACCGGTCGGAGCGACGGATCGTGGGGCGGCCCAGGTGCGGCAGGCCGCCGGGTTGCAGGTCGGCAAGGTAGCGCAGCAGCGCGCCGGCGGCGCCAATGGCCGGGGCGTCGGCCTCTCCCAGTCCCAATCCGTCCAGCGACGCGAGATGAAAGCGCCTGGCCAGCTCCTCCTTCGCGAGCTCCGCGTCGAACTCCCATTGTTCGCGCGCCGTGCGCATCACCTCGGCGTCGCCCGGAAGGTCCAGGTCGGCGGCTGCCACTACCTCGGAGGGCCGGAACCGGCCGAGGGCTTCTTCCAGGCCGTCGCTGGGGGAGGTTTCGAGGAGGAACTCGCCGGTGGTGAGGTCGATCGCCGCGAGGCCGATTTCGGGGCCGGCGTCCCGATTCACCGCCACGATCCAGTTGTTCCGCCCCCCCGCGACCCATCCTTCCTCAAGCAGGGCGCCCGGCGTGACCGTCTCGATCACCTCGCGCCGGACGATTCCCTTGGCCTTCTTGGGGTCCTCCACCTGCTCGCAGATCGCGACCCGGTAGCCCTGGCCGACCAGCTGACGCAGGTAGTCGGCCGCCGCTTTGACCGGGACCCCGGCGAGGGGCACCCCGTCGCCGCGCGAGGTGAGGGTGATCCCGAGGACGCGCGAGGCGAGCTCGGCGTCGTCGAAGAACATTTCGTAGAAGTCGCCCATCCGGAAGAAGAGGATCGACTCCCGGTGGCGCGACTTGATTTCCCGGTATTGCGCGAGCAGCGGGGTGTCTTCGGAGAGGGTCACACTCACGGCAGACGGACCACGAACGGTTTGCCGCCGAGCCGGGCCTTGAGCTTTGCCGCCGCCGCCTCGGCCTCCCCGCGGGACGCGAAGGCGCCGGCGCGGATCTTCAGGTAGGCCCCTTCCTTCATGGTGACCGGCTCGAATCCAGCCTGCCTGACCCGGGCGGCTTCCGCGGTGGCGGCCGCTGGAGTCTTTACCGCGGAGATCTGGACATAGAAGCCGGCGCGCCTGGTGGACTGGACCGGCGCACGGCGGGCGGGCCGGCGCGCCGCTGCCGCCCGGGCTCGTGCCAGCGAGTCGGCCGCGGCCTTCGCCACCGAATCGGCCAGCGCCTTGCGAGTGCTGTCGGCGATGATCGCCCCGAGGCCCTGGCAGCGTTGCTTCTGGAACTCGAGAAGATTCCTCAGCTCGACGTCCGCACCGACAGCGGCCAGACCGGCGTCGGCCATTTGGCAAGCGGCGGCGGCGTCGCGGCGGTCCCCGGCGGCGCGGGCGCCCCAGAAGGCCGCGGTCGCGGTGATCGGGCTTCCGGGATAGTCGCGGAGCAACTGCTCGGCCTGGCGCTGGGCGCCGGCGGGGTTTCCCCCGGCGTAATCGAGCTGCACCAGCTGGAGCAGGGCGTCATCCGCCCAGATCGACTGGCCGTAATCCACGGCGACCCGGCGAAGGTAGATCCGACGATCCTGCTCCGTCGCGGCCAGGAGCCCCATCGTGTAGAGCACCTCGGGATAGAGCGAGTCGGTGGGCGCCGTGACCGCCAGGAGCCGCGCGGTGACCGCGCGGGCCGAGTCGGAGAGTCCGTCCTGCGCGAGGCGGACGGCCGTGACGAGCCGGGGGTCCTGCTGGGCAGCCAGGCGGGCGGCCGGCCACGCCGTCAAGGTCAGGAGGAGTCCGAGCGAAGGGGTTCGTGCTCCCTTCATGCCGCCTCCCTCTCCCGGTGGGCCAGCTGCATGATGAAATCGACCAGCACGCCTCGCTCGTCGGCGAGCGTCGTGCTCTTGAGGCGCCGGTCGGCCGCGAGCGCACCGGCCAGCGCGGCCCGGACGCGGGGCAGGGGCCACGCGTCGGCCAGTCGGCTCCATTGGTCAGCGGAGCCGCGATAGTCGAGCCGTCCCGGACGGGCGCGCAGCAGACCCTGGAACACTGCGCCCGCCAGCGCGCCGCCCCGGAGGCCGCGATCGAACTGGGCGCGCGCGATCCCGAGCCCCAGCAACTGGGGTCCGAGCTGGATGAGCAGACCCACGCCGGACACGCCGGCGCGATCAAGGACGTGCGGCAGCATTGCGGCGGCGCGGCCGGTCTCGTCGGCGAGCACGGCGTCGCACCAATCGGCGGGGGTTTCTCCGTGGCGGACGCCGAGGAGCGCCGAGACCTGCTCCACGGTAATGGCGGCTTCGCCGCCCAGGCCCGCGAGCTTGTCGAGCTCGGTTCGAGCCGCGGCCAGGTTTCCGTCCACCGCGCGCACCAGGTGGGTCGCGGCGGCCGGCTCCAGCGTGAGGCCGCGCTCCGCAGCGCGGGTCGCGAGCCACTTCTCCGCCCGCCCGGCGGGGAGCCGGGCGACTTCCACCGAAACGGTGCCGCGGGCCAGGTCGGCGTCCTCATCCGGCTCGGCGGAGCCCTGGATCAGGACCACGACCGTCTCCGGCGCCGGCTTTTCCAGGTAATGGAGCACCGCGGTCTTGGCGCGGGCCCGCTTGTTCCACGCCTCGACCTCGCGAATCACCACCAAGCGGCGGTCGGCCATCATGGGGAGGGTATGGCAGAGGGACTCGACCGCATCGGGGTCGAGCTGGCCGGCCGAGCGCTGGTCGTAGTTGAAGTCGCGCAGCCCGGGGTCCACCACCCGGCTCTCGATCTCCTTGAGCGCCTCGTCCTTCAGGGCGTCTTCCTCGCCGAAGAGGTAGATCGCGCGGGGGATCTCGCCCTTGCGGATGGCCTTGTAGAAGTCGTCGAAGGACTGGCGCGGCATGGGGGAATTGTAGCTAGGTCCTGACAAAACAGTTCACGTACATCAACGCGGCCAGACTCTTCCCGTCCCGGATCTTGCCCTTCCGGATCATCCGGCCCACCTCGCTCCAGCGCTTCTCGTGTACGGTGATGAACTCATCGGCTTCGCGCGCCAGCGCCACCGGCGAGAGCCCCGAGGCGAGGTAGAGATGAATCCGCTCGTCGGTGAACCCGGGGGTGGTGAAGATGGTGGTGAGGCGGAGGAGCTTTCCGGGCTCCATCCCCGCTTCCTCGGCGAGCTCCCGCCGGGCGCAGGCTTCGGGCGCCTCTCCCGGTACCAGCGTCCCGGCCGGAATCTCCCAGATCAGGTCGTCGGCGGCGTGGCGGAACTGGTGGATCAGCAGCACCCGTGGGTCGGGACCGCCGGGATCGTCGAGGAACGGCACGACCGCCGCGGCGCCGGGGTGGCGGATCATCTCCAGGTCTCCGGTGGAGCCGTCGGGAAACCGCACGGTGTCGCGGTCAACGTGAATGATCCGGCCGGAGTATTGGCGTTCGGTCGCGAGGAGGGTCATCGGGGTATCTACGGGCGGGGGATGGGGGTTTCCGGCGCGGCGTTTCCCACGACCATGCGGAAGGCCGCCACCGGAAGCTTCAGGGCCTCGAGGGCCAGATATCCCGCCTCGAGCCGGGTCCCGGCGAGAATCGGGCTGGTCCGCGTCGGAGAGGTGAAGGGCACCAGGTCGGCCCCCCGGGCCTCGAGGCGTAGCCTCGCCATGTGGAAGGGGTCGCTCACCAGCAGCGCCCGGGTGAGCGAGCGCTGGTGCATCCATTCGGCCACCGATCGCATCGATTCCTCCGTGGTGCGGCCGTCGGGCCGGACCACCAGCGCCGATTCGGGCACCGCCAGGGCCCGGAGGTAGCGGTGGCCGACGGTGGCCTCGCTCACCCGATCGCCGGTACCGATGCCGCCGGTCACCACCACCCGCGGCGCCAATCCGGCCGCATAGAGGTCGAGGGCGTGATCGAGGCGGGCTTTGAGCACCGGGGACGGGTGTCCGTTGTATTGGGCGGCGCCGAGGACGATGATTGCATCGGCCGACTCGCGCTGATCCAGCCGGCTCACCCGCCAGACCCAGGCAAAGAGGAGGCCGTAGCCCACCGCGAGGACGGCGAGGATCCGCGCCCCCCAGCGGAGCGCGCGCCTCACAACTCGAACGACTCCCCCATCTGCGGCACGACGACCTGGCCGACCCCCTCCTCCTTGAGGATCTGCGCCATCGCCTGGGCGGGGCCGGGTTCCCCGTGCACCACGAAGGCCCGCTTCACGGGCCCGCCGAGCAGCTTGACCCATTTCCGCAGCTCGGTCCGGTCGGCGTGGGCGGAGTAGCCGCCGATGGTGGCCACCTCGGCCCGCGCTTCCACCATTGTGCCGAATATCCGGACCTGCCGGGCCCCTTCCTGGATCCGCCGCCCCAGGGTGTTTTCCGCCTGAAAGCCGACGAAGAGGACGCAGTTCTTGGAATCGCCGATGTGGTTGGCGAGGTGATGAAGAATCCGGCCCGCTTCGCACATCCCCGACGCGGCGATGATCACCGCGGGGCCGGTGAGGGTGTTGAGGCGCTTGGAGGCTTCCGGCGACTTGACGTACTCGAGCAGCGGAAAATCGAAGATGGCGTCGCTGTCCATCAGCATCTGCTCCCGGCGGTCGAACACTTCGGGGTGCATCCGGAACACCGTGGTGGTGTCCACCGCGAGGGGGCTGTCCACGTAGATCTTGATCTGGGGAATCTTCTTGGCCTGGTAGAGCTGGTGCAGCGCGTAGACGATCTCCTGGATTCGTCCCAGCGCGAAGCCGGGAATCAGCAGCTTCCCGCCCCGGCCAACCACCTTGCGCACCAGCTCGGCGAGGCGGTCTTCGGTGCCGGCCACCGGATCGTGGTCGCGATCGCCATAGGTGGATTCGACGATCAGCGTATCGATCGGACCGGTAGGCGGATCGGGGTCCCGGATGATCGGGAGCCCGAAGCGGCCGATGTCGCCCGAGAACACGATCCGCTGGTTG
>JBGPEJ010000032.1:0-19200 GCA_041482775.1 Gemmatimonadota bacterium | reverse complement strand
CTGCCTGGTACTGCTCGGCCTCGCCTGCGCCGGTCCCGCGCGGCGGGGTAACACCGTGATCCTGGCGTCGGGCGCGGACCTGCAGAGCCCCAACCCCCTTCTCACGGTGCATCCCCTCGCGAAACAGGTTCAGCGCTACGCCCTGCTGGTCACCCTGGTGCGTTACGACAGCACGCTGACACCGGTCCCCTACTTCGCCCGGGGCTGGCGCTGGTCGCCCGACCGCACCACCCTCACCTTCCGGATCTTCCACGGACTCCGCTGGCACGATGGAGCGCCCACCACGGCGCAGGACGCCGCCTGGACCCTCGATGCGGCCCTCGACCCCAGCACCGGATATCCCCGCCGCAACGACCTTTCCGATCTGGTTTCGGCCGCCGCGCCGGACGACACGACGCTGGTGCTCCGGTTTGCCAAGACCATGCCCGGCATTCCCGACGTGCTCACCGATCTGGCCCTGTTGCCCCGCCACCTGCTCGATACGGTGCCCAGGGGACAGCTCCGGAAGGCCCGGTGGAACCAGGAGCCGGTGGGCAACGGCCCCTTCCGGTTCGTCTCGCACCAGGCCAATCGTCGCTGGGTGTTTTCCGCCAACCGCGAGTTTCCCCTCGAGCTCGGCGGGCCCCCGCGACTCGGTCGCTTCGTGATCGCGGTCGTGGACGAGCCCACGACCAAGCTCGCCGCCCTGACCTCCGGCGAGCTCGACCTGGCGGGGATCAACCCGGCCCACGCCGAATTTGTGCGCCGGGATCCCCGGCTGACGGTGCTGGACTACCCGCTGTTGTTCAGCTACGCCCTGATCCTGAATCTCCGCCGTCCACCATTCGATCGGCTCGACGCCCGCCGGTCGTTGTCCGGGGCCATCGACCGCCGGGCCATTGTGGAGGGCGTGCTGTTCGGGTTCGCCAGCGCCGCCACCGGTCCGCTCCCGCCTCCGCTGGCCGCGCCCGCGGTTCCGTCCGGGGAAAACTCCGGACGCCGGCCCGGGCCAACGGCACCATTCCGTTTCGAGATGCTGACGGTCGGCAGCGGGGAGGCGGCGCTGGAGCAGATGCTGCAGGCCCAGCTCGCCGCGATCGGCGTCCGAGCCGAGATTCGGCAGCTCGAGCTTTCCACCTACCTCGACCGGGTGCAGGGCCCCGCCCACGATTTCGACGCCGCCGTCATGGGGATCTCGGGCGATCTCGGCCTCGGGCACCTCTCCCGGCTCATCGCGTTGTCGGGTTTGCGTCCCGAGGGCGGCAGCGAGAAACTTGTGCGGCTCATCGAGGATTCGGTGCCGGTGGTGTTTCTCTACCATGCCCGTGGCGTACAGGGCATCAACCGGAGGGTGCGGGGCGTCCACATGGACCTGCGGGGCGAGCTGGTGACCCTCACACAGTGGTGGGTCGATGATCGTTAGCGGCGCGCGCGGGGTCTCCAGCGTTTCGGCGCCGGTTCGCCTCGATCTGGCCGGTGGCTGGACCGATGTGGCACCGTTCGCCGAACGGGAGCGGGGCGTCGTGGTCAACGCAGCCATCAACCTCCGGGCCCGGGCGGAGATCCGGCCGGGGGGAACCAGCTACCGGCTCTGCTCCGACGACCTGGGCGAGTCGCTCGAGCTGAGCGGCCCCGGCGCGCTGACAGGAAACGGCAGGCTCGACCTGCTCAAGGCGGCGCTCCGCCGCTCGGGGGTGGGGCCCTGCCAGCTTCGCACCCGATCCGACGCCCCGCCCGGCTCGGGGCTGGGAAGCTCGGGCGCCCTCGATGTGGCGCTCGTCGCGGGGCTCGACGACCTGCGAGGGGTCCAGCGCACGCCGGGGGAGCTCGCAGAGGAGGCCTATCAACTCGAGGCGGTGGAGGCGGCGCTGCCCGGTGGCAAGCAGGATCAGTACGCCGCAGCGCTCGGCGGATTTCATCGGCTCATCTTCGACCACGGCACCGTCCTAGCCGAACCGCTCCATCCGGACCCGGCGTTCGGCGAGGCGCTGGCGCGGCACATCGTGATCGGATATACCGGAGTGTCGCGAGTGTCGTCCCGGACCATCGAACGGGTGATGCGCGCCTACGTCCGGGGAGATTCCGGCGTGACCGGCGCTCTCCGCGCCATGGTGGAGCTGGCCGAACGAATGGCGGAGGCGCTTACGGCGGAAGATCTTGCCGGCGTGGGTAAGCTGCTCAGCGAGAACTGGCGGGAACAGCAGCGGCTCGACCCGGCCATGCTTACCCCGGAGATGGCGCGGCTGGAGGCCGCGGTGGGTGCCGCGGGCGGGCTGGGCGGCAAGGCGGCCGGCGCCGGCGCCGGCGGCTCGATGTTTTTCGTGGTCACCGATCCGGACCGCGCGGTGGCCGCGGTACGCAGCACGGGCGCGCGGGTGCTGCCGTTCGGCTGGGCCACCGAAGGTGTGCGGAGGGAGCCGCTGCCGTGAGAGTCGCCGGATTCACCTCGACCGGAAGCAAGCGGCCCGACGCCCTGTTCGGCGCCGGAGAGACCGGCACACCCCTCCGAATGACGCGCAGCTCAGGCTGTCGAGTCTGGGATCAGGATCGCCGCGAATACCTCGATTTCATCATGGCCCTCGGAGCGGTGGCGCTGGGGTACGGCCATCCCGAGGTCAACCGCGCCGTAGTGGACGCCGTCGAGCGCGGAGCCATCGGGCCGCTGGCCCCGATCGATGAGGAGGCACTGGCGGCCGAGCTCGCCCGGATCATGCCGATGCTCGAGCAGGTACGATTTCTCAAGACCGGGGCCGAAGCGGCGGCGGCCGCGGTGCGGCTTGCCCGGGTGCATACCGGGCGCGAGCGGGTGCTGGGGTGTGGCTACCATGGATGGCTCGACTGGTGCAGCGGCGGGGCGGGTGTGCCGCGCCCGGTGCAGGCGCTCTTCGGCGCGCTCCCGTTCAACGAGGTGGAGCAGAGCACAGCCATGATCCGCGCGGCCGGAGATTCCCTGGCCTGTGTGGTGGTGGAGCCGGTCGTGGAAGCGGCGCCCCGGCCGGAATGGCTGCGAACTCTGCGCGAGGAGACTCGCCGGGTCGGCGCCGTGCTCATCTTCGACGAGGTCAAGACCGCCTTCCGCGTGGCACTGGGTGGCGCCGCAGCGCGCTGGGGCGGCGAGCCCGACCTCGTGGTGCTTGGTAAAGCACTCGCGAACGGCTATCCCCTCGCCGCCGTCGGGGGGCGGGCGGAGCTGATGCGGCGGGTCAGCGAAACCTGGATCTCGTCCACGATGGCGACCGATTTCGTGTCGCTCGCCGCCGCCCGCGCCACCTTGCGGATCGCGGTCGAGAAGGAGCTGCCGGCGCGACTGGCTGCGACCGGTGAATTGCTCTTCGCGGGACTCACCCGGCTGGCTGCCCGATTCCCCGGTAGAGTCTCCGCGGTCGGCGGGATACCGGAGATGTGTTACCTGCGGTACTCCGACGCCGAGTTCTCGGGGCGAGTGGCTCGGGAGTGCGCTCGGCGCGGCCTCCTGTTCAAGCGCACGGCCTATAATTTCGTCTCCCTGGCGCACGAGCCAGAGGACGTGGATCGCGCGCTCGGAATCCTGGAAGAGGCCCTGGCAGAGGTGGCATGACCCTGATCGACGTCCACGCCCACTTCCTGCACCCCGCCGGGCTCCGCGCCGACTGGGCCGAGCGGAACGCCAGCCGGCTCCGGGCCGGGGAGCGAATCGGGATCACCATGCACGTCGCCTCCATCCTGGGAAGCTGGGGGCGCACGTCGCCCACCTACTTCCCTTCACCGGAAGACGTGACCGCGGGCAACGCCGCGTTGCGGGCGCTCCAGCATGAGCATCCGGAGCGGATCCGGGGATACGTCTGCGTCAACCCGAACTACACCGAGCACGCCCTCGCCGAAATTGACCAGTGCCTCGAGGGCGGCATGGTCGGAATCAAGCTGGCGGCCAGCCGACGGGCCGATGACCCGCTTCTGGATCCAATTTGCGAGGCGGCCCGGCGGCACCGGGTGCCAATCCTGCACCACATCTGGCAGCACCGGCGGCGGGACTGGCCGGGACAGGAGGCCTCGGACGCAGCCGAGCTCGGAACGCTGGCCCGCCGCCACCCGGAAGTGGCGTTCATCCTGGCGCACATCGGTGGCGGCGGGGACTGGCTCCATTCGCTGCATGCCGTTCGGCCGCTTCCCAATGTGTACGTGGACCTTTCCGGCAGTGGGGTAGACGGTGGAATGCTGGAATCCTGCCTCGATGCGGTCGGCGCGGAGCGATTGCTGTGGGGAGCGGACATCACGCTCGATACCGGCTGGGCCAAGCTGCGCTATCTGGAGCACCTGGTTTCCTCCGATCACTACGACGCGGTACGCTGGCGCAACGCGGCGAGAATTTTCCCGCCCGGCTCGCTGACCACCGACACCTGACGGCCGATCGGCCTCCCTATGCGCATCGATGTGAACGCCTTTCTCGGCCGCTACCCCTTCCGAAAAGTGTCGGGCGGTTCGGCCCAGGCGCTCGAAGCGGCAATGGATCGGAACGCGATCGATCGAGCCTGGATCTCCAATCTTTCGGCCGTCTTCTGGAAGGACCCTTCCGACGGAAACGCCGTCGTGTACCTCGCAGCGGCCCAGCATCCCCGATTGCGCCCGGTAGCGGCGGTGCACCCCGGGCTGGCCAACTGGCGGACCGTGCTGGGCGAAGCAGTTGAGCGCGGAGCGCCGTGCGTGCGCGCCGATCCCTCCTACTACGGCGTGGACCCCGCCGGGGCCGAGATGCGGTCACTCGCCGCCGAATGCGGCGCAAAGGGAATCCCGCTGCTGCTCGCGGTCCGGCTGGAGGACGGGCGGCAGCGTCACCCCAACGACGGCGCGCCGGAGCTGGCTCCGGCGGCCATCCGGGAGCTGGTGCGGTCGGACCCCCAGGTGCGCCTCCTGGTGACCCACGCCGACCGGGAGTTCATCGAGCAGGTCCACTTCGGCTCAACGCCGGAGGAAGCGGGGCGCATCCTGTGGGACATTTGCTGGATCTGGGGGCCGCCGGAGGATCACCTGGCGCTGCTCCTCCGAACCGTCGGCCCGGATCGGTTCACCTTCGGAACCGGAATGCCGTTGCGGATTCCGGAAAACAGCGCGGCCAAGCTCGACCTGCTGGAGATCCTTCCCCCGGCGCGCGCGGCGATCGAGTCGGAGAACCTGCGGACATTTCTCGGTCGCGCGGATTGAATCCGGTGGCGGCGGGGAGCCGCACCTCGCTCTACCGCAGCCAGCGATCCAGCCGCTCCCGGACGAACTCATCATCCGCCAGGTGCGGATAGGCGCGGCAGACCCGGTCGATTTCTCCGCGCTGGCCAGGTGAGAGCTCCTCGCTCGGGTCGAGGCACCAGCGGCCTCGGAGCAGTCCCTGGCGCCGCAGCACCTCATGGATACCGGGGATGCATCCGCGAAAGCCGTTGACCGCATCGAACACGGCCCCGTTGGCGTCGGTGGTTTCCGCCGCAAGGGTAAGGAGCCGGGCGGGAACGGCGCGGCGGCCGCGGGCGAACCGGTGCGCTCGCTCCAGCAATGCGACCGCTTTCCGGGTCCAGAACGCCCAGTGCCCCAGCAGACCGCCCACCATCCGGACCCCCGCGCCTGCACCCACGGCCCGGCGCAACCGGGCCGGCCGTCGCGCCGGATAGCCGGTGAGCAGGTCGGTCACCAAGCTGTCGTCGTTTCCGGTATAGAGGGCAATCTCCCCTTGCCGGCCGGCATCGGCCACAGCGCGCATGACGTCGCCGGTATCGTAGCGGTTGAACGGGGCGATCTTGATGGCCACCACGTTGTCGATCTCTACGAACCGGCGCCAGAACCGATAGGAGAGCTTGCGGCCGCCCACCGCGGGCTGGAGGTAGAACCCCATAAGGGGAATGACCTGCGAGACCGCGCGGGCATGCGCGATGAGCCTGCTGTCGGATGCCCGGGAAAGCGCGCCGAGACCCAGCAGGCCCAGGTGATAACCGAGATCGGCGGCGGCCCGCGCCTCCCGGAGCGCTTGCCCGGTGGCGCCGATCACCCCGGCAATCCGAACGACCCGGCGGCTGTGGCGCCCCTCCCACTCGGCGGCGGTTTCGGCGGCAAGCTCGAGCACCGGCCGGTAGAGCGCCACCTTGGGGTCCCGAATGGCGAACTGGGTGGTGTGCACGCCGACCGCGACTCCACCGGCGCCCGCATCGAGATAGTAGCGGGTCAGGGCCCGCTGGCGGCGCTCGTCGAGCTTCCTTGCCGACGTGAGGGCCAACGGATGGGCGGGAATGACTACACCGCGACGCAACACTGCCTGCCAGCTCACGGCGGTCACGTTTCGCAACAGCCTTCCACAGATTTCACCGATTCCACAGACCCTTTCCTTTGAAATGTCCATTCTGTGCCATCTGTGTAATCTGTGGTTGCAGTCGTCTCCGCGCCCGGATTAGAATTTGCCGTCCCTCGCCTCGAAGTGCGTCGGCTTGCCCAGCGAGCGTCCTCCCCCCTCTACCCATTCGGCCACCCGGTCGATCATTTCTTCAATTCCCACCTCCGGCTTCCCGAACAGCGCCTCGCAGCTCGCCGCGTTGCTGAGCAGCGCCGTGGGCGCCTCGGCGCCGGTGAACTCGGGCACCACACCCCACCGCCGGCCGAACGCCTCCGCGAGCCACCGCACCCGATACGCCGGCCGCCCGGTGACGTTGAGCACCCGTGGGGGCGACGCACAATGTCCGAGCGCTCGAAGCGCCACCGCGTTGGCATCCCGCTGCCAGATCAGGTTGACCCGGCCCATGGGCAAGTCAACCGGCTGGCGCGCGCTGACCCGGTCCGCGATGTCCCGCAACACTCCGTATCTCGGCTCGATGGCGTAGTTGAGCCGGAGCACGGCCATCGGCGTACCGTTCCGCCGAGAGAAGAATTCCAGCACCCGCTCCCGGGCCAGCGCCGACTGGGCATAGTCTCCGATCGGACCGGTCGGATCGGACTCCACGCGGCCCTCGCCATCGATCGGGGAGAGCGGATACACGTTTCCCGTGGACAGCGCCACGATCCGGGCGGCCGGAAAGCGTTCCGTAACGACGGCCGGCAAGAGCGCGTTCACCGCCCAGGTGCGGGCCTCGTCCCCCGTGGTTCCGAACTTCTGGCCCACCAGGTACACCACGTTGGCGACTTCCGGAAGGCGCGCAACCGCCTGGCGGTCGAACAGGTCGCACGCCAGCGTCTCCACGCCGTGGGACTCGAGCGACGGTGGAAGAGTGCGGTCGGAGAACCGGGCCACCGCGATAACCCGCCGCTTGACCCCGCCCTCCAGCGAGGCCCGCCGGGCCAGGCGCGCGAGGCTCGGACCCATCTTGCCCCCGGCCCCGACCAGCATCAGGTCACCCTCCAGCGCGGCCATCGCCTGCACGACCGCGGCGGTCGGCCGGGAAAGCAGCTCCTCGAGCGCGGCTTCGTCGGGCGCGATAGTGGGAATCGGCATGGGTCCGCTTACTATAATCGCGGAATGCTGACTTCAGAGGAATTGGCCGCGCTCCGCAGCGCCATCCCGGGGGATCCCGACCTCACTCGCCTGCTGGGCACCCTGCGCCTGCGGGGCGGCGCGGTCCTGGCCACCCGGCCGTCGATACCCGGGGTCAAGGCGCTGCTTTCCCGGGATGGAGGAATCTGTCCCACCGACGGATCGAATTTGCTGTTCGATCCCTGGAATCCCGAGCGCCACCGGTGCCCCCGCTGCGGGGAGGGCTTCACGGGCCGGCGCCACCACCTCCACTGGGCCCGCGCGCAGCATCTCTGGATCGTCGAGCGCGCCGCCGACCTCGCCCTGGTGGCCGCCCTCACCGGGGACGCGCCCGCCGCGGCCGGAGCGGCGGAGCTGCTCGGGGCGTACGACGAGCTCTACTTTGCGCTCCCCAACAGTGACAACGTCCTCGGGCCCTCCCACCTCTTCTTCTCGACCTACCTCGAGTCGCTGTGGGTCACCTCCTATCTCGCCGCGGCGTTTCTGCTCCGGGAAGCCGGGCTCCTGCCGCTCGAGCGGGTGAACGGCATCGACCGGGTGGCGGACGAGGCGGCGACCTTGATCGGTGAGTTCAACGAGGGTCTCTCCAACCGGCAGACCTGGCACGCCGCGGCGCTGACGGCCATCTCGGCGTGGTTCGACGATGTCGAGCTGGCGAACACCGCGGTCGAAGCTCGCACCGGCCTGCTGGGCCACCTGGCCGAAGGATTCGGGAGTGACGGGCTCTGGTGGGAGGGGGAGAACTATCACCTCTTTGCGTTGCGCGGCGCCATGCAGGGCCTGCACTGGGCCCGCGCGGTCGGCTACGACCTGCTCGAGGACGCCGAAATCCGGGGCCACTTCCGCGCCGCGCTGCTCGCGCCAACCCGCTCGGCGTTACCCGACTTCACCTATCCGGCCCGGCGCGATTCGCGTTACGGGGTCTCGCTGGCCCTGCCTCCCTCTCTCGAGCTCTGGGAAATCGGCCGCGCCTGGGTGGGCGAGGATCCCGAGCTCAACGCGTGGCTCGGCGCGCTGTACGTGTTGCCGCCGTCGGCCGTGCCGGTGCAGCAGTACGACGCCTGGCTCCACGATGCCGGCCGGACCGCGCTGGAGCGCCCGGGCCGAGGCGATCTCTCCTGGTGGGCCCTGACCGCGATGGCGCCGGCCCCCGTGAAGGCACTCCCGTGGCGCGCCGATAGCGCGCTCCTCGCCGACCAGGGGCTCGCCGTGCTGCGGCGGGAAGATCGCTACGTCAGCCTGGAGTGCGGGCCGGACATCGGCGGGCACGGGCACCCCGACCGGCTCCATCTGACCCTGCACGCTGGAGCGGTACACTGGCTCCCCGATCCGGGAACCGGCTCCTATGTGGAGCCGGAGCTCGCCTGGTACCGCTCGGCGCTGGCCCACAACGCGCCGCTCCTCGATGGAGTGAACGCCGGCGGAGCGGACGCCTGGTGCGCCGCCTTCGACAGCGGTGAGGAATGGGCCTGGTGTCGAGGCCGGGCCGCCGAAGTAACCCGCACCGTCGTGGCCGGACCGACTCAACTGCTGGATGTCCTCGAGGTGGAGGCAGGCGAAGCGCGCGAGGTGATCCTCCCCTGGCATCTCCAAGGGGATTGGCGGGTCGAATCCCCCGGAACGTGGGAGCCAGCGACGCTCGAGCACCCCTTCGTCTCCACCGCGGAGCGATTCGTCGCCCAGGGCGGAGAGCCGCCGGTGGTGAGCGCCACCAGCCCCGGAACCGCGGCCGGGCTGCGGCTCTGCTTCGTGGCGCCGGGAGCCGAGCTGTTGCGGGCGGTAGCACCCGGCCTCCCGATGACCAACGCCCCGAGTCCGTTTCTGCTGCTCCGGGCCAAGGGAAACCTGATCCGTTGGGTCACGGTGCTCGACACTTCTCCCGCCGGGTCCCCCTCGGCGATGACGGGAGCGCGAGTCACCGGGCAACTGGTGGAGCTCACCACATCCGGAGAACCGATCCGCTTCCACTTCTCCGACGCGGGCGTCAAGGTCGAAGCCGGGAGCCCGACTCTCCTGCTTGCCGGCCTCAGGCCCGCGCCACCACGGCATCGATCGCTCCGGGTTTCCGACCCGACCTCCGAGGCCCTCGCCTTGGCCCCCAGAGTTGCCGAGGCCCCGGCACTGGATGGCACCCTCTCCGGGTTCGATCTCTCCGCGCCGCTTTCCTTCGACAGCGAGCTGCAGTACCGGCGGAGCGAAGAGCCCTGGAATCCCGAGCGGTTTTCCGCCCAGTGCTGGGTGAACTGGGATGGCAAGACGCTCTATCTCGCGGTGAGCGTGACCAAGCCCGAGCGGCTCTTCCGTCCCCCGGGAGCGCCCCCGCTCGAGCTCGACAACGAGCCCGACGACATTCACTCGGACGGGTTGCAGCTCTACCTGAGTCACGGCGGCCAGGGAATCGCCGTCCTCCTAGTGCCCCGGGACGGTGGCAGCCTCGGCACCCGGACCATCGGGCGGGATGGCGGCGAAGCGCCTCCGGTCGGCGGACGTTGGGCCCCGACCCATGAGGGATACCTCATCACCGTGCGGGTCGCCGACCCGGGGCTCGCGCTGCTCGGGCCCGGCGATCGGCTCGGGTTCGACCTCCTCATCAACGAAATGCGGCCGGGGCGGTTACGCCGCGCCGGCCAGCTGGTATGGAGCGGCGGGAACGGGTGGGTGTATCTGCGAGGGGACCGGCAGGACCCTTCGGACTTCGGTACCCTCGAGCTGGGATGAACTTCGATGCGCAGTACTCTTGCGCTCTTCTCCCGGGTGGCTGATCCTTCGCCGTCCCCTCGCAACGACAGATCCGCGGAGCAACCATGATTCGATACAGTACGGCGGGCGCGACGGCGCTCGCCTTCGTCCTGCTCCCGGTCGGGCTCCCAGCCCAGACAACCCCGCCCAGCGACCTCCTCCGGCGGCTCTTCGCCAGCCGGGAATTCTCGGCCACCCAGCGGTTCGGTCCGGCGCGGTGGATCGAGAAGGGGGCCGCATACACCACGGTCGAACCGTCCGAGGCGGTACGCGGATCGTCCGATATCGTGCGGTACGACCCCGCCTCGGGCGCGCGAAGCGTGATGGTCTCGGCCAGCCGGTTGATCGCCCCGGGGAGCACCACTCCACTGGAGATCGACAACTACGGATGGTCCGCCGACGGGACCCAACTCCTGCTCTTCACCAACTCGCGCAAGGTGTGGCGCGACAATACCCGCGGTGACTTCTGGATCCTGAATCGCGCGACCGGTGCGCTCCGCAAGCTCGGCGGCAAGGATGCCCCCCCGTCGTCCCTCATGTACGCCAAGTTCTCCCCCACGGGGGATCGGGTGGCCTACGTCCGGCAGGGCGAGCTGTACGTCGAACAACTGGCGGACGGGAGCATTACCCGGCTTACCTCGGGGGCTGATTCGCTCCACGTCAACGGGATGACCGACTGGGTGTACGAGGAGGAATTCGGCCTGCAGGACGGCTTCCGCTGGTCACCCGACGGGACAAGAATTGCCTACTGGCAGTTCGACATGACGGGAGTCGGGACCTTTCGCCTGATCAACGACACCGACTCACTCTACCCCATCGTCACCCCCATCCAGTACCCCAAAGCGGGCACGCCCAATTCCGCAGTCCGCGCCGGGGTGGTGAGCGCCGACGGCGGCGCCACCCGATGGATCGATCTCGGGGACGACGCCCGGGAGAATTATCTGCCCCGGATGGACTGGGCGGGTCCCCGGGAGCTCGTGCTCCAGCGAATCAACCGGCTCCAGAACACCGACCGGGTGCTCCTCGCGGACGCCGGCACCGGCACCACCCGCGCCATCCTCACCGAACGGGACAGCACGTGGGTGGACGTGGTGGACGAGATCCAATGGCTTGGCGGGGGAACAGAGTTTCTCTGGCTGAGCGAACGCGACGGCTGGCGCCACGTCTACCGGGTATCGCGGGACGGGGCGCGGGTTACACCAGTGACTCCGGGAGCGTTCGACGTGGTGGGCGTAGCCGGAGTGGACCAGGCCGGCGGATGGCTCTACTACATCGCGTCACCCGACAACGCCACCCAGCGCTACCTCTTCCGGGCCCGGCTGGACGGCCGCGGCGTACCCGAACGGGTCACTCCGCAGAGCATGCCCGGCACCCACGGGTATCAGGTTTCTCCCGATGCAACCTGGGCCTTTCACTCCTATTCAAGATTCGAGACCCCGCCGAGGGTGGAGCTGGTGCGGTTGCCGTCCCACCAGTTGGCGCGCACCCTGGTCAACGACTCCGCGCAGCGGGCCGCGGTGGCGCGCCTCTTATCCCGTCCCGCCGAGTTCTTCCAGGTCCCGGTGGGAGAGGGGGTGTCGCTCGACGGCTGGATGCTGCGGCCCCGCGATTTCGACTCGACCAAAGTGTACCCTATGCTGATGTTCGTGTACGGCGAGCCGGCCAGCCAGACGGTGATGGACGCCTGGCTCGGCGCCCGCGGACTCTGGCACCGGCTGCTCGCCGACCAGGGGTACGTGGTCGCGAGCGTGGACAACCGCGGCACTCCGGCACCGCGCGGCCGCGCCTGGCGCAAGGTGGTCTACGGCGCCATCGGCGTGCTTTCCAGCCGGGAACAGGCGGAAGCGGTGCGAACGCTCACCCGGACCCGGCCCTACCTCGACTCGACCCGCGTCGGCATCTGGGGATGGAGCGGCGGCGGATCGAGCACCCTGCAGGCGCTATTCCGCTACCCCGAGGTGTACCAGGTGGGCATGGCGGTCGCTCCGGTGCCCGACGAGAGCCTCTACGACACGATCTACCAGGAGCGCTATATGGGCCTTCCGTCGACCAATGCCGACGGGTACCGGCGCGCGTCCGCGATCAACGTGGCCGAGGGCCTCCGCGGCCGGCTCCTCCTGGTCCATGGCTCCGGGGACGACAATGTCCACTTCCAGGGCTCGGAGCGACTGGTCAACCGGATGATTCAGCTGGGCAAGAGCTTCGACTTCATGGATTATCCCAATCGCAGCCACTGCATCTGCGAGGGCGGCGGCACCACCCTGCACATCTATTCCCTGTTGACCCGCTACCTGCTGGAGCACCTTCCCCCCGGGCCCCGGAGTCGCGGCATGGCGATGCCATGACGGCCCGTTACCTCGCGCTCGCCCTGCCCCTGATTCTTTCGGGGGCGGCTGGGCCAGTCCCGGTGGCCGGCCCCGCCGGCCTTCCGAAGGTGGCGGCGAACGACAACCGGCGTCCCGCCGGCCGGCTCGAGCGGGATACCCTCACCATCCGGCTGGTGGTCCTGATGGCCAGATGGAACCCCGGCAACCCGAGCGACAGCGGGATCGCGGTGGCGGCGCTCGCCGAGGAGGGCGAGGCGCCCAGGATTCCCGGGCCGCTCATCCGGGTGAGAGAAGGGACCATCGTCGATGCGACGATCCGGAACGGGCTTCCCGATTCGACCATCACCATTTGCGGGCTGGCCATTCACCCGGCGACAGCGGCCGACACGATCCTGCTCAAACCGGGCGCCTCGCGCCGGGTGCGCTTCGCCGCGGGGGCGCCCGGTACCTACCTCTATTCCGCGGTGGCGGGCGTCCACGATCCCATCAAGGACGATGAGCGGGAGACGACCGGGGGCGCGTTCGTGGTGGATCCCCGGGGCGGCTCCCCGCCCGACCGGATTTTCGTGATCAACATCTGGGGCAGGCAGGTGGACTCGGTCACCTATCCGAACGCGCTGGCGATCAACGGCCGGACCTGGCCCTGGACCGAGCGGGTTGCCGCCACGGTGGGAGACTCGGTGCACTGGCGCTGGGTGAACGCGTCGCAGCGACCCCACCCGATGCACCTGCACGGCTTCTATTTCCGGGAGGAATCGCGGGGGAACGGTCTCCGGGACAGCGCGTACAGCGTGGACCGGCAGCCCCTGGCCGTGACCCACGATGTGCGGCCGCTGGAAACCTTCACGATCAGCTGGTTCCCCGATCGTCCGGGCAACTGGCTCTTCCACTGCCATATCGGGTTCCACGTGATCGCGGGCGCCGCCGATCTGCACCCGGCGGACTCGATGGCGCATCAGCGGATGTCGCCCGATCCCCGCCAGCACATGGCGGGGCTGGTGCTCGGCCTCAACGTGGCGGCGCCGCGGGGCTACCGGGTTCCCGCCCGCTCCGACGTGCGGCAGCTCCGCCTCTTCGTGCAGGAGGGACCCCGCCGGGGGCGGGCACTCCGGGCGCTCGGGTTCGTGCTACAGGTTGGTACTCGCGCGCCGGCGCCCGATTCGGTCGAGATCCCCGGCTCGGTGCTGGTGCTCACCCGCGGCCAGCCGACCGACATCACGGTGATCAACCGGCTCAAGGAGCCGGCCATCATCCACTGGCACGGCATCGAGCTGGAGAGCTACTCCGACGGTGTCGCGGGATGGAGCGGCGCCGCAGCACACGTGGCCCCGCCGGTCGCGCCGGGGGATTCCTTCGTGGCCCGGCTCACCCTGCCCCGCGCCGGCACCTTCATGTACCACACCCACTTCAACGATCTGGAGCAGCTCACCTCGGGGCTCTACGGCGGCATTGTGGTGCTCCCGCCGGGAGAGCGGTTCGATTCCTCGCGGGATCATATCTTCGTGGGAGGCTGGGACGGCGCCGGCGATCTACCCAGGCTACTGGTCAACGGTGATTCGATGCCCCAACCCCTGCGCCTGGCGGCCGGGGTGGCGCATCGCTTCCGCTTCGTCAACATCGGGATGGCGGGCGCCTACTGGCCGACCCTCAAGCGGGATTCCACTCTCCTCTCCTGGCGGTGGGTGGCGAAGGACGGGGCCGATCTGCCGCCCGCGCTCGCGCAGATGCGCCCGGCCCGCAGCCGGATTCAAGTGGGAGAGACCTGGGACTTCGTGTGGACGCCGGCCGCGGGGAGTTACCGGCTGGGAATTTCCATCGGCGATCCGGACAAGCCGCAGTGGGTCCAGTCCCTCATCGTGCGCTAGGAGCAGCGGCATGATTGCCTACGAAGTGACGGTGGACGTGGAAGAGGCGCTGGTCGAGCGCTATCTGGCGTTCATGCAGACCCGCCATATCCCGCAGCTGCTCGCAACCGGTTGCTTCGCGCACGCCGAGCTCGACCGCGCCAAGCAGACCCGGTTCCGGCAGCGATACCTCGCGGCCACGCTCGCCGATTTGGAGCGATACCTCGAGCGCCACGCCCCCGCGATTCGAGCCGACTACGACCGCCATTTCCCGGAGGGGACCCGGCTGTCGCGCGAGATCTGGGAGGAAGTCCATCGCTGGAACGCTCCGAGGAGCAAATGATGCTGCTCACCGCCGCCCTCGCGGTCCTCGCCGCCTCCCCCGCCGACACCCTGCGCTACGGCGTCCTGATTTCGGGCAATCACGCCGGTTCCCAGATCGTCACTCGCGAAGCGGACGGATCCTGGCACGCCCGGTTCGAGTTCAACGATCGCGGCCGCGGCCCCACTCTCGACGCCCGGGTCACCCTCGACAGCCACGGCCTCCCGACCGCGGTCACCATCACCGGCAACGACTACCTCAAGGCGCCGGTCAACGAGCGCTTCACCCGAACCGGGGGCAGCGCGTCCTGGTCGAGCAGCGCCGAGCAGGGCGCCAGCGCCGCGGCCGCCGGCGCGTTCTACGTGGCACTCAACGGCCCGCCCGACCTGTTCGCCCAGCTCACGCGAGCGCTCCTGCAGGCGCCCGGTCAGCGACTGGCGCTCCTTCCCGCCGGCGAGGCCCAGCTTACCCGGCTGGGAACCCGCAGGGTCACCAGCGGCGGCCGGAGCGAACGCATCATTCACTATCAGATCACCGGCCTCGATTTCACGCCCAGCGACCTCTGGCTCACCGAGAGTGGAACACTGTTCGCCGTCCTGGCGGGGTGGAGCCGGGTCGTGCTGGAGGGGTGGGAGTCCACCGCGGACGGCCTCATCGCCGCGCAGGATTCGGTGGCCGCTGACCGCCAGCTTGCGGCGGCGCGGTCGCTCGCCGAGCGGTCCGCCGGACCGGTGGCCCTCACCGGTGCCGTGCTGTTCGACGCGCCCAATGCACGGCTGGTCCCCGGTACCACGGTGCTGGTGGAGGGAAACCGGATCACAGCCGTCGGGCCAGATGGCAGCGTCCCGATCCCGCCCGGCGCGCGACGGATCGACGCCACCGGCAAGACGCTGCTTCCCGGGCTCTGGGACATGCACGCCCACATGAGCGAGGTCGACGGCCCTCTCGACATCGCGGCCGGGGTGACCAGCGTCCGGGACATGGCCAACGACGCCGACCAGCTCGCCGCAATGCAGAAATCCTGGGACTCGGGCACCGCGATCGGCCCGCGGGTGGTCAAGGCCGGATTCATCGACGGCCGAGGTCCCTACCAGGGGCCGGGAAAGGCGCTCGTTTCCACCCGGGAGGAGGCGCTTCGATGGGTGGATTGGTACGCCGGCCACGGGTACGAGCAGATCAAACTCTACAGCTCCCTCGATACCGCCCTGGTGGCCCCGATCGCGGAGCGGACCCACGCGATGGGGCTCCGGCTCTCCGGCCACATCCCGAACCACCTGACCGCGGCCGGAGCGGTGCTGGATGGCTACGATGAGATCCAGCACACCAACATGCTCTTCCTCAACTTCCTGGGGGACAGCATCGATACCCGGACCCCGGCGCGCTTCACCGCGGTCGGCCGGTACGGGGGGAGCCTGGACATCGCCTCGGACAGCGTTCGGGCGTTCCTCCGGTTCCTCAAGGATCATCACACGGTGGTGGATCCCACCCTTGCCACGTTCGAGGGAATGTTCACCGCGAACCCGGGCGAAATGTCCGAGGGCGATGCCCGGATGGCGCCCCGCCTTCCGGCGCAGGTCCGCCGGGGCCTGATGGGCGGCGGCCTCCCCGCCCCACCGGAGCTGCGGGCCCGCTACCGCGCGAGCTACGCCAACATGCTGCGGATGGTGAAGGCGCTCTACGACGCCGGCATTCCGATCGTCGCCGGTACCGATTGCACGGCCGGATTCTGTCTGCACCGGGAGCTCGAGCTCTACGTCCAGGCGGGGATTCCGGCCGCCCAGGTTCTCCGCATCGCGACCTATGTCCCCGCCCAGATCCTGCACCGGGGCGACCGCCTCGGTTCGGTGGCGCCCGGAAAGCTCGCCGATCTGATCCTGGTCGACGGCGACCCGGTGGCCGATATCGCCAACATTCGCCGGGTTTCTCTGGTGATGAAGGACGGGGTGATCTACTCGCCGGGCGCCGTCTTCCAGAGCATCGGCGTGCTTCCCCCGCAGGCAGCCCCTCCCCCGGCCCGCCCCGAGCACGGGCGGAAGCTCGCCCATACCTATTCGATCGTCGCGTGGGATTCGGTGACCGGAGATCTCGGCGTCGCCGTGCAGTCCAAGTTTCCCAACGTCGGCGGGCTGGTCCCCTGGGCCCGGGCCGGCGTCGGCGCGGTGGCCACCCAGAGCCTGGCCAACACCGACTACGGCGAAAAGGGCCTCGACCTGCTGGCCAAAGGCGCCTCCGCGGAGGAGGCCCTCCGGATCATCATGCGCACTGACACCATGCTGGGGGATCGGCAGGTCGGCATCGTGGATGCGCGGGGTAACGCGGCGAGCTTCACCGGCGAACGGGATTTCGACTGGGCCGGCGGACGGGTCGGGAAGCCCGGCGGCGGAAACATCGAAGGCGGGAAGGGCGCCGTCATCTCCGGGCACGGGTTCTCGGCCCAGGCCAACATCATGATATCGGATCAGACGGTGAAGAATCTGGCCGAGACGTTCGAGCGGAGCCGCGGTCCGCTGGCGGACCGGCTGTTGGCGGCACTCAAGGCGGGTCAGGCCGGCGGTGGCGACAAGCGCGGCATGCAGTCCGCGGCGCTGCTGGTGGTGCGAAAGCACGGCGGGTATCTCGGCGCCACCGATCGCTTCATCGATATCCGGGTCTATGACGCGAAGGATCCGATCGCCGAGCTCGACCGGCTGCTGGCGCTCCACAAGCTGCACTTCTTCCCGAGCGAACCCGCCGACCTGGTTCCCATCACGCCGGACATCATGCGACAACTGGAGCCGGTGCTGCTCGCCGAACCCGCCGGCCAGCCGGCCAAATGGCTGACGGCCCCGCAGGGAGCGGTCAACCGGAAGTTCCTCGAGGCACTGCGTGACTTCATGTACTGGGAGAACTACGACGTCCGGGTCCGGATGGACGGGAAGATCGATCGAGTGGTGCTGGATGACATCCTGGCCAAGCGAAAGCGCTAGCCCCGTACCGGGGGCACCGCGCGCATCACCAGGACCGTGACGTTGTCGGTGCCCCCGCCCGCCAGGGCGTCCGCCACCAGCGCCCGCACCACCTGCTCGGAGGAAGTCATCCCCCGCATCCGCTCGGCGATCTGTTCGTTGGACAAGTGTTTGGTCAGGCCGTCGGTACAGAGGAGCACCGCGTCGCCCCATTTGAGGTCGGCCCGGGTCACTTCCGGGATCCAGGTACTGCCTCCGAGTGAGCTCGACAGCACGTGGGCGTAGGGACTCCGGATGGCCTGCTCCGGCTTGAGCACCCCCGAGTCCACCAGGTCTTGCGCCATCGTCTGATCACGGGTCAGCTGCTCGAGGACTCCCGCCCGAAAGCGATAGCACCGGCTGTCCCCCACCTGCAGTACGTAGAGCACCGGCCACACCGCGATCAGCATCGTCAGGGTGGTGGCCATGCCTTGCCGCTCCCCGCTCTGCTTGGCCCGGGCATGGATCAGCTCGTGGGTCCGGCCGGCGGCGTCGCGGAGCGAGTTCAGCAGCACCTCGTCATCGGCCGCGTCCGCGACGAAGAAACACTGCATGGTGTTGGTGACGTAGCCGGCTATCGCCTCGACGGCGGATCGGCTCGCCGCCTCGCCGCCGGCGTTCCCGCCCACTCCGTCGCACACCAGTCCAAGCGAGGCCAGGCGCTGGCTGGGAATCTCCAGCAATTCCGGGTTGGGAAGGCTGGTAACGTGCACCCGCATCGTCTTGTGCAGCGTCGTAACCAGGAAGTGATCCTGGTTGTCCTTGCGGACCAGGCCCCGGTCGGTCAGACCGAAAAAATCGAGCTCGTCGTCGCGGGGTCTTGGCGGCGCGCTCGAGGCGTGGGAGCCGGTGACGGGGCCGGTGGGAACCGACATCATCTGGTCAATCTACCGCTGAGGGAAGGGCCCGCCAGAGCGCAACCACCGTCGCCGCGGTAACAGACGCCGAAGTCACTCGGCGCCGAAGGCTGAGGGTCCCAGCCGGGCTGGGAGCGAAGGCGTCCGGTTCGCGACGGGGTTGGCAATGGAGACCGGCTGGCCTGCCATTTTGCGCCAAAATGGCAGGTTTCGGCGGTATGACGGTTGCTCCCTGTGAGGGGCAATCGTCGAGTCAACCGGCGCTGTACGTCGGCTCCCTGACTCCCTCGCTCCCTCACTCCATAGTTCCCTCAAGGAGTCCATTGTGGCCTCGAAAATCATCGGCATCGACCTCGGTACGACCAATTCCGTCGTGGCCGTCATGGAAGGCGGCGATCCGGTCGTCATCCCCAACGCCGAGGGCGGCCGCACCACCCCGTCGGTCGTGGCGTTCACCAAGGACGGCGAGCGTCTGGTGGGCCAGGTGGCCAAACGCCAGGCAGTGACCAATCCGAAGCAGACCATCTTTTCCATCAAGCGGTTCATGGGCCGCAAGTTCGTCGAGGTCTCGGAAGAGATGAAGATGGTGCCGTATCAGGTGGTGCGGGCCTCCAACGGGGACGCGCGCGTGACGGCCAGCGGGAAGGAGTACTCGCCCCCCGAAATATCGG
>JBGPEJ010000031.1:0-19339 GCA_041482775.1 Gemmatimonadota bacterium | reverse complement strand
CTGGCCGTCCACTTTAGCGCGAACATCCGCGAGCTCCCGCGCGACGTTGGCGTCGAATTCGGTCTTCGACGCTCCCGTGAGCGGCGTCGTCCCGACCAGGTCGACCCTTGGGGTGCCGGTCATCCCGACGCCAAGATCGAGGAGTAGCGCGATCCGCCCTCGCCCGGCAAACCCGAGGCCCGCGTAGGGTGCGGTCTTCCGAAAGCTCACCGTACCGGCCAGTGAGCCCACCTCATCGGGCGTATAGGTCTGATTGCCGATCTGAAGGTTTTGCGACAACCGCGCGACCAGACGCCCCGCATTGCGATTGAGCAGCATTCCTCCCGACAGGTGGAAGGATCCGCCGATCGGGTATACATCGAGCAGCGCTGTGCCATTCTCGAAGTGGGGTGTCACATGATAGGCGATGCTGGAGATGGTAAAATCCCGGGAGAACTGCAGGTAGTTGCCCCCGACCCGCACACCAAGGTTGCGGCTCAATCGGTAGGAGAGTTCCGCCCCGGCGCCGAGGGTCGAGGCGCGGACCGCCACGCCGACCTGGGCTGCGAGGTGAACCACGGAGAGCGGGGAAGCATAGAGGGCCAGGAGGATCCCGCCCCGGCGTGTCAGTCGTTGCATCGGCATTGTGCACCCCATGGAGGCGATCGGGGCCTCAATCAGAGGCCCTCGGTGGCCCAACCGCTTGTTGTGACGGGCCTGCCCCGTGGGGTAGCAAGGGCGGGGCCACGGCGGGCTGCTCACATCTCGTCGCCGGGGAAGGGGAGGGCGACGAGCACCGCGGTGACCGCGAGAAGCAGGATTCCGAACAGCAGTTCGAGGCCGGCGGAGCGACGGAACCGCGGCTCTCCCTCCGGACGCGCCAGTCCGGGCTGCGCGACCCGCCAGTTGAACGCGCCGAGGGCTGCGACGACGGCGAGCGCGCCGAGCTTCGCGGCCAGCACCCAACCGTAGCGACTCTGGAACAAGTGCAACGGCCAGCCCCACCCGAGATACCGAACCGCGAGCAATCCGCCGGCAGCGATGGTCAAGGGTGCGAAAATCAGCGCCCGTCGGGAGAAGTCACCGACCAGGGTCCGTAGCGCCGCCGGCCGCGCATCGGGTGGGAGCGCCCGGCAGGCGCCGAGGCCGGCCATCAACAGTACCGCCAGACCTCCGAGCCATAGCCCTCCGGCCCAGACGTGGGCCGCGTCGAGCAGCATGCCGATGGTCGCAGCCCTCTCCGTCGCGGCATGGCCGGTCATGCCCGCGGTGAGACCGAGCCCGCCGCCTGCCGCACTGGCCACCATCCACCCCAGGCGGGAGCCGCGGAGGGCGGCGCCGAACGCGAGGAGGGTGAGGAGCCCCATGGCGCCCTGGCGCATCCACCCGTGGCCCCAGTCGCTCCCCAGCACGGCGCGGAGGAATTCCGAGGTGAGCGCATCACCAGGGTCGATAAGGGTGCGGGCCTGCAGGAAGAGGCGTAGGAGAGTGAAGGCCAGCAGCGTTGCGGCGGCGGCAATACCGATTCTGGCTGCGCGCCGGGTCAGGCTGCGGGACAGCTCCGGGTCGGTATGGTGGAGGCCGGTCCGCGCCTGAAACAAGAACGGCGCGTAGCTGCCCGCGCCGAGGACGAGAAACGCCGCCAAGTACCACCCCCATCGCGCCGCCGCATAGGCCGCGTCGAGGAGGGTGTACGCTTGATTCACGGAGCGATGGAGAACCCGAAGCTGCCGCGGATCGCGTGGCCGTCGCGGCTCGCGGTGCGCCAGTTGATGATGTACGAGCCCGCCCCCAGCGGTGCGGCAATCGGTGCCGCAACCGCCATGGAATCATCCGTGGCCACCGCCTTGATGGTGGCCACCTTGGTGCTGTCGGCGCGCAGGATGGTGACGCTGGTGAACGGAGCCTCGGGGCGCTCGTTGAACCAGAGGCGGATGCTCGGCGGCGATGCCGGGAGCTTCTCGTCCGCGGTGGGCGAGCTCTTCACCAGATGATTGTGCACGAAGCCGGTCACCAGAAGGAAGGCGACCGCGAGCGCGGGAATGGCTGCGATTCGAGTGGTCTGGGTCATGCCGGAAAGATAATGAGGGGGATTCCGCTAACGGGCTGGCCAGATTCGAGCCAGTTTCGATACGTCGGAAGCGAGGTCCTCTCGCTTCACGCCCCACGGGTAGATGACGTGGGCCGAGTCGTCGGGGGTGAAGGCCCAGAGTTGAGCGCCGTGCGTCATCCCATACCCGCCGCCGTTCGGCAACTCGCCTTCGCGAACGGCCGGCGGCATTCCGAGGGAGCCCAGCGCCGCCCCGATTGCAGCGGCGGACCCGGAAACCCCAACGAAACTCGAATCGAATTGGGCCAGCCAGCTCCGCAGGCGCTCCGGCGTGTCCCGCTCCGGATCGGTCGTCACGAACACCACCCGGATGCCGGCGCGGGCATCCGCGGGAAGCTGGTGCAGGGAGAATGCGAGGTTCGCCATGTGGAGCGGGCATACGTCCGGGCAATTGGTGTATCCGAAGAAGAGAAAAGTGAGCCGCCCGGCGGTCTCGGCCCGAAAATCGTACGCGGTACCATCGCCATGCTGCAGGATGAATGCGGGGCGCGGCACCGCGTGGACCAGGCGAGGTCCCCGCAGGTCCTCGGGTCGGGCCGGCGGCTGGCCGGCCCTGCATCCTCCCGCCAGGACGGCGAGCAGGATCAGGCCTGGGGCAGCGTCAGATGGTCGCATGACGGGAAGTATCAGGTGAACGATCCACCCGGCGCCAGAGCATGGCCGCAACCGCCCACCCGGCAATGCCGCCGGCCATCACATCACTGGCGAAATGAGCCTGAGCGAAAACTCGGCTGAGACCGCACCCGGCGGCCACGAGGTAGGCCACCGGGGCGGTGCGGGGAAAGAGCCGAGCCAATACCGCGGCTCCCGCGAAGGCGACCATCACGTGGCTGCTGGGAAAGCCGATGTCGTGGGTGTCGAAGGGCCGATCGGCAAAGGCGCGAAAGACGTATCCGCCGTCGTGCAACGCCGGACGCTCCCGTCGGACCAGGATCTTGATGAGCTCCGCCGCGCCCCCGGCCAGGAGCGGCCCGAGCACCAGGAGCCCGGCGCGGGGCCTTCCTTCGAGCCAGACCGCGATCGCCAGGGGGCCCCAGAAGTACAGCGTGCCGAAGACCCGAAAGAGGCGGCCCCAGTCCCGGTCATACACGGCTGGCATTCTCAGGTGATGCCAGGCCCAGGGATCGAGCAGCAGAGCGGCCGCTGTGGCCGCCGCCGCGGCGAACAGCGCCCAGCCCAGATCTCGCCGCATCATGGGCCGGACCCCGCGATCTCGGCCTCCGCCTGACGCAGCGCGGCCTCGAGCGTGGCCAGGTCGGCCGTCCCGGCAGCGCCCTGGAGTACGCGGGCTCCACCGCCACGCCCGCCGCCCAGCCGGCTCAACACCCGCTCGAAGCACGGCTTCAAATCGATGGCCACCGCTTCGGAGCGGCCGACGAGAATCTGGCAGTTCTTTCCCGCGACGCCGAACAGCACCACCGTCGACGGGATGGCCGTGAGCCGAAGTGCCAGGCCCTTCACCTCATCGATGGGCCGTCCCTCCCAGGCGGCGCGAACGATCCGGAGGTCGCCCCGCGCCGGCGCCTCGGCGAGTCGCCCCGCCGCCTCCGCGTCGAGCTCCCGCTCCTTGAGCGTGGCGAGCTCCCGCCGGGTTTCCAGCAGGGCGCCCTGCAGGTGGGATACCGAGGCCGGGAGCTCGAGCGGTGCGCAGGTGAGGGAGGATGCGAGCTCACGCACGACGCGGTGCTTGCGGGCATAGTCGGCCCGAGCGCGCCCACCACAGAGAAACTCGATCCGGATGCCCCGTTTCATCCGCTCGGCGCGCAGGATCGAGATCAGCCCGATCTCGCCCGTCGCGGCGACATGGGTGCCTCCGCACGCCGATATGTCGAAGTCTCCCACCGCCACGAGGCGGAGGGGTCCGGCGACCTCCGGCGTCTTCCGGAGGCTGAGGGTGGCCAGCTCATCCACCGACGGGAACCACGCGCGGACGGCGGCGTTCCGGGTCACGATGTCATTCGCGAGGGATTCCGCATTAGCCGCGCCGGCGTCGCCGAGCTCGGCGATGCCGAGATCGATCGACACGGCGTCGGCGCCGAGATGGAAGCCGATGGTCGGGGCGCCGGCGATCCGGAGAAAGGCCTGCGAAAGTATGTGCTGGCCGGTGTGTTGTTGCATGTGATCGAATCGGCGGGACCAGTCGATCCGTCCTTCAACGGGACCCGCGTCGAGCGGCGCGTCGAGGAGGTGAAGCACCGCGCCATCCGCCTCCCGAACCGCCACGTCGACCACCGCCGCGGCTCCGAGCCGGCCGGTGTCGTGGGGCTGGCCGCCGGAGGTGGGGTAGAAGAACGTCTGGTCCAGGATGGCGGCGGGGCGATCACCGACCCGCGGGGTGTCGAGGACCCGCGCCGGGAACTCTCGGGTGTAGGCATCGGTGTAGTAGCGGCGGGTGGTCATCAGTGCGCCCTGAGGGACTCGAACCCCCAACCCTCAGATCCGAAGTCTGATGCTCTATCCAATTGAGCTAAGGGCGCCGGATCGGGTGAGCAGAGAACGTAGGCCCGCTCCGGTGCGGACGCCAGGGCTCGCGCGCTATTCTTGAGGCATGCAACACTCCCCGTTCCCGGCGCTTCCCTGCTACCCCTGCCCGCACCATTCGGCGTGCTGCGCGCACGGGACCACCCTCACCGACGAGGAGGGTGCCGCGATCATCGAGCAACACGGGAGGGACAAAGTGTACCGCGACCGCCGAGGTGATTGGCGGACTCGGGTGGCGAAGGGGCGCTGCGTTTTCCTCTTCAACAACACCTGCGCGATCTACGCGCAGCCCTACTATCCGGCGGTCTGCCGCGGCTTCCCCTGGGTGGATGCGGAGACCGGAGGACCCTACGAGTTCGATCGGGGCATCTGCCCGGAGTTCAAGAAGCACCCCGGCCTCTGGCAGATCAACGCGTACCAACGCCGGAAGGCCTGAACCGCTCAGAAGATCCAGCCCAGACGGGCCTTGTACACGGTCTGATTGCCCGCCCCCGTGGCCGCGAGGCCGACCCCCAGATTGAGCACCACGGCGTCGCTGAAGTTGATGTCGCCGCCACCGAAGATCTGGTGCACCTGCTCGGCCGCGGGAAGGAAGTCCTTGACCGGCCCGAAAGCGCCGTAGTACTCGAGGCTCAGGTCGAGCTTGGGATTCACCGTCACACCCAGCCTGCCTCCCGGCTCGAATTCCCACCCCGCGCTGGCCCCCGGGCCTCGGAGCGAGCGGCCGAACACTGGATTGACGTCGACCGCCACGCGACCGAATTGCCGTTCGAGAACCGGCCGGAGCTCGAGGGTGATGTCCTCGTCCTCGTACCGCCTGCGGGGGAACCCGACCTCAGCGCTCAGGCTGACCTTGACCGGGAGCCACCGCTCGGGAAGGCTGACCCGGGGCCGCAGCCGCCATCCGACGAAATCGACGCTGTGTCCGGTGCGACGGGCAAAGAGGGCGTAGCCCGCCATCTCGAAATGCCGGGTGATGCCCCGGGTGAATTCGAATGCCAGGTGGAATTGTCCCTGGGTGGGAGCAACCGGTCCGTCGAAGACCCTGGTGCCACTGACGGTGTAATTGAGATGAGTCTCGAGATCCCACTTCCCTCGGGGCACCGTGGCGTACTCGTAGACCTGGATTTCGAAGGGATCCTGCGCTGAGGCACCGGCGGTCAGGCCCAGCGCCGCGATGGCGACCACGACCGAAGACCGATGATTCACGCGGCACCCGGAGTCGAGGGACTGATGGGGAGTACGCCGCGCCACGCCGGGGCGTTGAATGGGGTCATTCGCGAATTGGTACCGGTCGCCTCCAGATGAATAGCACGCCGAACGCTACCACGGCGGCCGCGATACCGAACCACTGAACCGCGTACATCAGGTGGGGGCCCTCATCCAGCGGGGGAGGCTCGGCCCGGAAAGGGTAGACCCGGCCGCGCACGGTGTGGGTATCGCCTTCGGAGGAATCGGGCTCTGCGAGCAGATACACCGCGGCGATGGGGTAAGGGAGGCGGGCGCCCATGCCGCGGAGGTCGAGGGCGCGCCAGGTTTCCTGGCCGGCATGAGACAGCGGGGCGCCATCACCCCGGTCCGGGGTGGGCAGGAGGATGCCGGAAAACCGGCGCCGCCCGGCTTCCGACCAGGTTGCGCTTCCGGGGTCGACGGCGTTCAGCGAAGGCACGTACCCGCGGTTGACCAGTACCGCCGTGTCGGTTCCCGGCAGGCGGAGCGGAGTCACGACGAGGATCGCTGGCACGCCACGCACCAGGCGATTTCGAAGGAGAAACTCCCGTCTCTCATCGGGCGCGCCGAAGAGGCTTGCCCGCCGATAGGGAACCAGATGCGGGGCCCGGACCGAATCCCCGGTCAGCGGCTCCAGATCTCTGCCGGCCAGCGCCTGACGGTTGGCCGCCCGCCGGGCCGCCAACCGGCGGATCTGCCAGGTCCCCAATCCGGAACAGAGCAGCCCTATGGCCAAGGTCAAGCTGAAAAGGACGATGCGACGCACCGGACCATCCTGCTGTCTGCTTCCGCGGACACCGGGGCGCCGGGTGCGCTGCCCGAGGGGCGCGGGTAAGTAGTTTCCAGGCAAGAAGATAGTTCCGCGGCCGCCGTCCGGCCCACCCCTTGCTCAGGGAACCGGCATCGTCCGTCCTGGGGACGGCGAGAATTCAATCCCGCCATCCGTGAGGGTGCGCATGCGCAACACGACCAAGCTTCTCTCGGCATTCGCGGCTGTCCTCGTGCTGGTCCCGGCTTCCGACGCTCTTGCCCAGCGGCGCCGCGGGCTGGTGGACATCTCTCCGGAGAATGAGCGTCATGGGGCGTGGCTTTCCTTCGGTCTGGCCGCGGGGGCCGAGAACTACAGTTACTCGAACCTGCCGGGCGGCTACGCCCGTCCGAGCGATCTCTACAAGCCTTCCTTCTTCTTCGCCGTCGGCGGGACGGTCAATCCGCACCTGCGTCTCGGCGGCGAGATCAACGCCTGGGTCAACGAATTCAGGGATCCGAACGGCTTCAACGTGACCGAGTCGCTGGTCGGGGGGCTGCTCACCGGACAGGTCTACCCGGTCCGAGATCTCGGGCTCTTCATCAAGGGTGGTCTGGGGATCAGCCGGAGCGGGTCGGACGTCAGTGGCGGCATCAGCAGTGGAGAGGTGGGATTCGCCTACCTCTACGGGGCCGGCTACGAGCTCAAGCTGGCCCGGAACTTCTTCCTCTCGCCCTTCGTGAGCGTGATGAATCATCATTCCTCGCCCGGCGGCGGCGATCCCGACAACCTCGGGAATCTCCATGAGCGGGTGATCAATCTCGGGGTCGGGTTGACGTTCCAGCCCGGAAGGTGAGGTGGGGATCGGTCCCCCCGACCGATCGCTGGTTCTCCCCCGAAGCAAGCAGCCCTCCGACGCGCCTGCGTCGGAGGGCTGTTTGTTGAACGGACCGAAGCAGGTGTTACCAGATCCCGCTGGCCCTCTCCACCCGGACCTTCCTAGTGTATTTCTGGCCGTTGATCTCCAGGACGATGAGGTAGTCCCCCGGCTCGACCTGCGGCGCGCCACCACCGCCGAACCCGCCACCGCCACCCCCGCCGCCTCCACCGGTCAGCGCCTGAATCGCCTGGAAGCCGCCCAACGCCTGGATGAGCTGGCCCAGGGGGGTGTCGCCACCGAAGCCACCACCGCCACCTGCACCGCCTTCTCCAGCGGCTGGGGCCGCCGCTGCCGCTGCGGCCGCCGCCGCACGGCCGCCGCCGCCCCCGCCGCCACCTCCCCCTCCCCCACCACCGCCGGTCGCCGCGCGCTGTACCGCGCCTTCCGCCGGCCGGGCCAGGTAGGGCGGGAGTCCGGGCGGTCCTGCCGGGCCACCACCGAACCCGCCACCGCCGCCAAACCCCGGGAGGCCTCCGCCGCCCAGGAGGGTCGTCTTCACCGAGTCGAATCCCGCCTTGGTGCCAACGCCGGAGGCGATCAGCGAATCGATGGTCTTGTCGATGCGCCGGACCGTGACGAGGCTGTCCCGCCGCTGGGCGGGCGAGAGGGCCGGCCGGACCGGAGCGCGGCCCTGGAAGGGCCAGTACACCCGATTGAGGCCCGGCCCGGCGGATGCGGGGAGGGTCCGCAGGGTGTCGCCCAGCGCGTCCACAATCGAGACCCGGGCGCGCCCGCCGGGAACTCCCGCAGCAACCCGGTAGAGAATCTCGGCGCCGTAGGGCGGCGAGTTCGACTGGAACCGCATATGCCCACCGCCGCCGCCTCCGCCCCCGAGCCCATCGTCCGGGCTGGAGTTGAATTCAAAGGCGGTCTTGGGCTGGAAGAGGTGCACCGACGCGGCCAGCACCGCGTCATTGAGCTGTTCCAGTGGAGCCACATCCACCACCCAGAACGACCGGCCGTGGGTCGCCGCGATCAGCTCGCGGTCGCGCGGGTGGATTTTCAGGTCGTGGACCGGCACGGTGGGGAAGTTGGTCGTGAATTTCCGCCAGGACGCGCCCTTGTCGGTGGAAACGTACGCCCCCACTTCGCTGCCCAGGAACAACAGGTTGGGATTGTAGGGATCCTCACGGATCACATGCACATAGTCGAGGCCGCCGCTCGGCAGGTTGTTCACGACAGAGCGGAAGGTCTTCCCATAATCGTTGGTGGTGTAGACGTAGGGGGTGAAATCGCCGTTCCGGTGATTGTCGAAGCTGATGTAGAAGGTGGCCGAATCTGCGGACGAGGGCTCGATCCGGCTCACGTAGGTGCCCTTGGGGACGCCAGGGAAGCGTCCGGTCAGGTTGTCCCAGCTGCCACCGTCGTTCCGGCTGGTCCAGACGTTGCCGTCGTCGGTGCCGGCATAGAGCATACCGGGCCGGATCGGGGACTCGGCCAGCGAGACGATGGTGCCATAGGTCTCGGCGCCGGTGGCATCCACGGTGATGCCGCCGGTGGTGCGAGTGCTGATCCGGACCTTCATGGTGTCGTTGGTGGAAAGGTCCGGCGAAATCGGGAACATCTCGTCGCCCCGCTTGAGCGACTTCATCACCCGATTGGATCCGGCGTAGAACACCGACGGATTGTGGGCCGAGAGAAAGAACGGGGTGTTCCAGTTCCACCGGAGCTGGAGATCGAGCGAGTCCCTGGTGGCCCGGGCCCGGAGCTCGGCGAGCCGCGCCTTCATGTCCTTGGTTTCGGGGACGGCGGTATCTCCCCGCACCAGCAGGATCGAGTCCTGCCAGCGGAGGTATTGCGAGCGCCAGGTGGGCTTGGCGAGTCCGGTGCGCTCACCGGTCGCGAGATTGACCCGCCCGATGTTTCCGCCCTGGGATTCCGAGTACACGATGCCGGGATCGGACGGGTCCTGGGCGGTGTGGAAGCCGTCTCCGCCGCCGACATTGTACCAGTTGGTGTTGGTGATCGCGCTTCGCCGCCGGCTGGGGCCGCACCAGGATCCGTTGTCCTGGAAGCCGCCGCAGATCCGGTAGGGCACGCCCTACTCGAAACTCAGGTTGTACGGCTGGCCGATCGGAATCTGGTTCAGGTAGATCCAGGTGCCGCCCCGGTCCCAGGTCTGCCAGGCGCCCCCGTCGTTTCCCTCCACCATGTGATTGGGGTCGGCGGGGTCGATCCACTGGGCATGGGTGTCCACGTGGACGCCCTGGTCCCCGGCGCGGACGGTCTTGCCCCCGTCGGTGGAAAAGAGCCTGGGCGTCGAGGTGAAATACACCCGTTCGGGGTCCCTGGGATCAACCCGGACCTGTGAGTAGTAGAAGGGTCGGACGTTTTGCGGGGCCATCTTGGCCCAGGTCTGCCCTCCATCGTTCGAGCGGTAGAGCCCGCTGGGCATTTCCTGCCGCTTGGCGTCCTTGGCCGGCTTGGGATTCGGGGCGGTGTCCGCCTCAACCATGGTGTAGATGATCTGGGGATTGCTGGGTGCGAAGGCGATGCCGATGCGTCCCTTGGTCGTTTCTGGGAACCCGTTTCCCTTGATTTCGACCCAGGTGTCGCCGCCGTCGGTCGACTTCCAGAGCGCGCTCCCCGGACCGCCGCTCCTCAGGAAGTAGGGCCCGCGGACCCGCTCCCAGCTGGAGGCGAGCAGCACTTTGGGGTTGGAGGGATCCATTGCCAGGTCGACAAATCCGGCCTTGTCGCTGATGAACTTGATCAGCTTCCAGCTCTGGCCGCCGTCGGTGGTCCGATAAAGGCCCCGTTCGGGATTGGCGTTCCAGATGGCGCCAAGGGCGGCCACGTACACGATGTCCGGATTGGCGGGATGCACCACGATGCGCCCGATGGCCTGGGTCTGCTCCAGCCCCATCGGCTTCCAGGTGTTCCCGCCGTCGGTGCTCTTGAATACCCCGCGGCCGGGGGAGAGTGAATTGCGCGAGTTCGGCTCACCGGTGCCGATCCAGACCTGGTTGCTGTCCGACGGCGCGATGGCCAGCATTCCCATCGAGACCACGCCCTCATCGCCCCTCCCGCCGAACACCAGGCGGAATGTGGTCCCCGCGTTGATGGTCTTCCATACGCCCCCGGTCGCGGCGGCGACGTAGAAGGTCCGCGAGGGACTGGGGAGCCCGGCGACGTCGCTCACCCGACCGCCCATGTTGGCCGGGCCGATGTTGCGCCAGCGGAGGCCGGCGATGAGAGCGGAATCGACTTTGGCGGTGGGAATCTGGCCGGGGAGGAGCGTGGGGGCCGCGAGGAGGCAGAGCAATGCGGCGAAGGGGCTCCCACCGGGACGGTGGAGACGGGTCATGTGGTGCTCGACGGCTGGAGGTGGCGGGCGGCTGCTGCCGGACGCGAAGAAGATACGCTCTTTCGGGCCCGATCGTTGAGAACGCTGAAAAAATCCGATCGCGCGACGTTGACCCATAACTTCTTTCCCGCTATACTCTTGCCCGCGCCCTGGTGGTGAAACTGGTAGACACGCTATCTTGAGGGGGTAGTGCCGTAAGGCGTCGCGGTTCGAATCCGCGCCAGGGCATTCAGGACCACTTACGCCACTGTAGCTCAGGGGTAGAGCTCTCGATTCGTAATCGAGCGGTCGTCGGTTCAAATCCGACCAGTGGCTCTGCACACGAGCTCCAAACGACCCAAGGGCCGGCGTCATCGCCGGCACTTGGTCGTTTCGATGCTTGGGGTCGAGGAATTACTGCTTGTCGTAGACCGTTTTCCGCGTGGTCTCACCGTTGGGACCCTGGCTGGTTCGTACCACGGTCATGATCTTGGCGTCGGGGCTCAACGTCCGCACCTCTTTGGAGGTGGTCGTCATGGCGCCGTTGGGGCCATTGAAGCTGCTGGTGGTTTCGATCACCAGGGAGGCGCCGTCCCAGTGGACCTTGCTCTTCGACTCACCGCGCGGCGTGGTGTTGGTGCTCTCGGTGCCGTCGAGATTGTAGGTCGAGGTCCGGGTGTTTTCGCCCATCTTGGTCTCGAGAACCAGCTTTGTGTCGGTCTGGGTGATGGTAGTGACCATGGAGCCCATCATCCCGCCCATGCCGCCCCCCCCGCCGCCGCCCCCGCCCCCCATACCGCCACCCATGGGGTCGCTCTTTTCGGTGTTCACCTTCCAGCTCCCGGCGAAGCTGGGCTTCGCCTGCGCCGCCAAGGGGGAAAGGGCCGCGCTGGCCAGGAGGGTGGCCACGGTCAGAATTCGTACGGACATACGTTCTCCAGAGTAAGGGTGACTTCCGGACAATTACGCAGATCGGAGACGTCCCGTTGGGTCGGGCAAAACACAGGACCATCCGGCCCCCTTCCGTCTGCGAAGTGGTTGCCGTAAGTCTAGGTCCGATCTCCCGCCTTTCAGCGGGCCCATCCGCCTCCTCTCCGCCTGTGGCCGAGGTGTCCGTCGATGAAATCCAGCGAGCTGCCCGGGGCCGTGCCCAAGGTCAACAACCCGAGCGGATTCGGTCATGCGGTGTACAGCCACACCGTTCGCCAGCTGGTGGACCGATTTACCTATCCCGCCGAGAAGCCCGTCATCACCCTGCTCATCTATTACACCGCTGTGCTGCTGATCGGCACCGCTGTGGTCCGCTTTGTTCCCGGCGCGGCCGAAATGATTTCGGGCAAGCGCCTCGCCGAACTCGGGCAGGCCAAGGGGTTCAGCGACGCCACCTCCAGCCCGTGGTTCGTCTGGAACATCAGCCTCTCGATGGCGCTTTCGATGATCGGCGCCTTCCTGCTCATGTTGCCCAGCTCGTGGGTGTACATGGCCACCCGGCAGAAGAAGGGGTTCGACCAGCAGGTGGTCCAGACGTTTATCATCCTCGCGGTGGCGGTGGCCGGCGTGATCATCATCGCCCGGAACAGCGTGGCGCTGGCGTTCAGTCTTGCCGGGGTGGTGGGCGCGGTGCGGTTCCGCAACACCTTGCCGGAAACCCGGGACAGCCTGTACGTGTTTCTGGCCATCGGTGTGGGCCTGGCGGCCGGAGTGGATGCGCTGACGGCGGCGCTGGTGCTTTCCGCGATCTTCAATTTCATCGTCCTGGCGATGGAACGGATGAACTATGGCACCTGCGCGCTGGGCAATGATCCGCGCCGGCTACTGGTCGGCGCGGCCCCGGCGGAGCCGAGGAAGGGCAAGGACTTCAACGCGGTTCTGCTGGTCCGGACTGCCGACGCCAACAAGTCCCGGCTCGCGGTGGAGGCGGTCCTCGGCTCGGAGGTTCGGCGGTTTCAGCTTGCCGAAATCGAAGCCACCAAGAAGGGAAAGGGCGTGCTCAAGTACCTGATCCGGATGGGCAAACGGTCCGAACCGACCATGCTCGAGGATGCGCTGATCGAGCGCTGCGCCCCGAGCGTCCTCGGCGCGCGGATCCACTGAACGGGAGACCGCATGCGAACCCTGCTGTTCCGTCCGAGCGCCGCGGCACTCGCCGGCCTGCTGGCCTTCTGCCATATCGCCCCCGCGTGGGCGCAGGCCTATGCCCCGGCGGAATCGGTGACGGTAGTGCCCCGCGCCGCATACCGCGCCGGCGGGCTCCACCGGCTCTTCTTCGGCACCCACTATCGGTCGCTCTGGACCACGGCAATCCGGGTGCCGGTCCTCAACCTCGCGAATTTTGCGGGTGGGCTCAAACCGACCCAGCGCGGCGGGGGGCAGCAGACCAAGTCACTGCGCCTGCAGGGCGCCGATGGCCGGGAGTACCAGTTCCGCTCGGTCACCAAGGATCCCAGCGTCATCCTTCCCTTGGAGCTCAGGGGGACCGTCGCCGACCGAATCCTGCAGGACCAGATGAGCGCCGGCCATCCCGCCGGTCCAGTGGTGGTGTCCGCTCTGCTCGACTCCATCGGGGTGCTGCATACCAGGCCGATCCTGGTCCACATGCCCGACGATCCGGCCCTGGGCGAGTTCCGCAAGGATTTTGGGGGACTGCTGGGCACCATCGAGGAGCGCCCGGCCGACCTGGCGGCCGGTGGAACCACCTTTCCCGGCGCGAGCGAAATCGTCGGGTGGGACGATCTCTACAAGCAAGTCAACGAGCATCCGGCGGTCCCGGTGGATGCGCGCGCCTTTCTGCTGGCCCGGCTCACCGACGTCTTTCTCGGGGACTGGGACCGGCACCGCGATCAGTGGCGCTGGGCCCGGGTCGGTGGCGCCGGCGGGGAGCGGTGGCTGCCGATTCCCCGGGATCGCGATCAGGCGTTTGTCCGGTTCGACGGCATCATTCCGGGCTATGCCCGGCGCACCGCCTCCCAGCTCCTCGATTTCGGCCCCACGTACGGCGGGATCTCCGGCGCCACCTGGAACGGACGCGATCTCGACCGCCGCTTCCTGTCCGGCCTGGAACGGCCGGTGTGGGATTCGGTCGCCGTCGTGCTCAAGGGCCGGCTGTCCGATCAGGTGATCGCGAACGCCGTGCGCCAGCTTCCCGCCGAGTACCGACGCCTCGATGCTGCACGCATGGAGAGCGCTCTTCGCGCCCGCCGGGATCACATCGACCAGATGGTCGACCGGTACTACCGGCTGCTGGCCCAGGATGTTGACGTCTCCGGCAGTGACAAGAGCGACAGTGCGACGGTGGTTCGGAACGCCGACGGCACCACCACGGTCACCCTGGTCCATGCCGGACACGAATTCTTCCGCCGCACCTTCAAGCCGAACGAAACTTCGGAGGTCCGGGTCTACCTCCATGGGGGCGACGATCGATTCACGATCAACGGCGCCGGCGGGAGCTCGCCCACGGTGCGGGCCATCGGCGGCGGCGGCGATGACCAGTTCACGGTTACCCGGGGCGGCGGCGTTCATCTGTACGACGACCGGGGAACCAATCGCGCGGAGGGCGCCGGCATCAACCGAAAGGCCTGGGAGTGGCGAGCCGACAGCACTGATCCCAAGGCGCTGCCGCCACGTGACTGGGGGAGGCGGACGTTCACCCGGCTGACCGGATCCTACGGCACCGACCTGGGTGCATTGCTGGATTACGGCGGCTACACCGAGTTCTACCGGTTCCGCAGGGTCCCCTATGGCACCCGCCTCGACTACCGGTTCGAGTACGCGACCGGCAAGCAGGATTTCCGTTTCATCGACGCGCTCACCCACCAGTTCGAAAACTCCAACGGGTTCTGGCGGCTGGACGCACTGGTGAGCGGGATCGAGACCCTGCGCTGGTACGGCCTGGGGAATGAGACGCCGCAGACCGGCTCGACCGATTTCTACAAGGTGAATCAGAGCCAGATGCGGCTGGGCTTGCGGATCGGTACGCGGTTCGGTTCGAGGAACTGGTTCAGCATCGGCCCCGAGGTGCACTGGTCGCAAACGGCCCTTCGAAAGAAGCCCAACAGCGCTCGATTCATCGCGGGTGATCGACCCTACGGCGTCGGGCAGTTCGCCATGACCGGCGTGTCGAGCGAGCTCCGAGTGGATGGCCGCGACCACCCGGGGTTTGCCACCAAGGGGGCGTTTCTCTCGCTCAAGGCCAGCGCCTTCCCGAAGGCGCTCGACCTCAAGGAGGCCATCGCCCGACTGGAGGGGGAGGGATCCATCGCGCTCGCCCCGCAAGGCTCCTGGCGGCCCTCGCTCAATCTGATGGCGGGCGGCATCAAGACGTTCGGGAGCGTTCCCTTCTTTCAAACCGCGCGTCTCGGTGGAACACGGACCCTGCGCGGTTATCGCCCCGACCGCTTCGCCGGCGATGCCGCGATCTATGGCTCGGCGGAGCTCCGAGTGCCGATCAGCCGGCTCACGGTTATCATTCCAGGGCAGCAGGGCATCTTCGCCTTCGGCGATGCCGGTCGAGTCTACGTCAGGGGAGAAACTTCCGACCGAATGCACAGCGCGGTCGGAGGTGGAATCTGGATGTCATTCCTCAATCGGGACAACGTCCTGTTCGTCGGGATGGGCAAGCCGACCAAGGACAAGGAGGGAAGCCGGGTAGTCGCCGGGTTCGGATTTCCGTTCTAGGTCGGAGTTTCCGGCCGTAGATCGGACCTCGAGAGCCGCAGCCTGCTGCCACGACCACTTCACCAGATCCCATCTGGCGAGTCCGGCAGTGGATTTCCGAGGAGTACGCCGTACCGATGGGATGGTGGCACATGGATTTCTTGAAACGAATGATCGACGTTCTCACACTGGGCTCCGACCGCCCGGTGCGGCGGCTCCTGGTCTACTACCTCGTGCTGGCCGGACTCTCCGCCGCCCTGGTGCGGTTCGTTCCGGAGGTGGATCGGGTGTTTGGAGGCCGGATCGCCAGCGAGCTCATCCAGACGCCTCAGGTCCTCCAGGATGGCCGGACCGCGGATCGGGCGGCCGCCCCGGTCACCAATCTCTCCCCGCGGCTCGAGCTGGCGCTGCGGACCACGATCATTCTGCTGGGCACCCTGTTTCTGATGCTCCCGGTTTCCTGGGTCTACATGTCGACCCGGACCACCCAGCTGCACAACCAGTCGGTGGCGCAGACCCTGCTCTTCCTGCCGCTGGTAGTGGCGGGAGTGGTCCTCATCGTTCAGAACAGCCTTGCCCTCGCGTTCAGCCTCGCCGGTGTGGTGGCGGCGGTGCGATTCCGGACCACGCTCCGCGATGCGCGCGATGTGTTCTTCAT
Source organism: Gemmatimonadota bacterium (assembly GCA_041482775.1). GTDB lineage: Bacteria > Gemmatimonadota > Gemmatimonadetes > Gemmatimonadales > GWC2-71-9 > JABFSM01. The sequence goes on along the minus strand of JBGPEJ010000031.1, from coordinate 3,254 downwards.
TTTCCTGGCCATCGCGGTGGGATTTGCGGCGGGAGTCGAAACCCTCATCGTCGCGGCGCTGGTATCGGTTCTCTTCAACTTCCTGCTGATTCTCACCTGGCGCTACGACTTCGGCCGCAACGCTCTGCAGCCGACCGCCACGTCTCAGTGGGTGGGGCCGCTGACCCAGCTGGCGCAACAGGGCACCAACGGCAGGGTTCCCGATCGCGACCTGGTGCTGGCCCTGGACCAGCGGCAGGCCCTCGCGCTGTCGCAGCGGTTTGACCGGGTTCGCCGGACCCTTGGGCGCCAGGGCAAGAAACCGCGGTTCAATGCGATTCTCTCGGTCACGACCGAACAGCTCAGCGAGGCCCAGGACCGGATCGGCGCGGCACTGGACGAGATTGTGGGCCGCTGGCGGCTCGACGAAGTGGTGACCAACACCGCCAAGCCGTCCGAACTGTACTACCTGGTGAAGCTGCGGAAATCCACCAGTCGCGATGATCTGCTGACCGCCATTCGCGCCAAGGCCCAGGGCTCGGTCATGAGCGCCGACGCGGAGCTGGACGTGACGCTGACCGAACGGAAGGAAGAGAAGGCGAAATGACCGGTGTCGGGGCCGCCGCCGCGCTGGGCGCCCTGCTCCTCACCGCCGCCTGTCGGCCGGCCCCGGAACAGAACGCCACCCAGGCCGACAGCGGCGAACTTGCCCGACGTGCCGCCCACCTGGCCGACGTCCTGGCCCATCCCGATTCCAGCGGGGACCGTTCAAATCCGATCGCCAGCTGGGTCATGCCATTCACCCTGCGGGAGATCTCCGGCCTGGTCCTGACCCGGGATCAACGGCTGTTTGCCCACGACGACGAGCGGGCCCGGGTATCGGAAATCGACTTCCGCCGCGGCGTCATTCTCAAGCAATTCATGCTGGGCGACCCCACGGTCCGCGCCGATTTCGAAGCCATCACCATCGCCAATGACGTGTTCTTCCTGCTGGCCAGCAACGGCGATCTCTACGAGTTCCGGGAGGGTGCCGACGGAGAGCGGGTCGACTACACCAAGCATGACACCCATCTGGGGCGGGAGTGCGAATTCGAAGCGGTGGCCTACGATCCGACCATTAACTCCCTGGTGCTGGCCTGCAAGCACGTCTACCGGAAGGACCTGAAGGGCTCGGTGGTGCTTTATAGCTGGAAACTCGACGGCGCGCAGGGGTCCCGCCTTTCCCTGCTGACCGTACCGCTGGCAACGATGATCGGCTCCAACGGATGGAAGGCATTTCACCCCTCGGACATCACCATCGATCCGTTCAACGGCAACTACGTGCTGCTCTCCTCCCTGGAGAAGGCCATCGCCGAGATCACCCCGGCGGGTGGCGTGGTATTCTCCCGGCCGCTTCCCGGTGGCCACGACCAGCCGGAAGGCGTCGCCATTACGCGGGACAGCATCCTGATCATCAGCGACGAGGCCGTACGCCGCCCGGCCGCCATCACGCTGTACCGCTGGCCCTGAGGGACTCTGCCCGGCGCCGGGCTCCGACTGGGTCTGGGCTCTGACTCGGGAGACCGAGCGGCGGATCCCGTGAACTCCGCCTTCGGGGTTATCGCCGGCACTGCGGCGAGCTATTTTACCGGGCTGATCCCGGCCCGCCCGGTGGTGACGCGGCACTGTTGGGGACCGCCGAGCTGCGGCTCCGGACCGGAATGAGTTACTAGACCTAGTCGCGATTGTCACCGATCACCAAGTACCGAGGGTACCCAGAGTGCCGCTTCTCCGGTTCCGGTCGCTCATTGCTCTTCCGCTGGCGCTCTTCGGGTGCAAGCCGCGGGTCGAGATCACGCCGCCTCCCGCGACCGCCTCCGCCGAGGAGGTGGCGGTGGCCGGCGCCTCGGTCATGATCGGCGTGGGAGATATCGCGGTGTGCGGCACCAACGGAGCGGAACGGACCGCCCGGCTGGTCGACAGTGTTCTGCGGGCCGACAGCGTGGCAAAAGTGAGTAACGAAGTCTTCACCCTGGGCGACAACGCCTACCCCGACGGGTCGGCGAGCAACTTCGCGCTCTGCTTCGCGCCCACCTGGGGCGACTCCAACAAGCGCATCATGAAGAAGATCCACCCCGCGCCTGGCAACCACGAACACCAGAGCGTCGGCGCCGCGCCCTATTATCAGTACTTCGGGAGCCGCGCCGGCTCCTCGAAGAAGGGCTACTACAGCTACGACGTCGGCGAGTGGCATGCCATCGTGATCAACAGCGAGATCATCATCGGAGCCTTCTCCGATGCCGATCGGCAGGCGCAGGAGGACTGGCTGCGCAGTGAACTCAAGGGAACCCAGAAGCTCTGCACGGTGGCCTACTGGCACCATCCGCGCTTCAGCTCGGGCTGGCATGGTGGCGACCTGTTGCTGCGGCCGATCTGGCAGATCCTCTACGATGGCGGTGTGGACCTGGTGCTCAACGGGCACGATCACGAGTACGAACGATTTCTCCCGCAAGACCCAGCGGGGGGCCTCGATTCGGCCCAGGGGATCCCCGAGTATGTGGTCGGCACCGGCGGTGGCGACCTGCGCGGCTTCGGAAACGGTCCCGGCGCGAACACCGCGGCTCGGGTCCAGGGGTATTACGGAGTGCTCAAGCTGACGCTCGGAAAGGGCGAGTTCCGCGCCGCCTTCCTGGATGTCAACGGCAACGTCTGGGATCCCAGCGGCGGCAAGTGCCACGGACCGCCCGCGGTGGCCGCGGCCAAGTAGCCATCGACCCCGGGCGGGCTGCTCCCTCATCCAATCGTGTGAGGTGTGCCATGTGGAGTGGAATTCTCGCCCTGGTGCTGGGGGTACAGGCTCCAGCCGCCGGCCCGCCGCTGAGCCCCCGTCCCCATGCGCCGGTTGTCCGGCGCACCGGCGACGCCACGGTCCTCGGCACCATCGGCGCCGTGGATGCGAACGAGCTCGAAGAGGCCAAGCTGGCGGTGACCAAGGCCAGCACGAGTGAGGTGCGCGACCTTGCCACGACGTTGGTGAAGGCGCATGAGCACTCCCTGGCAACCGGCGGCCGGCTCGCCAAGCAGTTTCACATCGCCCGACTGCTACCTGCCGACTCGGCCATGGCGAGGGCACATGTGTTGGAGATGGAGCAGCTCAACACGCTGACCGGAGCGGCGTTCGACAAGGCCTTCGTCGGGTTCACGCTTGCCGATCACAAGGCGGTCATCGCCAAGATCAACACCACGCTGCTGGCCGCGGCCCAGCGTCGGCAGGTCAAGGCGTTCGTCCGTGCGCT
>JBGPEJ010000030.1:0-19775 GCA_041482775.1 Gemmatimonadota bacterium | reverse complement strand
CTACCACCGGCCGCGATACGGTGCGCCGCCTCGTCGTTGACGAACAAGGTGCGCGCCATCCGCGCGAAGGTCGGCTGCAGTGCGTCGTAGTCCCGGCCCGGGACGGTGAACAAGGCATAAATCACGTGGCCGTCGGGCAGGCCGCGGGTGTGCACCGTCACCCGTTCCTCTTCTCCGGTCACCGGCGACCGCCCCGACAACAGCACCGCGAATCCCGGCGCCCCGTCGATCTGCTCGGCCCGCGCGGCCCCGGCCTCGGCGCTCAGGTAGGGGTTGGAGGACAGGAGGGTGGCGACCAGGTCATCGGTGGCATCCCGGAGCGGGGCACCCGCCGTGGTCCGGTCCTCGAAGGGCACGTAGTTCCGCTGCAACCCGGCGCGCCAGCGATCCACCGCGCTCGCGAACGGCGCGTAATGGTTGATGATGACACCGTAGAGCATGACCTGCCGCCCGTCGCCCCGGGTAATGACCCCGCCCTCGGGCGCAAAGGAAACTGCCAATCCCGACGGATACGCGCTCCAATTGTCGGGATAGTCGATCGTGAAGAAGCCGGTCGGGTGCTCGAAGCGCAGGAAGCGGGACGACGGGGGATCCACCTGCAACACCACTGAACCGCCGGCGGGCGTGTCCGAGCTCGGCGGGTTGTTGGGCTGGGCCACGATTTGCTGCGAGCTCGCGCCAGGAAGTCTGCGCAGCCCGTTTCGCATCGCATCGAAGCCACCCAGGACCGTAGTGCGTCCCGCGCCGAGCGAGGCCGCTTGCTGGCGGATCCGGGCTTCCCGGTCGGCCGACGTCGGGTGGTCGCTCAGGAACTGCTCCACCTTGCCGGGGTCGCGGCTCTGCTCGCTGCGCAGCAGCTCGAACAGGCTGGCCATGGCCAGCGGATCATAACCCGCGCTGGCCATGACCTGCGCCCCCACCTGGTCGGCCTGGTATTCGTCGTCGCGACTGTATTTGAGAAACAACACATTCAGACCCACGCCGCCGATCGCATTCACCATGTTGGTGGTACCGGCGGACTTCCCGAGCAGCCCGCCCAGGATGCCGAGTCCGGACTGGGCCAGGTACGCTTTGGACGCCTGATGGGTCCCGTGCCGAAGCGCCACGTGGGACATCTCGTGGGCGAGCACTCCGGCCAGCTCGGCCTCGCTGCGAGCCGTTTCGAGCAGCCCACGATTGACATACAGCGGACCGCCCGGTAGGGCGAATGCGTTGACTTCGGTAGCGTTCACCGCCTTGATCTGGTAGGGATACTTCGCCCCCGGGGCATACGCGGCCAACCGGGCCACGATACGGTTGAGATAGCGATCGGTGTTGCGGTCATTGAGCAGGTGGAGCTGCTTCTCCGCCTCGAGGGCGGACTGCCTCCCGATTTCGATATCCTGGCTCACGGTGAACAGATTGAAGCCCGGCTGGGGCTGCTTCGTGGTCGACTGGGCCGGGCACGGGGCGGCGGCCAGCACGCCAACGGCGCCGAGCGCAACGAGGAATCGTGACATTGGGGGTCCTTCCCTGGGGAGGTAACGGCTTCATTCTTCGCCTCCCTGGAATAGGCGCTGCCGCCGACACAGCGACAATCCATCGGACGAGTGAGTTCGGCACTAGCTCGGAGGAACGAGTTCGCGGCGGGACGGGGAGCGTTAGACAGAGTGCGGGCGTTGCAGGGGAGGCCCGCGGGAGGTACGGTTCCCGGAGCAGCGGAAGCACCAGCCCGGCAGACACCAGACCGCCATGCCCACGAGGAGTCATGGAGAACGATCGCCTGATCGGAGTGCTCGAGGAGATTCGGGAGCTGCTACGGCAGCAGGTCCAGTCACATCAGCAGGCGGTGCGCAATCAGCAGGAGGCCGTTCGGGCGCAGCAGGATGCCATCGGACGGGGGCGGAAACTCCAGGTGGCGATCGGTGTCGTGATCGCGTTCGTTCTTATCCTGGTCCTGGTCCTGCTCAGATTCGTACTTCGGCGTTACTCCTGACGGCGGGGACCGTGCCGTGCCCTATTCCTTTGCTTCCGCCTCCTTCCCCAGGTGGCGGTCCAGGAAGTAGATCGCCGAGCTGGATGAACCGATTTTCTTCGCCTGCTCGAGAATGGTCCTCGCCGTCTTCTCCTCCTCCACCTGCTCGGCGACAAACCACTGCAGCATCGTCTGGGTCGCGTAGTCTTTTTCCTCCGCGGCGAGCGCATAGAGCGCGTGGATGCGGGCGCTCACGCCCTGTTCCTGCTTCAACGCCAGCTCCCAGATTTGGACCGGGGAGGAGAACTTGGCCGGTGGTTGAGCAATCGACTTCAGCACCACGCGGCCATCGCGATCGTTCACGAAGTCGAAGATCTTCATCGCGTGGCCCACCTCCTCGCGGGACTGCCGCCGCATCCACAGGGACGAGCCCGGAAGGTTGGAGGCTTCGAAGTAGGCGGCCATTGCCAGGTAGGTGTAGGCCGAGCCAAGCTCCGCATTGATCTGGTCGTTGAGGGCGGCTTGCAGCTTCGGGCGCAGCATCGTCAGGGCTTTCGATGAGGACTCCGGGAGGCTACCACAACTACCTGCACGCTGCAAGGATCGCTACCCAGCCATTGGAGACTACCAAGCCCCGGAGTCGTCGCCTCCTCGGTGGCGGTATATTCGGCGAATAGCGACTTCCGGTCCCAGCTTCCCCACGACCCACGGCCCCGCGCTGTCGACCAGCCCGAGCGGCCCTCCATTCACAAGACGACGAGGTGATCGATGTGGCGAGCATTGATAGCGACCAGTGTCGCGTTGAACCCGGGCGGCAGCGTATCCGAGAGACTATTGACGCCCGCCGGCGACCCCTGTGCGCTGCTGACGGCGGCGGAGGTGACCAAGGCGTTCGGCATTCCGGCTGACCGCCGCAGCAGCGCCACCAAAGCGGATACCCACTTCATGGACGCGTGCTCCTACGAGTTGAGGAGCGACGCACTGGGTCGTCCGCTGGTGGTCGTCGCGGTCTTCGCCATCAAGGATCTCACGACGCTCAGCGGGCGCATCTACGCAGAGCAGCACTTCAGCCGCGAAGGATGGAAGTACGAGGACAAGACGGTGAACGGCGTGAAGTGCTCCATCGGCACCGGGTCCGGCGTGTCTTCCACCGTGGCCTGCCAGCGGGACCACGGGAGCCAGCGCATAGTGGTCTCTTACGAGGGCAAGGCCGCGGGTGCGCACGCCTCTGCGGCGGCTTCGTTGCTCACGACGGCCGCGGCGCGATTGTGAACCTCAGCCTTCCGGGACCGCCCCGATGAGCCGCCCCGGCAGCCCCTCCCGCAGCAGGAGCACCCCACCGGCCAGCGCACCGAGCACGAGGGTGTAGGCGCGCCAGATCAGGAGGAGCGCCGGGAGGTTCCCCAGCGGAAGACGGCCGGCCAGGCTCACGACCGCGCCGAGCTCGACCGCGCCAATCCCTGCCGGAGTCGGGGCGAGCAACTGACCGTACACCAGCACCGCTGAGCCGAGAATCACGGTGCCCAGGTCGAACCGGGGGGAGCTGACAAGGAGCGCAGGCAGGATCGCTCCCCGCGCGAGCAGGCTCAGCAGCGTGAGGACGATCGTCAACACCAGAATTCCCGGCGGCTGGGCCCGAACACACCGCCAGGCATCCCGCCGGGAAACCGCCAGGCTCGCGAGGACCCGCGGCATCCATCGGCGGGTCAGCACCACGCTCCCGGCGACCAGCGCGCCCATCGCCACGATCAGAAGCCAGAAGCCGCGGGTTTTCACCAGGCGTCCGGACTCCGCGAGGAGCTCCTGCGCGGCGGGCCGGAATACAAAGGCAAGCAGAACCGCGACGCCGCAGAGCACCACCGCATCGGCGGCGATCTCGATGCCGAACAGCGCCAGAATCGCGGGTCCCGGCGCCCCCAGCCGGCGAAAGCCAAGGTAGCGAACCGGATCCCCGCCCACTCGTCCCGGTGTCACGGCGGCCACCGCGTCGCCGCAGGTGTTGATGGTCACGGCCCGGGAAAAGGGAACCGGGAGCAGGCAGCGAGTGCGAATCGCCCGCAGGATGATGTCGGCAATGACCAGTCCGAGCGCCACGGCGTGCTGGAAGAGGGAGACGCGCATGCGGACCGGGTCAGGGCGCCGCGTTGCGCGGCGGCGGCATGCCGGCGGATGCCCGCGCCCGCTCCAGAACCGGCATGATGGCATCGGGGCGTTCCTCCTGGAGGTAGTGCCCTGCCCCGGGAACGTTCTCCACCGTGAAGGCGCGCAGCAGCCGCTGCAGCTCGGCCACTTCCTGCCGCTCGACCCCCCCATCGTGCCGGGCGCCACCCAGGACCAGGCGGACCGGGCACACAATCTCCCGGAGGTGGGGCTCGAGACGATCCCGCTCGCGCGCGTCGGCCATCGCCAGGTAGCTCTTCAGGGTCCCGTCGAGATCGGCCGCGGCCCCTGCCGTATAGGAAGCCACTACACTGTCGGTGATCCAGGAGCCGTCGCCGGAGGAAGCCGTCAAGGTGTGGCGCACGACTCGGCGCATGATCTTGATGCCTCCGAGGAGCTTGATCCAGGGCATGAACGCCGCCGCCCGCCGGAACTCCGCGGTGGCAACGTGCTCGGTCGGACCGCCTTCCAGTGACACCAGAGCCCCGACCAGATCAGGGCGCAGATAGGCCAGACGCAGCGCCATCGCACCGCCCACGGCGTGCGCGACCACCAGCGCATGGCGAATACCGAGCGAGTCGAGCGCGGCGGCGAGCCGGTCCGCCTGGGCGATGAATGAATAGTCGGCGTGGGGTGGCCGTCCAGACCAGCCGGTGCCCAGGGGCTCCACGATCGTCGGCTGGGACCCGGCCTCTTCGAGGAGGGGCACCAGTTTCCGGAAGCCGTAGGTCGAGCCGAAGAATCCGGGTATCAGGACGACAGGCTCTCCCCGGCCGACCACGGCCACGTGCAGGGACTCACCGCGGGCGACGGCTACTTTGAAGCTCCGGCCGGTGTCGGCAGAGATGGCCGCGGCGAGCAGCAGGGCAAGCGCCATTTCAGTCCCTCGCCTTGTACCAGTGTCGCTCGACCAACCGGCGGGCACGGGGGGAATGCACCAGGGTGAGCCAGAGGACCTTCGCGTTGGCGATCGGCCAACCCCAATTGCCGAATTGATCGAACTTCCGGGCCGAGGTGATGGCTCGGGCGTGCCGCAGTCGCACGAATCGCTGCCCCCGGGCGCGGCCGACTCTGCGAAGGGCCCGAATGAACGCAAGGTCTTCCGCAAAGACCAATCGCTCATCGAACCCCCCGGCCGCATCGAAACTCTCCCGACGGCAGAAGACCGCTCCGGTATCCCATCCGGTCACGCGTGACCCGAGCGACAGGATGGCGAAACTCACGGCGATGCCCACCCCCCAGTGGTCCATGGTGATTCGCGTAGCGCCTCCGACGATCTTGTCAGAAGCGAGCGCGGCGTCGATTCGAGTAAAGGTCTCGGGATGGAGCTCGGAATCGGCGTCGACGAAGACGAGAACATCGCCCTTGGCTGCTGCAGCGCCGGTGTTGCGAACCGCGGCGATGACTCGTCTGGGTTCCGTCAGGGTCTGGCAACCACGCTCGCGGGCCAGCGCGTTGGTGCGGTCGGTGGACATGTTGTCCACCACGAGCACTTCCACGGCGGCTGGATCGGCGCTGTACCGCCAGCGGGCGACCTGCACGGAATCGAGCAATCGGGGGAGGTACTCCGCCTCGTTGTAGGCGGGGATGATCAACGAGAAGTGCGGAACGGCACCGCCCCGGGACGGTTCCTTCGGGGTCCGCGCGGCGGATTCGAAGGTCGTGAGATCGATATCACCAGCGGATAGCCGCGCCAGAACCGCCGGGTCGAGCAGGGCTGCCAACTCCCGCTCGCGCTCCGACGCATAGGAATCCCAGGACTCCGTCTCCGCATCGGCATACCCAGGGTGCACCATCAGCTCGGTGATGCCGGGTACACAATTGTCCAGCAATGCCAGCAGCCCCTTACGGAAATCGGGCTGCACGAACAGGGCGCTCCCATGAAAATGGTCCACATGCCTCGGGCTGCCGGTTCCTCCAGACAATCGGTGGACGGCGCGGAGCGAGAGCTGCTCGGCGAGCACCACCGGCCAGGCGAGGGTGTACCGGAGATCCTCGAAGGGGACCCGGACGATACCGATCCCGGCCCGTCGGGCAACCTGCCGTACCGCTCTCCACACACCGGGCAACATATGCACGTGGTGATGGGAATCGAGGTGGGTGATGGTCACGCCCCCGGCACGAAGGCGGCCAATCTGCGCTTCGCATTCGGTCGCGACCTCGGAGGGAACGATTCCACCGCGGAGCGCGCGCGCGATGAGCCGACCCAACGGGAGAAAGGTGCCGGCTCCCCGGGCGCACAAGCTGGGGACCCGGTCTGCCGGCGTGACCGGCGAGCCTGCGGTCAGGTTGAAATGGAGTCCGACGCCCAGCCTGGGCGCGCGGGTGACGCACTGAAGGGCGTGACCAACGGCGGGCAGGTTGACGAGCAGGGAGGCCGAGGTGACGCTGCCGGCTTCATGGGCTTCGAGAATGCCCCGATTCACCCCCTCGGAGATCCCGAAATCATCCGCGTTGATGATGAGGCGCCGCTGAAGCTCCATTACGCCGCGGGTTCCCGCGCAGTTCCGGCTGTGACTCCCCTGACGCGGGCTGACCAATGACTCATGCGGTGCTCCGGGGTACGTCGATGCCGGGCAGACCGGCCCTGAACCGTTCCGCCCTCGGGGCCTCGGAGCGTGTTCCGGCTTGAGGGTATAGCGACGCCGCGGGGATCGGAAGGGCCGGGCGGTCAAGACCCCTGTGTCATCTTCCCGTAATGTCCCTCGACTAGTCTGTTTGGCTTCTCCGACCGGGGAATCGCACTGCGCGTCGATTCAAGACCCCGAAAGGAATGCCGATGTCACGCCTGGTCCTGATCCTCCCGCTCCTGACCACCTCGTTGCTGCCGGCGCAGTCTCCCCCGGTCTATCGTATCACCCACACCTGGGCGCTCGGTGGCGAGGGGAGCTGGGACTACGTCATTCCTGACCCGGTGCAGCACCGCCTGTTCATCGGGCGGCAGAACCGGGTCATGGTGGTGGACGTGAATGACGGGAAGCTGCTGGGCGAGGTGACCGACATCCATGGCGCCCACGGCGTGGCGGTGGCGGAGCGGAGCGGCCACGGATTTGCCACGTCGGGGAACGACAGCGCGGTGGTGATGTTCGATCTCAAGTCATTCGCGGTGCTCGGGCGGATTCACGCCGCGGAGGACGCCGACGCGATCACCTACGACCCGGCGTCGAACCGGGTGTTCACCTTCAACGGCGACGCCCACTCCTCGACCGTCATCGACCCCGGTCCCGGCAAGCTGATCACCAACATTCCGCTCGGCGGAAAGCCGGAGTACGGAGTCGCGACGGGAAACGGCAAGGTGTACGCCAACATCACCGACAACAGCGAGGTGGTCGAGATCGATTCGAAGAGCCTTACGGTTACCCGACGGTGGTCCACCGCGCCCTGCAAGCAGCCGGTTTCCATGGCCATCGACGTGGCGCACCACCGGCTCTTCAGCGGCTGCCGGAGCGGGCTGCTGGCGGTGTCCGATCTCGACGCCGGGAAGATCGTCGCCACCGCGCCAATCGGGGGCGGGGTTGACGGGGCGGGATACGATCCTGCCGCTCAGGATGTGTTTGCCTCCAACGCCGACGGGACGCTCACGGTGATCCACCAGGATGGCCCCGACCAGTACCACGTGCTGGAAACGGTTCAAACGGCTCCGGGCTCCCGGAACATGGGATTCGACCCGTCAACCCGCAGGGTATACGTGGTGGGCGCCAGGTTCGAGGCGGCGCCGGTCAACGCAACGCCGGCCAATCCGCGGCGGCGGCCCCCGATGGTGCCGGGATCATTTATGATCATGGTGGTTGAGCGGGGAGCGCCCTGAGTTCACCCTCCTAATAGGCGGGACATTACTTCCTCATGCTGGTGCGCACTCCGTCCGCCCCCCGCTTCGGCTATGTGCTGGCGCACGGGGCCGGGGCCGGCATACGGCATCCCTTCCTGGAGGCCATCGCCCAGGCGCTGGGTGATCGGGGCGTGGCCACGCTGCGGTACGAGTTCGCTTACATGGAAGAGCACCGCAGCCGGCCGGACCCGCCGGCCGTGGCGGCGGCGCGGGTGCGGGAGGCCGTCCAGCGGGCTCGCGCCGAGTGGCCCGGTCTTCCGCTGGTGGCGGGCGGGAAGTCGTTCGGCGGGCGAATGACCAGCATGGCGCAGGCGGAGCAGCCGCTCGAGGGAGTGCACGGCCTCGCCTTTCTCGGCTTTCCGCTCCACCCCCCCGGCAAACCCGGGGTATCCCGCGCGGAGCACCTGTTTCAGGTGCAAGTGCCCATGCTCTTCCTTCAGGGTACCCGAGACGAGTTCGCCCAGCTCGACCTCATCACCGGTATCTGCGAAAAGCTCGGGCCGCGCGCCACGCTGCGAGTGACCGACGCCGCCGATCACTCCTTCAAAGTTCCCAAGCGATCCGGCCGCCCGGCGGAGCAGGTGATGGCTGAGCTGGCGGCCCGGATCGCCGCATGGGGTGCGGCGCTGGCCCGGACGGCCTAACTACTCCGCGCGCAGGGCGGTTGCCGGATCGAGCCGGGTTGCTCGGCGCGCCGGGAAATAGCTCGCTGCGACCGTGATCATCACGAGCAGCGTCGACACCAACCCATAGGTCCAGGCGTCCCCGGGGCTGACTCCGAAGAGCAGCGCCCCGAGGGTCCGCGTGAGCGCCAGGGCCCCCAGTGTGCCGATCGCAATCCCCCCGGCCACGAGGCGGAGCCCGCCACCCAACACCAGCCGGACCACTTCGGCGTGCTTGGCGCCGAGCGCGATGCGGACGGCGATCTCGCGGGTACGCTGAGTCACCGTGTAGGCAATGACGCCGTAGACACCGATGATCGTGAGCAACAGCGCCACCATGGCGAAGGCCCCGAGCAGCACAAGCAGGTAGCGTCGGGAAGACACCGCCTGCGAGCGCGCGATGTGCTCGCGCATCGTCTCCGCTGAATACACAGCGAGCATCGGATCCACGGCCCGGACCTCGCGCTGCATCGCGGGAATGAGTGCCGCGGGGTCCGCGAGCGAGCCGCGGGCTACCATGCTCATCCGGTTGGCCGGGCCTTGGAGGTGAGAATAGTAGATGGTCGGCCTCGCGGGTTCATCGAGACCGGCCGTCTTGACGTCGCCCGCGACCCCGACGACCGTCCACGCGCTGTCCTCCCACCCGTAGATGCGCAAGCGTTGTCCCACCGCGGGTCGGGTTCCGAACAGATGCCGCGCCAGGGACGCGTTGATGACCACGGCGTAGGCAGACCTCAAGTCGTCGTGGCTGTCGAGCGCCCGCCCCTCCACGATCGGGATTTGGAGCGCACCGAAGTAGTCGCCGGCGACGGCCCGCATGGTCGCCTCAGGCCGCGCCGCTGGAGACGGCAAGGGAGCGCCGTCGACTCGAAAGGTGTTGCTACCCCCTCCCTGGAGGGGCGGATTGGAAACAGCCCCGACCGCCTCGACACCCGGCAAGGCGCGCAACCGCGCCAGCGCCTCCTCAAAGAACCGCGTTTGCCGGACGCCTTCGGCGTATACCGAGCCGGCCAGCGCCACCCGCACGCTGGCGACCCGCTCCGCGATGAATCCCGGATTCACCCTGCCCAGTTCGACGAGGCTGCGGCCCATGAGCGTTGCGCCAACCAGGAGCACCAGGGTCAGCGCGATCTCCGCGGTCACCAATACGTCTCGCAGTCGGTGATGGGCCGGTCCGGCCCCACCGCGGGCATCTGACCGCAGGAGTCCGGTCGCCGAGGCTCGTGAGGCGAGCAGGGCCGGAACCAGCCCGAACGCGATCCCCGTGACAAGGGAGATGGTGATGGCAAAGCCCAGCGCCGTCAGGTCCACCCCGGCATGTCGCAGCGCCGGCATCTGGTCGAAGAGCCCCGGCGGCATCGCCGCAAGGAGCAGGCGGACTCCCTCGGCTGCCACCCACGCGCCTAGCGCCGCAGCGGCCAGCGCGAGCACCAAGTGCTCGGTCAGGAGCTGCCGCACGACCCGGGACCGTGAGGCGCCAAGTGCCGATCGCACCGCCAGCTCACGCCCCCGCTCAATGGCTCGGCCTACCAGGAGACTGGCCACATTGGCGCAGGCGATGAGTAGCACGATCGCCACGGCGCCGAACAGCACAAGCAGCGGCCGTTCGACGTCCCCCGTAATCGCGGTCCGGAGGGACGCCACGAGCGTGCCCCGGCCGCTGTTGGTTTGCGGATACTGCGATGCGAGCGCTCCCATCAACTCGCCCATGCGCTGCCCGGCTAGCTCGATGGTAACTCCTTCGCGCAATCGCCCCACCGCGCTCACCCAGTGGTTGAATCGCTCTGCCCGCACCTCCGCGTTACGTCCGAGCGGGAGCCAAAGATCCGCGTCACCCACCGGCGCGAAGGCGAACTCCGCCGGAAGCACGCCCCGAATCTCGTAGGGCGTGCCGTCGATGGTGACGGTACGGCCGATCAGCTTGGGATCCCGAGCGAACCGGCGAGCCCAGAAACCATGGCTCAAGACCACCGCAGGGGTGCCGCCGGCCCTGTCGTCCGTGACGCCGAACCCCGGCCCCTGCCGCAGCGGCACGCCGAGCATGCTGAAGAACCCGGAGGTGACCCGGGCCCCATGCACCATCTCGGCACCGCTCCCGCCGCTTACAGTCACGTAGGTCTCGTCGTAGCCCTCGAGAGCAGCGAAGATCCTCCGCTCGCCGCGCCAATCCAGGAAATCGGGATAGGACGCCCCGGAGATGGCCGCGACATCCCCGCGGTGCGTCTCCCAGAGCTGGACCAGGTGGTCGGGCTGGGCGTAGGGAAGCCGCCGAAGCAGGACGGCATTGACGATGCTGAACATCGCCGTGTTTGCGCCGATACCGAGACCCAGCGTGAGGAGGACGACGGCAGTGAACGCCGGCCGCCGCCGATACGAGCGCCACGCGACCCACGCGTCTACCCACACGCCACGCCACCACTCGGAGCGAGCGATCCGGACTTCCCGCCGCTGGCCGATCTGAGTGAGCTCCCGACGGGCCGCGCCCACGTCGCCGAATTCCGTGCTCGCTTGCTCGACGGCCCGAGCCCGAGACATCCCGGTCCCCATCAGCTCGTCGATGCGCATCTCCAGATGGAAACGCAACTCTTCGTCCACGGAATCCGCCACCGTTCGACGACCTAAGGGGAGCCGAAAAAGATGGCGCACGTCACGCCTCCGCGACGCGCAGGATCTTGAAAATCGCGGTCGCATAGTCGGTAAAGTCGGCCGCCTTGCTCCGAAGGGCACGGCGGCCGCTTGCGGTGAGCTCGTAGAACTTGGCCTTGCGGTTTTTCTCGGACACCCCCCATTCGGCGAAAATCAGACCCCGCTCTTCGAGTCGATGCAGTGAGACGTAGAGCGCTCGGTCTTCCACGACGAGCGTTCCGTCGCTCGTGTCCTTGATCCAGCGCGCCACAGCGTATCCGTGCCGGGCCCCCGCCGACAGACTCTTGAGCACCAGGACGTCCAGGGTACCCTGCAGGAGGTCAAGCTCAGCCATTCGTGCTCACCGGAACATTTCCGGGGAAACTATACCTGCGGCGGGCTCTGTCAAGCAGGCGCTAGATTTTCAGACATGCATCTCGCCGCGGACACGACGACCTCCGCCCTTCTCCCCTCAACCCGCCAGCGCGAGGCCATCGAGGGACCGCTCGGCCCGGTGCTGGTCCTGGCCGGGCCCGGCGCGGGCAAGACCTTCTGCCTGATCGAGCGGATCCGCTTTCTGGTCGAGCACGATGGCTTTGACCCTTCCCGGATCTGTGCAGTCACCTTCACCAATAAGGCCGCCCAGGAGATTGCCGAACGCCTCGAGAAGTCGCTGGGCGACCGGTCGGAGGGCGTGAAGGGTGGAACCCTACATGCCCTGTGCGCCGAGATCCTGCGGGAACACGGCGAGCGCATCGCGGTGCGCCGCGGGTTCGGGATCGCCGACGAGGAATACCAGAGGGACGTGTTGCGGCGGCTCGGCGTCTGGGAAAAGCGGCGCGGGTGGCTGTTGACTCAGTTCGGCAAGCATCGCGCGCGCGGGGCCGACCTCACCCCCGCGGACATGGGCATCTTCATCCGCTACCGCGCCTACCTCGAGCGCCGCAACCTGCTCGACTTCGACGACCTGGTGGTTCGCACCGCCGAGCTGCTGGACGCGTACGAGGCGGTGGCCGATGAGATCGCCGCCCGCTGGGACTACCTCCTGGTGGACGAGTTCCAGGACCTGAATCCCCGGCAATACGCCGTGGTGCGCCGGCTGGCACAGTCACACCGGAATCTCTTCGTCGTGGGAGACGACGAACAGTCGGTGTACTCGTGGACCGGCGCCGACCCGCGGGTCCTCCAGCACTTCGTCAACGACTTCCAGATCAAGCGGATCGTGGTGCTCGACGAAAATCGCCGGACGGCCCGCCAGATTTTCGAATCGGCCCGTCGCCTGCTGCGGCAGAACACCAGTCTATTCGACGAGAAGGTACTTCGGGCCGACCGGACATCCGAGCACGCGGTGAGCGTTCTCGGGTTCGCCGACGAGCACGCCGAGGCGCGCTGGCTGCTAGCCGATCTGCGGGCGGACCAGCAACGGTCAGGACTTCCCTGGGGACAATACGGCGTGCTCTACCGCCGGCACGAGATCGGAGACGGGCTCGAGGCGGAGCTGCTGGGCGCGGGAATCCCCTGCCGCCTGGCCGCGGGACGGGCCCTGCAGGACGATCCCGTCGTTCGGTACCTGGTGGCCGCCCTCAGGGTCATTGCCGATCCCGAAGACCCCCTGCGCCAGGAGGCGTTCGCGCGGGTCGTGCTGCCCTCGACGATATGGACCGGGATCGCTTCCGAAGCCGAGCGACAGAAGCTGGAGCCGCTCGAATGGATGAGGACGGTGGCAAGACGCGCGGCCCGCGACGACGAGGACGCCAAGAAGCTCCGCCGGGCCGACTACGCGTTGCAGAATCTCCCGGCGCTGGCCCGTCGGCATCAAGGCCTGACCGGCCTGGTGGAGGAGCTGCTTTCCCAACGGGTCGGGACCTACAAGACCGTGCTGGAAGACCGCCACGACGAGCTGACCGACCCCGCGTCGGATCCGGCCATCACGGCCCTCGCCGACCGGCTCCGCGATGCGCGCCACGGTCGAAAGCGCGTCTGGCTTCCTCGACTGGCCGGACTCGAGCTGGCCCTGTCGGGGCTCTTGCTGCACGCCGGGGTTACCTCGGTTGGCTACCTCGATGGCAAGGAGCCGTCCCGGGACGACGATCTGATCATCGTACCGGAGGACGGCGGCCGATCCGGCCTCGCTTTCGGGTTGTTCAAGGCGCTCCAGATGGTCCACACCGGAGCACTGCGGGACGCGTTTCGGGACTTCGTGGCGGTAGACCTCGAGACCACCGACCGCGATCCGGCCACCTGCGATATCGTGGAGCTCGGCGCCGTTCGGGTGCGCGACGGGAAGGTTGTCGCCGAGTACCACCAGCTGGTCCGCCCCCGGGTGGCGATTACCGAGGGAGCGCGGCAGACTCACGGAATAACGGACGACGAGCTCCGCGACCAGCCGGCCCTCGACCAGGTCTGGCCAGCGTTCCGGGAATTCTGCGGCGACGACATCCTGGTGGCGCACAACGGGAACGGATTCGACTTCCCGATTCTTCGGCGGTTGGGAGCGGCCTTACCCGGGGGCGGAGGCTTCACCACCTTCGATTCCCTGCCCCTAGCGCGCGACCTGCATCCGGGGAGCCGGAAGCTGGGCGACCTGGCCCACGCCTTCGGGATCGAGCTGCGAGAGGCGCACCGAGCCCACGACGACGCGCGGGCGCTGGCGCTGGTGTTCCTCCGGCTCCAGGCCGAGAAGTTGGCGCGGGCCCGGAAGACCGCACTGGTCCACCTGCTGGATTATCTCGGCCTCGCGTTTGCCCTCTCGGATCCTGCAACCCTCAGCGATGAAGCGAAGGGATTGCTCTCAGTCGCCTATGCGTTTGCCCTCGGCCGGTACAGTGATTGTCTCGAGCACTATCGGCTGGAGCGCGCGTCGCCCGGGGCGGGCGACGCACCGTCCATGGAGGAGGTGATCGAGCGGCTGGGAGGTCGGCGGAAAATGGAGCAATACCGGAAGGAGAAGCGGGCGGACGAGCGATACCCCGCGGCCATGGCACGGCTGCGCCGGCTGCTCGACATGGCCGCGGGAGCGGAGCTGGCGGACCAGCTTCGCGAGTTTCTCGACCGCATCGCCCTGTCCCGATCCGACGGCGCCGAGGATCCCGATCTCGCATTCCGGGTGAATCTGCTCACCCTCCATTCGACCAAAGGGCTGGAATTCTCGCGGGTGTACATCGTGGGGGCGGAAGACGCGCAACTGCCGGGAATGCTGAAAGACGGGCGGGCCCCGCCCGATGACGAACTGCAGGAGGCCCGGCGGCTGCTCTACGTGGGCATGACGCGGGCGAAGGATCGACTGGTGTTGACCCGGGCGGAGCGGCGGAAGAATGTGCCGACCGGTGGGTTCCGGTTTCTGGAGGAGATGGGATTCAGGCCGCGACCGCCCGAGTGAAGGCTTCGGCTGCGGCCGGTCCGGAGCCGGCGGTTTCGTCGTGTTTGAAGAAGACATAGAACTCGTCCGCACCCAGCCCGGCGAGCCGCCCGCGCCAGGCCGCGAGCGACGCGTCATCGTAGGCCAGCCGATGCAGTCGGGCATATCCCCAGCTGGCGGTGCGGACGGCCGGGGTCTCGAAATCATCATGGTCGGCAATGACCATGGCCGCGTCCTTGGCTCGGAGCGCATCATATACGTCATCTTCGAACCAGCTCGAGTGCCGGAACTCGAACGCGGACCGCCAGCCGCGGGGAAGAATGTCGAGGAACTCCACCAGCCGGGGCAGGTCCTTCTTCAAATTGGGCGGCAGCTGAAATAGCGTCGGCCCGCGCCGCTCACCCAGCTCGTTGGTGACCCGGGTGAGATACTCCACCGAGTCCGCCACATCCTTGAGCCGGCCGTGGTGGGTGATCCGCTGGGAGGCCTTGATTGCAAAGCGAAAGGTGGGAGGAACCTTCGACGCCCAGTCGAGGAGCACCGATTCCCGGGGCATCCGGTAGAAGGTGTTGTTGATCTCGACGGTGGGGAACTTCCCGGCGTAGTAGCCGAGCATCCCGTCGTCCGGGAGATCCTTGGGGTAGAACGACCCCTTCCACTCCTTGAATGACCAGCCGCTGGTCCCGGCCAGAAGTCGCATCACCGACCGCCGGCTGCCTTGCGTTTCATGGGGTGCTCGGATTTGGCGGTGCCGGCGCCCTTCTTCTCTCCACTGCCCTTGGCCAGGCTGGCCTTGAGCGCCTCCATGAGATCGAGGATCTTGGCGCCCTTCTCCGGCTCGGCCTCGGCGGTAATCTCCTGCCCGTCCACCTTTTGCTGAATGGCCTCGAGCACACGTTCCCTCACCGTATCGTGATAGGCCTCGGGCTTGAACTCGTCGATCGCGGCCTGCTCGATGAACTGCTTGGCGAGCGCCAGCTCGGCCGGCTTGATTTCCCCCTCACCCAGGGGCACTTCTTTCGGTGAGCGCAGCTCATCGGCGTAGTGGAGCTGCTCCATGACCAGAACGCCATCCCAGGGCCGCACCAGCACCAGGTTCTGTTTCCCCCGCGCCGCGTACTGCCCGAGCGCCGCGCGGCCGGTCTCCTCGAGCGCCTTGGCCAGGAGCCGGTAGGCCTTGTCGCCGCCCTTGCCGGGTCCGAGATAATACGCCTTCTCGAGATAGATCCGATCGACCTCGGATAGCGGCACAAACTGATCGATGTCGATGCTGTTGGTGGCCTTCTGGTCCAGGGCCTTGATCTCCTCGGGTGAAAAAACCACGTACTGGCTCTTGGCAAACTCATATCCCTTCACCGTGTTCTCCCGATCAACATCCACTTCGTGTTTGGGGCAGGTGTACTTCTGCTTGAGCTTGGTGCCGCAGTCCTTGTGGAGCATGTTGAACGACACGGCGGCCGCGGATTCCCCGGAGGAGTAAACTTCGACGGGGACGGAAACGAGGCCGAAGGACACGGTGGCGCTACCAATGGAACGAGCGGGCATAATCGGCATCTCCAGAAGGACAGCAACGCTAAGACGAATCCGCTATGGATGCAAGTAAAGACGCCCCGCCCGACCTGCTAAGTGCTTACCGGGCCAAACGTTCCCCGGACCGCACCCCGGAGCCGTTTGGCGGGGCCGAGGCGGGCCCGGGCAAGCTCTTCGTGATCCATAAGCACGCGGCGCGACGGCTGCACTTCGACCTCCGGCTGGAAATGGAGGGCGTGTTGCGCTCGTGGGCGGTGCCCAAGGGGCCGTCCTACGATACCCACGACAAACGGCTCGCCGTTCACGTGGAGGATCATCCGCTCGAGTACGGCGATTTCGAGGGGCTCATTCCCGAGGGCAACTACGGCGCCGGCGCGGTGATCGTTTGGGACCGGGGGGAGTGGGTGCCGATCGAAGACCCGATCGAGGGGCTCCGCAAGGGCAAGCTCCTGTTCGATCTCAAAGGCTACAAGCTCCGGGGACGCTGGACCCTGGTAAAGATCAAGAAGTCGGAGAAGGACTGGCTCTTGATCAAGGAGCGCGACGGGTGGGCCAAGACCGAGCCGACACCGATCCCGGAGGAATCGGTGCTGTCGGGGCTCACCGTGGAGGAGCTCAAGGCCGGTCACACCCCGGCCGACCGGATTCGGGCCGAGCTCGACCGGCTCCGGGTTCCGGAACGACGGGTGGATCCGTCGAAGGTGGAATTCATGCTGGCCGAGCCCAGGGATGAGCCGTTTACCAAGGCGGGCTGGGTGTTCGAGCCGAAGCTGGACGGGTATCGCGTGCTCGCCACCCACGACGGGGGCGCGCCCGCTTTGAAGAGCCGCAACGGCAACGATCTGACCCCGACCTTTCCGGACGTGGCCCGGGGGGTGCGGGCCCTGCCGGTGCCACGCGCCGTGATCGACGGCGAGCTGGTGATTCCCGATGCCCAGGGGAAACCGAGCTTTCAGGCGCTGCAGAAACGGGCCCGGCTTTCCCGGGCCATCGACGTACGCCGCGCGGCGGCGGAATCACCGGCGGTGTTCTACGCGTTCGATCTGCTGGGGTTCGGGGACCGGGATCTCCGCGGGCTTCCCCTGACCGAGCGGAAGCGGATCCTTCGGATGGTGCTGCCCCCACTGGGCCCGATCCGCTTCGTCGATCATTTCGAGCAGGACGGCAAGGCGCTCATGGAGCACGTGACCGCACTGGGGCTGGAGGGGATCGTTGGGAAGAAGGCGGACTCACCCTACCGGGGCGGCCGCTCGACCCATTGGGTCAAGGTCCGCGCGGAGCAGACTGCCGATTTTGCGGTGGTCGGGTTCACCGCACCAAAGGGAAGCCGGGGCGGCTTCGGCGCGCTGCAACTCGGGGATTGGGTCGAGGGCGAGCTGGTCTATGCCGGACGCGCCGGGACCGGCTTCAGCGACAAACAGCTGGGCGAGGTGCGCCAGACCCTGGAGGCCGCGGCCCGAAAGACACCACCCTGCAACGGGCCGCGGCCCTGGCCCTCCGATGAACAGGTCCCGGCCAGGCGCCCCATTCCCGACACGAAGGACTCGACGTGGGCGGAACCGAAGCTGGTGTGCGAGGTGAAGTTCAAGGAATGGACCGAGGAGGGACTGCTCCGGCAACCGGTGTTTCTCCGCTTCCGCGATGACAAGGAGCCGGACCAGTGCGTCCGCCAGGGCGCAGGCGATGCCGGCCTGCCCGAAGCAGCCGACGATCCGCCGGCCCCACGGGTGGTCCGGGCACCCGAGGTCGCGCTCAGCAACCTCAGGAAGGTGTTCTGGCCGCAGGAGAAGTTCACGAAGGGCGATCTGATCGAATACTATCGGACGATTGCTCCCTGGCTGCTTCCCTATCTCAAGGACCGCCCTCTGGTCCTGACCCGGTTCCCCGACGGCATCGAGGGCAAGTCGTTCTACCAGAAGGACGCGCCGGATTTCACCCCCGACTGGATCCGCACCGTGCCGGTCTGGAGTGAGGACAGCCAGCGAACTCTCAACTACTTCATCTGTGATAACCTCGAGACCCTGCTCCACGTGGCCAACATGGGCTCGATTCCTTTGCACATCTGGGCCAGCCGGGCGGATTCGCTCGAGCTGCCCGACTGGTGCATCATCGATCTGGACCCGAAAGGGGCGCCGTTCACCGACGTGGTTGCGGTGGCCCTGGCGCTGCATCGCCTGTGCGAGAACATCGACTTGCCCCACTTCGTCAAGACCAGCGGGTCGACCGGGCTGCACGTCCTCATCCCGCTGGCGCAGCAGTGCACCTTTGAGCAATCCCGCACCCTGGGCGAGCTTCTGTCCCGGGTGGCGCTGGCGGAGCTACCCGAAATCTCCACGATCGTTCGGCCCGTTAAGGGGCGCGAAGGCAAGGTGTACCTCGACTACCTGCAGAACCGGACCGGGCAGCTCATTGCGGCCCCGTTCAGTGTCCGCCCCCTGGCCGGCGCGCCGGTCTCGATGCCCCTGGAATGGAAAGAGGTGAACCGGAAGCTCAAGATCGGCGACCACACCATCGCCACCGCGCCCAGGCGGATGGAGAAGCTGGGCCGTGATCCGGTCCGGCCGGTGCTCGAGGTCGGGCCCGATCTGGCAGCGGTGCTGGAGCGGCTGATGGCCAAGGTGAATGAGGGCGGAGCACCCCGGAGGCGTACCCGGAACAAGGAGTCCCGCAGCGCGCCGTAACGCGAAGCGGGACCGCAGATTGAACGTCAGTGGGCCTGGGTAGAGTTGAACTTCGGACCTCACCCTTATCAGGCGGCCCCAGGGCTTCAGGGGATGTCGGCAAGTTCACCGTAACTCAATGACAGACCGCGCTTTCTGCCGTGGTTGGGGCGCGGGGGGTCGTACAATCCAGGGATCAACGGACACCTGGACCCGATCGCCGCGGCCGCGCGGGCTTGCGGCCCGCCCCGGAGTGACTATGTCTACGGTGGCCCGAAGAATACGGAATGATCCTGCCCGGGCCACACCCTCGCACAGAGAGCGGAACGATGAACCGATCGAGCGCCGTGGCTCCCGTCCTGGCTGTCGTGGCACTGTTCGCGGGTGAGGCGGCGCTCGGCCGCGCCGTCGAGGCGCAGGCGACGCTGAGCCTGACCCCCGCCTCACAGGACTTCGGCTCGGTGGCGTCGGGGGCGACCTCGGCCGTGGTCGTGTTCACCGTCGTCAACAGGGGCGCGGCACCTACGAAGGGGCTGTCAGTGGGGGTGGGGGGCAACGGCGCCTCGAGCTTCGCGATCGCTGCCAACAGCTGCGGGGCTGCCCTCTCGCCGGGAGGGACCTGCTCCGTGAGCGTGAGCTTCAGCCCCCGCTCCGTCGGCGTGAAGGCCGCATCGCTCGACATCAAGGCGAACCCGGGCGGCACGATTCGCTCGAGCCTGTCGGGGACTGGGAGCGCCGTCCCGGTGAGGTGCTCGGCCGGTCAGGCGATGCAGAACGGCGTGTGCGTAAACCTGGCGGCCGGGGCGGCCACGAGCTCGTGCCCGAGCGGCGTGGCCAACGGCAGCGGCGGATGTATCGCGACGCAGCCCACCTGCTCAGCCGGTCAGAGGATGCAGAACGGCGTGTGCGTAAACCTGGCGGCCGGGGCGGCCACGAGCTCGTGCCCGAGCGGCGTGGCCAACGGCAGCGGTGGATGTATCGCGACGCAGCCCACCTG
>JBGPEJ010000029.1:0-19820 GCA_041482775.1 Gemmatimonadota bacterium | reverse complement strand
CCTGAACGGTCATCTGTTCCATCATACCGGTTGAAAGGGAGAGCAACGGCACCGCGCCGGCTCCTACTTTGTAGCGAACCGTGTCGGGTTTACCGGAGCCACGGGTGAGCACCAGCGACCCGAGGGTGTCCGCGACCGCAACCTCGACCCGGAGCACCAGCGCGGGAGGGGTCTCGACCGCGGGCGCACTGACAGCTTCGAACTTGGCGATCTGGCCGCGCGCATCGAGCGTCGCCACGTAATGGACCCGACGGGCGCGGGGGGAGGTGGTGAAGAGATCTCCCTCGACCCGGCCGGCGGTTCGAGTGACGCGCTCCAGCGCCACCGTGTCTCGCCCCAGACGGGCGACGAAATTCGAGCTCTGCGCGGCGAGAGAGGAGGCGAGAAGCAGCAGGCCGCCGAGGAGACGGAAGGATCGCATGAAACGGACTCCTGACCAGCGAGATGGAGGTTTCGGGGCTCTGTTCAGCCTACGGAGACGGTGGGGCGGAAGTGTCACCCTTCCCCGCGGTCGCCACCTGGCGTTGGTTGGCGTTGAGCCGCCGATCGAGATCCCGCAGGAATCGGTTGATCTCCCCCCGCGGGGCCCGGATCCGCACCAGCACCCGCAGCAGCGGGTTCGGCACCTCGCCCCGTTCAGCCAGCGTGAGCAGAGTGCCGCGCGACGCCTCGACCAGCTCGAAGGTCCGGCTCGGCAGGCCGGGCCGGCCGTTCACCGAGCGGCGCATGACCAGTCGCCGCGGCGGCTCGGCGAGCGAGAGCTCCAGGACCCGGTTGCCGGCGCGGCTGATTTCACGCCAGGCCGGCTTACCCGCCAGATCGGGCGGCCGCTCGAGCCCGGTCAGATCGGAACGCCAGAGCGGCATTCCGTCGAAATCGGTGAGCACCCGCCAGACGATTTCCGGCGGCCGATCGAGCAGCAGGCTGCCGCTGGTCACGTGCTCGATCGGGAAGCAGAGACCGATCAAGCCGACCACGCCGCCCGCGGCGGCCACCGCCGTCAGAAACCTCCCGGCCCGCCGTTTCCTGCTCTTCCATTTCCGCCGCTCAGTCCAGTTCATCGCTCGGGGAGCCTCCTGGTTCGGGAAGGGCCGGTTTCCGGGATTTGGGCCGCCGCCCCGGCCAGCAAGCGGAGCCCCGCCACCACGGCATCCCGATCCGGTGCCGGGAGGCGGGCGAGCACGGCGCGGACCCGCTCGGGATCGAGCAGGGTGCGCACCTCCCGGACCCGGGCGCCTGCCTCGGTGAGGCGGAGCTGCACCCGGCGGGCATCCCGCTCATCGCGTGTCCGGGTAACCAGGCGCAGCCGCGCGAGCCGGCTCAGCTGCAACGACGCGGTGGCCGGGGTCACGCCGAGGCGCCCGGCCAGGTCCCCCACGGCGATGGGAGCCACCGGATCCAGGTGTTCGAGCAGACCGGCGAGGTGGGTGGAGATACGGCGACCGGAGCGGGGGTCCCGGACGTCGCGCCGTCGGCAGGCGGCGTGGATGGTGGGATAGGCCGCCAGGACGGCGCCGACGTCGTGCTCGAGCATCGCTTCAAATTACGGATTTTATTTTGATTTGTCAAATCAAATTATTCTCAGAAACCGCGCTGCCCTTGCCCGCGTCGGGGAGTTGGAGCAGTCTTCATCCCATAGCCGGCGTGGCCCGGACGGCCTCTAAATGATTCGCCTCTTTGCTCCCTCCACCCGCGACGCGTTCATCCGCCCCGACGGGGTCACTGCGACCAACTTCGTCCTGCACATCCTCGCGTTCATTGCCCTGTTCGTGCCCCTGCAGCGCGCCGCCCGGGAGAACCTGCTCGACCGCCTGGTGGTGTTCCTGGTCCCACCCGACGAGGTGGGCACCCGGGCCCGCGGCGAGGGGAAGCTGCCCTGGAATGCGGCGGCGCAGGACGCCGGCCTCCTCCGGCGGGGAGCCGCGGACGTCGGGAACACCAACAACCTGGCACCGCGGGGCAAGGCCCCGGTCCTCAGCGCCGCCGATCTCGCCGCCGCCGACCGCCCCCTGCCCAGCGACAATGCCCTCACCGTGCTCGAGGTCGACAGCGCGGTGGTCCGTGATCCCACCAGCAGCGCTCCGGAATACCCGCCCCATCTCCTCGTCAAGGGAATCGAGGGCCTGGCGTCGGTGCGCTACGTGGTAGACAGCACTGGCGACGTCGATACGCTGACCTACCGCGTGCTGCGGGCCACCCACGACGACTTTGCCGTGGCGGTCCGCCGGGCGCTCCCGAACATGCGATTCCGCACCGCGATCCGGGGCGGGCAACGGGTGCGTCAGCTGGTGGAGCAGACCTTCCGGTTCCGGGTGGTCCCCTCCGACACAGCGCATTCGCCCACGGCGTGACCAGCATCGATCTCAACGCCGACCTCGGCGAGAGCTTCGGCCGGTACGAGATCCCCGGAGAGGACGAGCTCCTCGGACTGGTCACCTCCGCCAACGTCGCCTGTGGCTTCCACGCCGGCGACCCGATGGTGATGCAGCGGACCATCTCCGCTGCCGTCGGCCGCGGCGTCACCATCGGCGCTCATCCGGGGTATCGTGACCTCGCCGGGTTCGGCCGGCGGGATCTGGCCGCCTCGCCCGCGGAGATCGCCGCCGACGTGACCTACCAGGTGGGCGCGCTCGACGGG
Source organism: Gemmatimonadota bacterium (assembly GCA_041482775.1). Lineage (GTDB taxonomy): Bacteria > Gemmatimonadota > Gemmatimonadetes > Gemmatimonadales > GWC2-71-9 > JABFSM01. The sequence continues at coordinate 17,182 of JBGPEJ010000029.1, read as the reverse complement.
TTCTGCCGGGCGGTCGGCGCCAGGGTCCGCTACGTGAAGCTGCACGGCGCGATGTACCATCGCGCCGCCCGCGATCGCGACGTGGCCAAGGTGGTGGCCTTTGCGCTGCGTCAGCTCGACAGCGAGCTGGTGGTCCTCGGCCCGGAGAGCAGCGCGCTGCTGCAGGCCGCGGCGGCCACCGGGCTCGATACGGCGCGCGAGGCATTTGTGGACCGCGCCTATCAGCCCGACGGCCAGCTGGTTCCCCGGGGCACCCCCGGCGCTGTGCTGGAGGATGTGGAGGCCGTTGCCGAGCGGGCGCTCCGGATGGTGCAGGACCGGTTCGTCGTGGCCATCGACGGGACCCGCTGTATCGTGCGGGCGGATTCGCTCTGCGTCCATGGTGACGGCCCCAAGTCCGTCGCGATCGTGCGGGCGGTGCGGCAGCGGTTCGAGGCGGAGGGAATCATTCTCGCCCCGTTCGTGAAGTGAGCCCCGCGGCGCCTCCGATCCTCCCGCTGGGCGAGGCGGCGTGGACGGTGGTGCTGGGGGAGGCGGTCGATCCGAAACTTCACGAGCGGGTGACCGCGCTCGCCGCGCGAATCGCCGCCGCTTCCCTTCCCGGCGTCCGGGAAATCGTGCCCGCCTACGCGGCGGTGACGGTCTATTTCGATCCGGACGCAGCCGATGCCGACCAGCTCCGGCAGGTCCTCGGCTCGCTGAGCCGCACCGGGCTTTCGGCCAGTGGGGTGGAGCCGTCCCCCGCAATTCTCCCCGATACCCGAACCATCACTATCCCGGTCCGCTATGACGGACCCGACCTCGGTCTGGTGGCGGAGCGCACCGGCCTCGACCGTGACGAGGTAATTCGCCGCCATGCAGCGCGCGAGTACCGGGTGTACATGCTGGGCTTCGCGCCGGGATTTGCCTACCTCGGAGATCTCGACCCTGCGCTGGTGCTTCCGCGCCGGCCCGAGCCGCGCACCCGGGTGCCGGCGGGCTCGGTGGCAATTGCCGGGGCGCAGACCGGGGTGTATCCACTGAGCACGCCGGGGGGCTGGCACCTGATCGGGAGCACGGCGCTCCGCATGTTCGACCCGGCCCGTACTCCGGCCGCGCTTCTCCGCGCCGGGGACCGGGTGCGCTTCGAGCCGGCCGCATGATCGAGGTCGTCAAGGCGCCGCCCTTCGCCACGATTCAGGATCTGGGCTGGGATACCGGCCGCGCCATCGGGCTGCCTCGGAGCGGCGCAATGGATCCGGCCGCGCTCCGGTTCGGCAACGCGGTGGCGGGGAATCCTCCGGGCGCCGCCGCGATCGAATGGGCGCTCGGCGCCGGGACCCTCCGGTTCGAGGAGGAAGCGCTCGTGGTCGTGGCAGGCCGGGCGGATGTGCGTTTGAATGACCGAGCCGTGGCCCCAGGGGCGCCGCTCGCGATCCTTCGGGGCTCCACCCTCGCCATCACCCCGCACCCGGGCCGGCGATTCGTGTACGTCGCCGTGCGGGGCGGGATCGACGTGCCGGCGGTGCTGGGCAGCCGATCGACTTATCTACCGGGGGGCTTTGGTGGACACGAGGGACGCCGCCTTAAGACGGGGGACCGGCTCGCGGTCGGAGCGCCCGGTCTCGAGCCGGCCGGCGCGGTGCCCGCGCGGCCGGAGCACCCCCCCGCTCACACGACCGAGCCGAAACTCCGGGTAACCCGCGGCCCCCAGTGGAATCGGTTCGATGCCGCGGCCCGTGATGCGTTTTTCGCCGGCCGATTCACCGTCTCTCCCGCATCCGACCGGATGGGCTATCGGCTGAGCGGGCCGGTCATCACATCCCGCGAAACCGCCACGCTGCCCTCCGAAGCGGCGTGTCCCGGCGCGGTGCAGATCCCCGACAGCGGCCAGCCGATCGTCCTGATGGCGGACGGGCCGACCGTCGGAGGATATCCCAAGCTGGCGGTGGTGATCGACGCGGACCTCGGCCTCCTGGCCCAGCGGCCTCCCGGCGCCGAGGTGCGCTTCGTGGAGGTCACACCGGCGGAAGCGCGGGCGGCATACCATGGGTGGAAGGCCCGATTATGATTCTCCGAATGAGTCTCCTGTGGATGACGATCATCACCCTGGTGATCCTGCAGACCTCGGTGATCTTCACGACGATCTTCCTGCATCGCGGCAAGACCCACCGCGGTCTCGAGCTCAATCCGGTAGTCGGATTCCTGATGCACCTGGAGTTGAGCCTCTTCACCGGCGTCATTCCCCGGGAGTGGGCGGCGGTGCACCGGAAGCACCACCATTTTTCCGACGAGGAAGGCGATCCGCACAGCCCCTACCTGCGGGGGCTCTGGACCGTGCTCCTGGGCAACTACTTCCTCTATCGTAAGGAAGCCCGGAATCCGGAGACCGTCCTCAGGTACACCCCGGACTGGAAGAACGACCTCCTCGACGGGCTCTCCGTCATGCGGTTCGCCGCGCTGGGCGGCCTCGCGGTGTTCATCGCGCTGTTTGGATTCCTGTGGGGTCCCATCGCCTGGGGGACCCACATCGTGCTGTACGTGCTGCTCAACTCGATGATCAACAGCGTCTGCCACATGGTGGGCTATCGGAACTTCGCGAACAAGGCCACCAATCTGCAGTGGGTGGCGTTGCTCACCGGCGGCGAAGGCCTCCACAACAACCACCATGAGTTTCCCAGCTCGGCGCGCCTCGCGGTCAAGCGGCGTGAGATCGATCCCGCCTGGCCGGTGATCCGGCTGCTCGAGATGCTCCGGCTGGCCAAGGTGCGGCCGCTCCCGGTGGCCCGGGCGACCGCCGCGAGATAAGGCGGTGACTGGACAGCCCGAACCGCCGCGGCCGCTGGTCAAACGCCATCACGGGCTGGTGCGGCTCACCCATTGGCTCAATGCGATCGTCCTTACGGGAATGATTGCAAGCGGAATCCGCATCTACGAGGCCTTCCCCCACTTCGGCTGGAAGGGACACCTGATCGGGGTGCCCAACCCGTTCGACGCGCAGCGATTCGAGGGGTTTCCCGGCTGGGCCAAACTGGGCGATGGGCTGGCGGCGGCGCTCAACTGGCATTTCGCCCTCGCGTGGCCGTTTCTGATCGGAGGGGCGCTGTATCTGGCGTATCTCTTCGGGTCGGGCGAATGGCGGAGCCTGTTGTTCGGCCCGAAGGACCTGGGCCCCGCGGTGCAGATGCAGCTCTACTATCTGCGGCTCCGGAAGGAGCACCCGGCGCAAAGCAAGCACAACGCCCTGCAGAAGGGGGCGTACAGCTTCATCCTGGCGCTGGGCGCATTGAGCGCGCTCTCCGGCTTTGCGGTCTACAAGCCGGTGCAGCTTCGTTGGCTGACCATGCTCTTCGGCGGCTACGAGCTCGCCCGCTACTGGCATTTCGTCGCGGTCTGGCTCTTCATCGCGTTCACCGCCGTGCACGTGGCGCTGGTGCTGCTGGTGGACCCGGCGTCGCTCCGCGCGATGATCACCGGGTGGTACCGCGGGAGGTTCCCCAGCCATGGCTGAGCGCCGCCGCATTCTTCCCCCGGTCGACCGCCGCGACTTCCTGCGCCTCGGCATGGTGGCGGCGCCCGCAGCGCTCGCGGCGGCGTGCCAATGGGATGGCGGGCCGGTGCTCCGCCCCAAGCTCGAGCTGCTCGGCCGGGCCAACGACTGGATCGGGGAGCACCTGCTGGAGTCGGGGTCTCGTCCGGCGCCGGAGTACCCGGTCACCGCCCGTAGCGTCGGACAGTTCCCCGCCTATTTCGTGAGCGACGAAGTCCCGGTACTGGAGCACCCCGGCTCCTGGGGCCTCGCGGTGGGCGGCCTGGTGCGGAAGCCGGTGCGGCTGAGTTTGGCGCAGCTTCAGGCGCTGCCCAGTATCACCTACACCGTCAAGCATCACTGTGTCGAGGGTTGGACCGCGGTGGCCACCTGGACCGGCGTTCGGGTGAGCGCGGTGAGCCAGTTGGTGGAGCCGACCGCCGAGGCGCGGTATCTCCGATTCGATTCGTTCGACGGCGGGTATCTCAACGGCTGGGACTTGAAGAGCGCCATGCATCCGCAGTCCATTCTGGCGTATGCCTGGAACGACCGGCCGCTGCAGCCCGACCACGGTGCTCCGCTCCGGCTCTACAGTCCGGCCAAGCTGGGCTACAAGCTCACCAAGTACCTGACGGCAATGACCTTCACCCGCGAGCGGCCCGGCGGTTACTGGGAGGATCGCGGCTACCCCTGGTTCGGAGGAGTCTGACGATGCGACGGATGACGGTGGTTTGGGTGACGGCGCTCGGCGTGGCGGCCTGCAGCTCCAAGAAGAATGACGCGGCCAACATGCCCGCCTCGGGCACCATGATGGCGGGAGACTCCATGGCGATGATGGCGGCGCCGATGCTGCCCAGGGTGCGCGCGCACCTGGACTCGCTGGCGTCGAGCACCGCGGCCATGCATGAGGCCGCGATGGCGGATCACGCCGCGGTGATGGGCGGTCTGCTCCAGGCGATGCAGACCGACCTGATGCACATGGGGATGCACAGCGACGCGGCCTACGAGGCGCTGGCCGACTCGGTGGTCAAGGACCAGGCGGCCATTGCGGCGGCACCGGCGGCCCAGCAGGGGGAGTTGGTGCGGCAGCACCTCGACCGGGTGCGGCGGCTCATGTCGGTGTACGACGGGATGGTGGGCAAGGGGAAGCGGGGGTAGCTAGGGCGGCGGGTACGCCCTCCGATCCAGACTCCGATACTGAATCGCCTCCCGCACCTGCGGCGCGCCAATCTCCTCCGCCCCCGCGAGATCGGCGATCGTCCGCGCCAGCTTGAGCACCCGGTGGCACCCGCGCGCCGAGAGGCCCAGCCGCTCCACCGCGGTCCGCAGGATTTCCCCGATCTCCTGATCCATCCGGCAATGGCGCCGCACCTCCCGGGACGACATGTGCGCGTTGGCGAAGAGCCCGGGCCGCCCCAGAAATCGTTTCCGCTGGCGCGCCCGCGCCGCTTCCACCCGCGCCCGGATGGCCGCGCTCGACTCGGCGCCCTGGGCGGCCGCCAGATCGGTGTAGCGCACCGCGGGCACCTGAAGGTGCATGTCGATCCGGTCCAGCAGCGGCCCCGAGATCCGCGCCAAGTACCGCTCCACCAGCAGCGGACCGCAGCGGCAGGGATGCACCGGGTTTCCCAGATGGCCACACGGACATGGGTTCATGGCGGCCACCAGGGTAAATCGCGCCGGAAAGGTGAGCCGCGCCAACGCCCGGCTCAAGGTGACCACCCCATCCTCGAGCGGCTGGCGGAGCACCTCCAGCACGTGACGATGAAACTCGGGCAGCTCATCCAGGAAGAGCACCCCGCCGTGCGCCAGGCTCACCTCCCCGGGACGCGGTGACGGGCCGCCGCCTACCAGCCCCGCATCACTGATGGTGTGGTGCGGCGCCCGGAAAGGCCTCGCACCCATCAACGCCGCCCCCGCGGGAAGCAGCCCCGCCACGCTGTGGATCTTGGTGATCTCGAGCGCTTCCTCCAGCGTCACCGCCGGCAGAATCGACGGGAGCCGCCGCGCCAGCATCGTCTTCCCCGCCCCGGGCGGCCCGATCATGAGGAGATTGTGTCCCCCCGCCGCTGCCACCTCGAGCGCCCGCTTCGCGGCTAACTGCCCCCGCACATCGGCGAAGTCCGCGGCATCCGGCGCCAGCGCCGGCAGGTGCCCGAGGGCAGCGTGGGGCACCGGCTCGATCGGCGCCGCGCCGCTCAAGTGGCGGGTTACCTGAAGCAGCGACTCGGCGCCGCGCACTTCGACGCCTTCAACCACCGCCGCTTCGGCGACGTTGGCGGCCGGAAGCACCACCCCGGTGGCACCCGCCGAGCGCGCCGCCAGTACCATCGGCAAGGCGCCCCGTACCGGGCGGAGATCTCCCTGCAGGCCCAGCTCCCCCAGGAACACCTGGCCCTCCAAGGCCGGGGCGGGAAGCTGTTCGCTCGCGGCCAGTATCCCGAGCGCGATGGCCAGGTCGAAGGCGGAGCCCTCCTTGCGGACGTCCGCCGGCGCAAGATTGACGGTGGTACGGCGGAGCGGAAACTCGAATCCGGCATTGACCAGCGCCGCCGTAACCCGCTCGCGCCCCTCCTTCACCGCCCCCTGGGGCAGACCGACCGTGGCGAAGCTGGGCAGACCGTTACTGAGATCCACCTCCACATCCACCAGATACGCATCGATGCCGAGGACGGCGGCGGAACGGAGCCGGGCGAGCATGCCGGGAGGGTATTGCCCCCGCGCGCGGAGGGTGGGATCATCCTACCACAGTCCGACCCGGATTAACGCGATGTCCCGTGCCTTCGTCAGTGAGGAAGCCGGCGGCCCCGAGCCGCGGCACCGGTTTCCGCTGCCTCCGCGGGACGACCCCGGCTACGACGCGGCGGCGGCTCGTGCGCTCATCAAAGGCGCCGACCAGGGCGACTCGGCCGCCGCCGAAGCGGCCACCGGATACCTCTTCGGAGAACCCGGGCTGGTGCCCCAGGTACGGTTGATTCTCGAGGAAGCCCGCGGGGCCGGGGACGAGCGGCTCGAACAACTGGCCGAGCGGTTCCTCCGCCGCGCCGGTGCGGAGGTGGAATGAGACGGGCCCTGTTGCTGCAGCTGCCCGCCGCGCTGGTGCTTGGGGGCGCGCTGGCCGGTCAGAGCGGAGCTCCCAAGCCGGCCAAAGCTCCGGCCATTCTCCTCGGCATCGTCGCGGACACCGGCAAGAAACCGATTGCGGACGTGGAAATCATCGCCATCCGGCGGGGGATTACCACCCTGTCCGATTCGCGGGGGATCTTCATCCTGCCGGGACTCGAGCCGGGCGAAGAGGTGTTCCGGGTGCGGCGCATCGGATACCGGGCCGAGACCTTCGATGCAACCCTGCTTTCGGGGGACACGCTTCGGATCGGAGTGATTCTCGGCCCCGCGCCGTTCAACCTGCCGGAGCTGGTGGTGGAGGCCGAAGGCCGCATGTATTTCGGCAAGATGATGGACTTCGCCGATCGGATGCTGCACAGCGGGGCGCCGCGCCGCTCCTTCGTCACCCAGGCGGACATCGACCACATCCGGCCCAACAAAACCATCGACCTGCTGGTGCACACCGGGCTCACCCCGCGCTACAACACCCGGGGCCAGGAGTACGTCACCTGCCCCCGCGGGCAGACCTTCTCGGGGGCGCCAGTCCTCTCGGTGTATTTGGACGGAATCCTGGTCAACGACTTTGACTTCCGGATGATCGATCCGCTGCAGATACAGGGCATCGAGGTCTACAAGTCCGCCGCCGAGCGCCCATCGCAGTACAGTGCCACCGGCTCCGAATGCACGGTGGTGATCTGGACCAAGTGACCGCACCAGGAGGGTCTGAGATGAAGCCGACCATCGTCAGCTCCGCGCTGCTGCTGGCTCTTTCGCTCGCCGGCGGCGGCCTGCGCACCGCCGCCGCCCAGGGCGGGACACCGCCGCCGGAGGACCGCCACGCGGCCGACGCGGCGATGCACGAGATGTCCCACCAGAATATGGCCGACGACCCGCACCTCAAGATGAGTGCCGCGCGCCCCGGCAGCGCGGCCGACTCGGCCCGGGCCGCCGAGCTGGTGGTGACCATCCGATCGGCGCTCGCGAGGTATCGGGACGTCAAGGTCGCGCTGCAGGAAGGGTTCGAGCAATTCCTCCCCAATGTCCCGCTCCCGGTGTACCACTTCACCAACTACCGCTACGGGTTGGTGGCGGCATTCACCTTCGAGCCCACCAAGCCGACTTCCCTGCTCTACCGCAAGAATTCGGACGGGAGCTTTACCCTGACCGGCGTGATGTACACCGTACCGCAGCGGATTCCCGAGGAGGCGCTCGACCAGCGCATCCCGCTCGGCATTGCCCGATGGCACCAGCACATCAACTGGTGCCTCCCCAAGGCGGGAGAGGAGCGCCGCTGGACCGAGACCCGCGGCGGCACCCCGCTCTTCGGGCCGCGGAGCCCGATCAGCACCCGGGAGGCGTGCGATGCCGTCAACGGGAGATTCCTACCGCACCTGTTCGGCTGGATGGTGCACGTGAACGCCTTCGAGTCGGACGACCCCGCCGTGATCTGGGGCGATCACCACTAGGCCGCCGGCTCGACCACCACGGCGGTCCCGTAGCAGAGCACCTCGGTCACGCCCTGCATGATCTCGTTGGCATCGTACCGGATGCCGATGATGGCGTTGCCGCCAGTCTGCTCGGCGTGCTCGATCATCAGCTCGAACGCCTCCTGGCGGGACTTTTCGCAGAGGGACACGAAGTTGGTGATGCGGCCGCCGAACATCGTCTGGAAGCCGGCGCCGATGAACCCGATGACCGACCGGGATCGCACCGTGATCCCCATGACGACGCCCAGGGTCTGGACGATCCGATATCCCTCCAGCACAAACGTCGTGGTCGTCATGTGGTGAAGGATCTTGGGACTTTCGTAGCGGATGGGGGCGGACACGTGACCTCCGGGTCGGGAACGGGCCGGCTCCGAAGATAACGCCTTCCGACTAGTCGCTCTTGAGGGCCTCCAGTGGATCGACCCGGGTGGCGCGCCGGGCCGGAATGAGGCAGGCGGTTACCGCTGCCGCCAGCAGGGTGGCCGCCACGACGGTGAACACCAGCGGATCCCGGGGAGAAGTCTCGAACAGCAAGGGCGCCAGGAGCCGGCCGCCGGCCAGCGCCACCATGCCACCCAGCAGCATCCCCACAATCACCACCCGGATCCCGCCCACGAGCACCGACCGGACGATCCGCTGCGAGGAGGCGCCCAGCGCGCTGCGAATGCCGAACTCGTGGGTGCGCTGCACCACCGTGTACGACATAACGCTGTAGAGCCCGAGCGCCGCGACCAGGAGCGCCAGGCCGCCGAATAGCCCGAACATTACCGCGCCCATGCGCCAGGGCTGGATCTCGGGATCCATCATCGATCGGAAGGTGCGGATATTGGCGTACGGCAGGTTCGGGGCCATCCCCTGGAGCACGCTGCGGATTCCCGGAATGACCGTCTCCGGCCTTGCGCTGGTGCGGAGGAAGAGCATGCGATCCTGATTCAGGCCACGTCGGATCGATTGTTCCAGCGGCACGTAGTACATCGCCGCGGGCCGCTCCTGGATCGAGTTGACCCGCGCGGTCGCGACTACCCCGATGACCTGTGCACAGGGCACACTGTCGACTCCGACCTTCACGCATTGGCCGAGGGGGTCCCGGTTGGGCCAATAGACGTCCGCCAACCGCTGGTTGATGACGATCACCTGTGGGGCGCCGGCTCGATCCCCCGCGTTGAACCCGCGTCCCCGCACCAGGCGCATTCCCAAGGTCGCGAAATACTCCGGGGTCACTCCGTTGTAGTACGGCCCCCCCTCCGGCAGCCGCGGGGTGGAGTCCCGGTCGGTCAAGCGGAACCGGGTGCTGTTCATCGTCCAGAACGGGCTGTTGAGCCCGAGACTCGCCTGCTGCAGGCCGGGCATCCGCCGGAAGCGCTCGAGCGCCTGGGCGTAGAATTCGAACTGCGCCGGTTTCCCGTACCCCGCGAGATTGAGATCGATGTCGGCAACAACCAGGTTCTTGGGTTCGTAGCCGATGTCGGTATTCACCACCCGCCAGAGACTCCGGACAAAGAGCCCGGCCCCGATCAGGAGCACCAGGGAGAGCGTGGTCTGGGCGATGAGCAGTCCGGCACGCAGCCGCGAGCGGGGTGACGCGGCGTCCGCGGCGCCGCTTCGGAGCGCCGAGGTGAGGGCGGGGCGGCTGGCCTGGATCGCCGGCGCCACACCGGTGAGCAGTCCGGTAAGCAGGGTGGCCACCGCCGCCACGCCCACTACCCGCCAGTCAAGCGGACCATCGACCCAGCTCACGTCAGGAAGCAGTGTGGCGCGGAGCAGTGCTCCACCCCACCGGGCGATGAGGATCGCCACGGCTCCCCCTCCGAGCGCCAAGAGAAGACTCTCCACCACGAGTTGGCGGATCAAGCGCCCTCGGCCAATTCCGAGCGCCAGACGGACCGCGATCTCGCGCCGCCGGCCCGCCGCCCGCGCCAGGAGCAGGTTGGCCACGTTGGCACATACCACCAGCAGCACGGCGAGTGCTACACTGGCGAGCCAGAGCGCCACCCGCTCCCGGGCGTGAGGCACCGCTTCGCGTTCGAAGCCCTGCAGGGGGACCAGCGCGCTCCTGGCGTTGTGATCGACGTTGGGTACCGTGGCGACTGCGGCGCGCTGGATCCGGTTGGCCTCATCCGAGGCCTGGGTGCGACTGACGCCGGGTTTGAGCCGCGCCAGGACGCGGATCCACTGCCAGTTGTAGGTGGTCCGCCATTCCGCGCCCTTACCCACCAGGTCGGGCGCCGCGGCGTGGAACGGCAGCCAGGCGTCTACCGCCTCGAGATCGACCCCGTTGAATCCTTTCGGGGTGACACCGATGATCCTGTAAGTCTGGCTGCCAAGGAACACCTCGCGGCCAAGTACGCTCTGGTCTCCCCCGAACCTGTTCTGCCAGAATCGCCAGCTCAGCACCGCCACCGGAACCCCGGCGCCCGGCTGGTCCTCGCCTTCGCCATAGAAGCGGCCCAGCGCGGGTCGGACGCCGAGCAGCCTGAGGTATGACGCGGTCGCTACCACCACCCGCGCCTTCGCGGCCTGGGTGCCGCGGCCCAGCGGCATGCCGGGCTGGATGGTATAGGCGGCGATCCCCGAGAAATAGGCGGCGTGATCCCGCTGGTCGGTGTAGGTGAGCCACGCCATGCTCTCATTGGTCCAGGAGCCCATGCCCGGCTCCGACTCGCTCAACTGGAGCCGGACCACCCGATCGGCTTCGACGACCGCCGCCGGTGGCTTGAGCAGCAGCCGGTCCACCACCCCGAACATCGTGGCATTCGCCCCGATGCCCAGCCCCAGCGTCAGCACCACCATGCCGGCAAACCCCGGCTGGCGCCGGAAGCCCCGCAGCGCGTAGCCGATGTCCTGGAACAAGTCCTCGAGGCGGCTCACCCGTCGCTCCTGCTGTCGGAGGCCTCTGTCGATGCGCGCCAGCTGCGCGCGGGTGCGCCCCACATCGCCGAATCGGCGGTACGCCTCCGCCGCCGCCGCGCCCGGGCTCATTCCGCGGGCGACCAGCGCGTCGGTTTCCGTCTGCAGGTGAAACTCCAGCTCGGAATCGATCTCCTGCTCGATCGGCGCCCTGCGTCCGACCAGCCGGAAGAGCCGCCGCAGCCCGGGGAGCGGCACGGCTATCTCGCCGCCGCGGCGTGGCCGGCGCGGAGCACCTTGAACACCGCGCCGGCGTAGCGCGACCAGCGGGCCGACTCCTGCCGCAGCTCCCGCCGGCCGGCGTCGGTCAGCTCGTAATACTTGGCCTTGCGATTGTTGTCGGAGAGCCCCCACTCCGCCTCGACCAGCCCCCGCTTCTCCAGGCGATGGAGCGCGGTGTAGAGCGCCCCGTCCTCGATGTTCAGGTCATCCTCGGTGGTGGCGCGGATCCAGCTGGCGACGGCATGACCGTGCCGCTGGCCCCAGGATAGGGCCTTGAGCACGAGCACATCGAGGGTGCCCTGGAGGAGATCGAGTTCGGCGCGTGGCATTTGTTCCCCTGAAGCGTTCCACTGAAATATTCAGGGGAGTGCGGGATCTGTCAACCCCCGCGATCGACCAGGGGGTCGCGGGGGGCGCGAACTACCTCATTCGGCCCGGAGCGCCACGATCGGATCCACCCGGGTCGCCCGGCGGGCCGGGATCCAGGTGGCGACCAGCGCCACCACCACCAGCCCGGCCGCGACGACCGAAAACACCATCGGGTCCGCGGCGTTAGTCTGGAAGAGAGTCTTCTGGATCAGCTGGCTCGCCACCAGCCGGGCCAGGGCGAATGCGCCGGCGAGTCCGATCCCGACCCCGACGCCGGCCAGCACCAGGCCCTGGTTCAGCACCAGACGCAGGACGTTTCCGGTTTCGGCGCCCAGGGCGAGACGGATGCCGAGCTCGCGGGTCTGCTGCGCCACCGTATAGGACATGACGCCGTAGATCCCGACCGCGGCGAGAGTGGCCGCCACCGCCGCGAACAGCCCCAGCAGCAGCGACAGGAACCTCGGCTGGGACGACGAGCCGGACACCCGCTCCTCCATCGATTTCTCATCGTAGATCGGCTGTTGCGGATCGATGGCCAGCACCAGCCGGCGAACTGCGGGCAGCAGCGCGAGCGGTTCGCCCCGGGTGCGGATGGCCAGCCCGAGCTGCGTAAAGGGGGACTGGGCGAACGGCTGATAGATCTGGGTGTGCTCGTCGTCCTTGGGACTGTTCTGCATCACGTGGCCGACCACCCCCACCACCTCGAGCCAGTCGGGGTCATTGTTCCGCCCGCCGTAGCCGAGCCGCTTACCGATGGGATCCTGGCCGGGCCAGTATTTCTGGGCCAGCACCTCATCCACCACCACGATGCGGCGCGCCCCGGCGACGTCGGTTTCGTCGATGGCGCGGCCCTGCTTCACCGGAATGCCCATTGCCTCGAAATAGCCCGGGGTGACCGTGCGGAAGTCTCCCCAGGGTCCGTTCGCATGGGCGGGCGTCTGGTAGCCTTCCACGTTGAAGCTGCGGGTCCAGTTGTTGTTCGACATCGGCAGGGCAACGTTGCCGCCCACCGCGGTCACCCCCGGCAGCGCGGCAATGGCATGGCGAAGCTGATCGAAGAACGCCACCTGTTGTTCCTTGGTGCCGTATTTGGCCTCGGGCAGCGAAACTCCCATCGTCAGCACGCCACCGGCCTTGAATCCGGGGTCCACCGAGATCCATCGCCGGAAGCTCTTGATCATGAGCCCCGCGCCGATGAGGAGCACGATCGCCAGCGCGACTTCCGATATGACCAGCGCGGCGCGCAGTCCGCCGCCCGCGTGGGAGCTGCGTACCCCGTCCTTGAGCACGCCGTGCAGTGCCGGCCGGGCCGCCTGCAGGGCCGGAGCCAGGCCGAAAAGCAGCCCCAACAGCAGCGTGATGCCGCCGGTGAAGGCCAGCACCGTGCCGTCGATGCCCACCACGTCGAGCCGGGGGAGATTGACCGGGTTGCTGGCGACCAGCCCCTTGATGGCAAAGAAGGCGAGCGCAAGACCGCCGAGGCCGCCGGCCACCGAGAGGAGAACACTCTCGGTCAACAATTGGCGGGCCAGCCGCCAGCGGCCGGCGCCCATCGCGGTCCGGATGGCGATTTCCCGTTGCCGCGCCGCGGACCGCGCCAGCAGCAGGTTGGCCAGGTTGGCGCAGGCGATCAGCAGCACGAACGCCACCGCGCCCATGAGCACCAGCAGGGCCGGCTTCACATTACCGACCACCTGCTCGGAAGCGGATTTCGATCGGAGGCCCCAGTCGCTGTCCCGGAAGCTGCCCGGGATGGCCCGCACCTGGGCGGCCAGGCGCACCAGGTCCTGTTGGGCCACCGCCGGGGTGGTCGCCGGCTTCAGGCGGGCCACCATGGCCATCCACTCGCAGCCCCAGCAGCCGGTCGTCTGGTCCGGCGTGAACACCAGCGGCTTCCAGATGGCGATCGGGTCGGTGCCGAACTGAAAACCGTTCGGCGCGATGCCGACGACGAGATGCGCCTCTCCGTTGATCACCAGCGGGCGGTTGAGCAGCGACCGGTCACGGCCGAACTCCCGGGCCCAGAGGCCTTCACTCAGAATGACGACTTTGTCCTTGCCGGGCTGCTCCTCATCAACCGTGAAGCTCCGCCCCAGCAGCAGCGGGATGCCGAGCGCGGAGAAGTATTCCGCGGTGGCCCGCTGGCCCACCAGTCGCTTCGGCTCGCCCTGCTGCGCCAGGTTGGCTTCCCAGCCGGTAAACGCGGCGCTCTTCTCGAACACCCGGTTCTGGTCGTGGTAGTACCGGAACCCCACCGCGGACACGCCGGCGTCGAGGTTGATCGAGGTGTACCGGTGATAGACCATCAGCACCCGCTCCGGCTCTCCCAGCGGCAGGGGCCGGAGCAGGACGCCGTTCACCACGCTGAAGATCGCGGTATTGGCGCCCACCCCGAGGGCCACCGTGATGAGCGCGGTGAGGGTGAACCCGGGAGACTTGCGGAAACTGCGCAGGGCGAAGCGGATGTCCTGGAACAGCGTGGTCATGGGCGCTCCCGGGGGCCAGCTTAGTTCTTGGCGAGGCGGATCGCGATGTCTCCGGACATAGATTCGACGTCGAGCTTGGCGGAACCGTTGCCCCAGGTGGCCGCCACCCGGCGTCGGTGCCGCCGGGATTCATCCTGAGTAGTCGGGAGATCCGACGAGAAACTGCCCGAAAAAGTTGCCGCCGAGAGGGTGGCGTTGGGCCGATCCAGCAGCGTGAGCGTGATGTCGCCGCTGGTGGTGCCGAAATCGTAGCTGCCGGCGTCCACCAGGGGACCCCGGAACTCGACTTCGCCGCTGATCGTCCGCCCCGAGACGTCCTTCGACCGGACGTCCTGGAGGGTAACGTCCCCGCTCACGGTTTCCAGCGAAATGCCCGGCCCCTTCCCCCCGGTAAGCCGGACGTTTCCCGAGACGCTGCTGAGCTCGAGATCGCCGTCCAGCTGCTCGGCGGTGACGTCGCCGCTCACCGTCCCGATGTGGAGGTTCAGCCCCGAGGGGACCCGGACGGTGAAGTCGACCTCGGTATCGTTACGGTCCCCGTTCCCCGACCAGCTTCCGTCGCTGCTGCAAGGGCTGCGGGAGCTTCCCTCCCGGGATCCCCGGTGGCCGCTGTACTGATGGGGATAGCGGACGCAGAGCGCGACGCCGTCATCCAGCTCCATCACCTCGATGGTCACGTCCTCGGGCTGGCCGTGCCGGCCGGCTCGTTTGACCGCGGTGACCTCCACGGTCCGGCCCGCGGTGCCGGTCACCTGGACATTGCCGATGATGTCGGCGAGGTGAAACCGCCGGCCCGCAGCGAGCTCGCGGTGGAACTCGAAATCGGATTTTCCCTGGGCGCTGAGCGGCGCGATCAGCAACAGCGGGGGAACCACCATCAGGGCGATGCGCATCGTTCACCTCCCGCCTTCGGGCCGCTCGTGGTCCGTCTCCTGATCGTGATCCGGCTTCTCTTTGTGCTTCCGGCGGGCCTTTTCCTCCTCGCGATCCTGCCGGGCCTTCATCTGCTGGTCGAGCCGGGCGCCCAGCTCGGCGGGACGGAAGAGTTTGATGTCTCCGCTGAAGGTTTCCAGCTCCACGGTGGCGCTCCCGGTACCGAGGCGATAGGTCTGCCGCCGGCGGCTGGGCCGTTCCGAATTCGGCAGCGTGAAGGTGGCCCGCACGTCGCCGGACCCGATCGCCGTGGCGATGGTGGCGTTGGTGCCTTCCGCCACCGACAGATAGATCTCGCCGCTGTGAGTGAGCAAGGAGTACCGCCCGCCGTCCACGATCCGTCCGTCGTACACCAGCTCGCCGCTCAGGGTCTGCACGTCCACCGTCTTGGAATCGATCCGGCGCAGCGTGATATCGCCGCTGATCGTTTCCGCCACGATGTCACCCTGCAGATCCGACCCGACGATGTCGTCGCTGATGCTGTTGAGGTCGATCCGCCCATGGGCTCCGGACACGAGGATCTTTCCCGACGTGGTGCTGAGCTTGACCGTCTCGGCGCCCCCCTTCACGGTGATATCTCCCTCGAGGGTCTCGACCGTGATCGGCCCGCGGGTTCCGTCCACCGTCACGGTGGCGTACATCCCCCCGAGATCGAGCGCCATCCAGACCGGCACGGTGATCTCGTAGTCCACCATGTTGCTGGGACCGCGGTCGGCCTCCGCCTCGAGCGACAGGACCGCCCCCGAATGGCGGATGTCCACGTGGGTCCGTCGCGAGTGGCTGGCCTGCACCCGCACCTGGTTGCGGTCCCAGCCGTGGACGACGATGTCTCCGCCCTGGTTTTCGATCTTGAGCCGGGTACCCTGGGTCACGGCAATCGTCGTGTCGGTTTGAAAACCCTGGGGCGCTTGGGCAGTGAGCAGGACCAGCATCGGCAGCAACATTCTGGACTCCTCGTCAGGTGCGCGCGGCGATCGCGTTGGCCGCCACGCGCAACAGGTTGAGCTTCTTCCGCATGTTCGCGGCGATCTGCCGACTTAGATACGCGTTCGCGGGATCGCGTTGGATCGCCGCGCGCGCCTCGGCGATCGCCGAGTCGATCTTGCGGAGACTTTCTTCCACCGTGCGCACCGTCGCGGTATCGAGCTTGCCCCGCCCGGCCGCGAGCACCTGCTCCAGGTCCCGCACCGCGGCATCGTAGCGCGCGTCGGCGAAGGCGACCGTCTTGAACGCGGCCGGCGCCGCCGCGACCAGGGCCGGCTGCTGGGCAGTGGGCCGGAGCGCGAGCCAGGCGGCACCGCCGCCCACCACGGCGGTGGCCAGCGAGGCCGCGATGAGCTGGGTCCAGCCGAACCGGCGGCCGGCGGGCTCGACCGCTCGCGTCCGGCTCCGGGCGATCGGCACGACGTCCGCTTCCTCCAGCCGGTCCGCGATGCCCTGCCAGAGATCCCGCGCCGGAGCGCGGCCGGGATAGTGCGGTGCGGCGGCCACGATGGCGCGGAGGTCGGCCAGCAATGCGGTGCATTCGGCGCACCCGGAGAGGTGGGCGTCGAGCCGGGCGCGCGCCGGACCAGTGAGCTCGCCGTCGAGATAGGCCGAGAGCTGGGTGGTGAATTGATCGGACATGATCGGGTCCCGGTTCAGGTGGCCAGCTGCTGCCGGAGCAGCAGCCGCGCCCGGTGGAGCTGCGATCGCGAGGTGCCGGGATCGACTTCGAGCATCTGCGCGATCTCCTCGTGCTTGTACCCCTCCATATCATGGAGGACGAACACCTCCCGCGCCCCGCGGGGCAGCAGGTCCACCGCCCGCTCGATCGCCACCCTGAGGTCGGGCCGGTCCACCGGCCCCGCGATCGACAGCAGCGGCTCCTCGTCGGTGCTCTGGCGCTTTCGCGCCAAGCCGAGCGCCTGGCGGCGCCGCAGGAACAGGTTCACCGCCACCCGGTGCAGCCAGGTGCCGAACGCCGACTGGCCGGCGAAGGTGTGGAGCTTCTGCCAGACTCTGATAAACACCTCCTGCACCGCGTCGTCGGCCTCGCCGGCATCCAGCATCCATCGCGCGAGGCTGGTGACCCGCGCCACGTGGCGGCGGTAGAGCCGCTCGAAGGCGTCGTGATCGCCGGAGGCGGCGAGCGCCACGTCCGCGTGGTCGGAGTCGGCTTGGGT
>JBGPEJ010000028.1:0-20330 GCA_041482775.1 Gemmatimonadota bacterium | reverse complement strand
CCAGAGTCAGGCGTGTTGCCAGTTACACCAAGGGGCAGCGATCTGGCCTTCGATTGTCAGTGGAGCTGAGGGGGATCGAACCCCTGACCTCTGCATTGCGAACGCAGCGCTCTCCCAGCTGAGCTACAGCCCCGTCAGCGCCGCAAACCTAATCGCCGATCCCAACCTCGGCCAGACCCGAACCTGACCCCCCGAAACGCATCGAGCGGTTAACAGCTGACCGGGCGGGGGGTCGTAGACCTATACCTCGCCCAACTCAACTGCAACCGCTCTTTACCTGGCGTGAATACTAACCACCTGAGCCCGATCCTCCAACCCCCCGGGCCGGTAACGAGTGCGTCACCGGATCGGCCGTCTGGCCTGGGAGCAGCCGGTAAGTCATTATAACATTTATACTTAGACAACGCCGCCGACCCGGTCGAGGCCTCCTAACGCGTCCACGCCCCACCCAGAGCCTTGTACAGCCGCACCGTCTGCCCCAGGTACTGCCGCTGGAGGGCCACCAGTGCGAGCTGCGCGGTGAAGTAGGACCGCTGCGACTCCAGCACTTCGAGAAAGCTCGACACCCCGCTGTCGTAGCGCCGCTCCGCCAGCGCGAACGCCCGCCCCAGCGCCTCGGCCTGGGTCTCCTGGGCGGCGAGCTGGTCACGGGTAAGGCGGATCCCCACCAGCGCGTCCTCCGCCTCGCTCATCGCCAACAGCACCGCCTGCTCGTAATGCGCCCGGGCCTGATCGGCGCGCGCGCGGGCGGCGCGCTGTTGGTCCAGCAGCTTCCCTCCGGTGAACAGCGGAAGCGAGATGCCCACCTGGGCAAAATCGATTTCCGCATCGGGACCGAACAGGTCGTGGAAGTCCTTCCGTTGCCTGCCGTACTGCCCGGTGAGCATCACCTTGGGCAGCCGGTTCCCCAGCGCCAGTCCGACCCGGGCGGTAGCCGCCTGGAGATCATGCTCCGCCCGCCGCACGTCGGGCCGCCGGAGCAGCAGCTCCGCGGGGACCGAATCGGGCACCGCGACAGCCTGGACGGTCGATTCAAGCGGCTTCCCGCGCGGAATCGCCCCTGGCGACCGTCCCAGCAGCACGCTCAGCCGATGCTCCGACTCGGCCCGCTGCCTGCCGAATTCCGCCACCCGCGCCCCGGAGCCCGCCGCCTCCGCCTCGAACTCCTTGACGTCGAGCTCCGAGATTACCCCCTGGGCGAACCGCCTTCGGGCGAGCCCCAGCGTCGCTCGGCGCGACTCCAGGGTCTGCTCCGAGATGGCGAGCTCCTGGTCCAGCTCGCGGAGCTCGAGGTAGGCGGTCACCACGTCGCTCACCAGGGTCACCACCGCGCCCCGCTCCTCCTCCTCCCGACCCGCGAGATCGAACCCCGCCGCCTGGCTCTGGCGCCGGAGCCGGCCCCAGAAATCGAGCTCCCAGGCAAGGTCGGCGGTGACCCGCACCAGGTCGAAGTTCTGGGACGGGAAGGTGCCGAAAATGATTTCGTTGTGGCTGGCCGCGGCATTGACGCTGATCTGGGGGAAGAAATCGCCCCGCGCGGCGCCGAGGAGGGCGCGGTACTCCCGGACCCGCGCCACCGCCGCGCGGAGGTCGCGATTGTTGACCATCGCGGTGTCCACCAGCGCCGTCAGCGTCGAGTCGCGGAGCAGCGCGAGCCAGGGCCGGTCGCTCGCGGTATCCAGGGTGATGGCCCGCGCGTCGAGGAGTCCCGCGGTGGCTTGGCGAACGTCGGCCAGCGAGTCGAGGAACCGCCGCGCTACCGGCGCCGTGAGGCTGTCGGGCGCGCGCGCCGCCGCCGTCGCCGGCGGCTCGACCCTGGTCGAGGGACCGATGGCGCAGCCGGGGATGAAGAGCAGCGCGAGCGCGCCGGGCGAAAATCTCCGCATGCTCATGCGCCCTCCCGCCCCGCAACCGGAGCAGGGGCGCGCCGCAGGAGTCCGCGGTCCGCCATGGTGCGAATGACGGAAAAGAAGAGCGGAATGAAGAAGATCCCCACCAGCGTGGCGGTCAGCATCCCCGCGAATACCCCGACCCCGATCGAGTGCCGGCTGGCGGCGCCCGCGCCGCCCGCCACGACCAGTGGGCTCACCCCGAGGATGAACGCGAATGAAGTCATCAGAATCGGGCGGAGTCGCTGGCGCGCCGCTTCCAGCGCGGCGTCCTTGACCGAGCGGCCCTGGGCCCGGAGGGCGTTGGCGAATTCCACGATCAGGATGGCGTTCTTGGCCGCCAGGCCGATGACGGCGATCATCCCCACCTGGAAATAGACGTCGTTGGCCATCCCGCGGAGCCAGGCGCCGGCCAGGGCGCCGAACACCCCGAACGGCACGCCCAGGAGCACGGCGAAGGGAATTGCCCAGCTCTCGTACTGCGCCGCCAGCACCAGGAACACCAGGATGAGCCCGAGCCCCATCACCAGGCCGCTGCCGCCGGCGGATGCCCGCTCCTGGTAGGATTGGCCGCTGTACCCGAACCCGATCCCCTGCGCGGCGTACTTGTCGGCCACCAGCCGCTCGACGGCGTCGAGCATTTCCCCCGAGCTCCGCCCCGCCCTCGGCGGCCCCGTCACCAGCGCCGAAGGAAAGCCGTTGAAGCGGCTCACGATGCTGGGGCCGCCCCGGATTTCGCTCGAGGTGAGCGCCGAGAGCGGCAGCATCGCGCCGGTATTGCTGCGGACGTAGAAGCGCCCGATGTCTTCGGGCCGCTGGCGGAACTGGGTGTCGGCCTCGGCCTGCACCCGGTAGGTGCGGCCGAAGAGGTTGAAGTCGTTGATGTAGAGGGCCGAGAGCATTGCCTGTAGAGTGGAGAAGATCTGGCCGGTGCCCACCCCGCGGGCCTGGGCGGCTTCCTTATCCACCTTGACGAAGAGCTGCGGCACGTCGGCCCGGATCAGCGTGGTGACCCCGCCGACCTCGGGGAGCGCGTTGGCATCGCGCACGAAGGCCTGCGCGGTCTGGGCCAGGGCGGCGTAGCTGCCGCCGGTACGGGCCTGGAGGTTCATCTCGAGGCCGCTGGTGCGCCCCAACCCGGGAATCTCCGGGAAATTGAATCCGAAGGCCAGCGCTTCCTTGATGCCGTAGAGCCCGCCGTTGGTGCGGCCCAGGATCGCGTCGAGACTCAGGTTCTTCGCGGTGCGCTCGCCCCAGGGCTTGAGCCGCACGAACATCGTGGCGCTGTTGGTCTGCTGCGAAAAAGTCAGCAGATCGAGCCCCACCAGCGTCACCACGCTCCGGACCCCGGGATCGGCCAGGACCATCTTTTCGACCCGGCTCACCACCGCCGCGGTGCGGGGGAGCGAGGCCGCGTCGGGCAACTGCACCGCGAGGACGAAGAACCCCTTGTCCTCGGAGGGAATGAAGGCCCCGGGAACCTTGCGGAAGAGCAGCGCGGTGAGCCCGACCATCACCAGGAACGCGGCGAACCCCGCCTTGGGCCACCCAATGATCTTTCCGGCGGCGCCGAGGTAGCGATTGCGGGTCCGGTCGAAGCCCCGGTTGAAGGCGCGGAAGAACCGGTTGTCGGTTTCCGCGGTGCTGTGCCGGAGCAATCCGGCGCAGAGCGCCGGCGTCAGGGTGAGCGCCACGATTCCCGAGATGACGATGGCGATCACGATGGTGAGGGCAAACTCCTTATAGAGCGCCCCGGTGATCCCGCTCACGAACGCCACCGGCACGAACACGGCGCAGAGCGAGAGCACGATGGCCACCAGCGCCCCGGCCACCTGGCGGATGGCCTTGTCGGCCGCCTGGCGGGGCGGGAGGTGCTCCTCTTCCATGATCCGTTCGACGTTCTCGATCACCACGATCGCGTCGTCCACCACGATGCCGATCGCCAGCACCAGTCCGAACAGGCTCAGCGTGTTGATGGTGAAGCCGAGAATCTGCAGGCCGAGAAAGGTGCCGATGATGCTGACCGGCACGGCCACGATCGGGATCACCGTCGCCCGCCAGCTCTCCAGGAACAGGAACACCACCAGCGTCACTAGCAGCATCGCCTCGACCAGCGTCTTGACCACTTCCTTCATCGATTCGGTGATGAAGGGGGTGGTGTCGAACGGGATCACATAACGGACGCCGGCGGGAAAACTCCTGGCCAGCTCCTCCATCCGCTTGGCCACCTGGTTCCGCGCCTCGAGCTGATTGGCGGTGGGCCGGGAAAACACCAGAATCATCGCGGTCGCCCGCCCATCGAGCCGACCCAAGGCGTCGTAGCTCAGCGCCCCCAGGTGGACCCGGGCGATGTCGCGGGCCCGGACCAGGGAACCGTCGGGACGGGCCCGCAGGATGACATTGCCGAACTCCTCAGCAGTGGCGAGCCGCCCGCTGGTGGTGACCGGGAGGGTGAGCTGGGTACCCGGCGGCGCCGGCTCGCGCCCCAGGCGCCCTCCCGGATTGGTGCTGTTCTGCTCCCGGACCGCTCCGGCCACGTCCGCCACCGTGATGCCCAGCCGGGCCATCTTTTCCGGGTCGAGGCTCAGCAGCATCGAGAAGTCCGACCCGCCGAAGGTCTGCGAGTTGCCCACCCCGGGGAGCCGTTTGAGCTCGTCCTCGACGTAGAGCTTGGCATAGTTGCTCAGATAGAGCGCGTCGTAGCGCGGATCGTCGGAGATCAGCGACACCAGCATGAGAATGTTGGTGTTGGTCTTCTGAATGACGATGCCGTTGCGGCGCACTTCCTCGGGGAGCTGCGGCTCGGCCAGCTTGACGGCGTTCTGGACCTCGACCGCGGCCAGGTCCTGATCGCGGGAGATGTCGAAATACACCGAGAGCGACATAACCCCGGCGCTCGAATTGGCCGATTGATAGTAGAGCAGGCCTTCGAGCCCGGAGAGCTGCTGTTCGATCGGGGCCGCCACCGCCTGGGCCACATCCTCGGCGTTGGCGCCGGGGTACACCGCGGTGACCTGGACCGCCGGCGGGGTAATCTGGGGAAAGCGGTTGATCGGGAGGCGCAGCAGGGCAAAGGCGCCCAGCAGGGTTATGACAATCGAAATCACGCCGGCCAGGACCGGCCGGCGGATGAAGAAATAGCGGATCTGGCCGGTGGGCTCGCTCACGGGCGCGGGCCCTTCGACGCGCTGTCGGCCAGCATCGCCACGCGCACCTTGAGCCCCGGCCCCACCTTCTGCACCCCGTCCACGATCACCCGGTCACCGGCGGAGAGACCGCTCTCGATCAGCCACTGATCGCCGGTCCAGCCGCTGGCCACCACACCGCGGGCCCGCACCGTGTCACCCGCTTCGACCACGAACACCGTCTGCCGCCCCATTTGCTGGAGCACCGCGCGCTGCGGCACCACGATGGCGCTGTCGCGCCGGAGCCCCAGCAGGCGGACCCGCACGTACTGGCCCGGCACCAGCAGGCGCTCCCGGTTGGGGAAGGAGGCGCGGAACTGCTGGGTCCCGGTTGCGGGGTCGATGACCGGATCGATGAAGTCGATCCGGCCGTGCGCCGGCGCCGGTGAGCCGTCGGGGAGGATTGCCTGGACCTCGAGCGGCCCGCCGGCGACCAGGAGCCGGCTGGTGCGCGGATCACGGCGCCAGGCCAGCAGCTGCTGCCCGGAGGGCTGGAACGCCACGTAGATCGGATCGAGCACGTCGATGGTGGTGAGGATGTCGTCGCTGCCACGCACCCGGGCACCCACCTCGAGCCACGCCTTCCCCACCCTGCCGCCCAACTCGGCCCGAACCACCGCGTCGTTGAGGTTTTTCCGGGCGCGGTCCACCACCCCCTGGGCCTCTTCCACCGAGGCGCGGGCCTGCTTGGCGTTCGACTCGGCGTTGTCGTAGTCCTGCCGGGAAATCGCGTTGTCCTTGAGCAGCGCGGTCATCCGGGTGAGGTTCTGCTCCGCGTTGGCCAGCCGCGCCTGAGCCTCCACCAGGCGGGCCCGGGCGGTGCGCCAATCGGCGTCGAACGCCGTGGGGTCGATCCTGAAGAGGGTATCGCCCGGCTTGACCGTCTGACCCTCGCGGAAGGGCCGCTCGAGAATTACCCCGCCCACCTGGGCTCGAACCTGGACCCGCTTGGATGCCTCAACGCTGCCGGTGAACTCGTAGGGCTGGTCCACGGTCCGCGGGGTGACCTGAACCACCACCACTTCTGGAGGTGGCGGGGCCTGCCGCGCCGGTTGGGTACAGGCAGCCGGACCGAGGCCCGCTGCGGCGGCGAGCGCCGCGAGGGCGCGCTGAAGATGGGACTCCCTCATTGCGACCCGTGGCCTCACACTGCCTCCTTTGCCCCGCGACACCCCCCCAGGCTCCGAGGGGAGCGGTAAAATAGCGCTGCACCTCTCCCGTGGAACCGGCCTCCCACCCCCTGGAACTACTCCCCGCTGCTCATAGACGTTCGGGAAGACCGGGAATCGACGGGCCGGCCGGCACCAGCCTCATCGCCGGGTCATGGACCTAACCTAGGAGCACGGTACGAGGTTGCAAGTATGGACAAAAATGATACTATAGACGGTATCGTACCTAGCTTACATCGGGAATCCCCAAGGCCATAGCGCCGGATCGGAGGGATGCCATGAGCGAGCTTACGGATAAGTCCGGCAAGTTGTGTCCGTTGATTGCCTTCGATCAAATGGTGGGGGGGAAATACAAGCTCCGGATTCTCTACGAGCTCATCAAGGGTGCCAAACGCTACGGGGTGCTCCGGAGCTCCTTGGTGACGGCGAGCCTGGGCAAGCCAGTCACTCCCCGGATTCTCAGCCGGGAGCTCAAGGAGCTGGAGAAGCGAGGGCTGGTGAATCGGAAGCAGTACCCGGTAGTGCCCCCCAGGGTGGAGTACAGCCTGACTGAGCGCGGCCAGGGGCTCATTCCGGTCATCATGCAGATCGGCAAGTGGGGTATGGCCGGAGCCCACGACGAGCCTCCCGCCCGGGCCCCGGCGTCCGGTCTCCGGCCGCTCGCCGGCGTCTCCTCCCCGTACTAGGCCTGGAACGCCGTCTGAAGAGTCCGGTTGTCGGGTTGCCGCCGAGGCTGCGAGGCAGCAAGGCAACTCGTCAGGTCGTTCGATCCGGAAACGGCACCTCGACCGCGAGCCCGTCCCGCGCGATCGACACCTCGGGAAACACCGCCTGCGCCTCGGACAGAAGCTCCGGCGCCTCCCGGCTGTAGCGGGCGCTGATGTGGGTCAGCACCAGCTGCCGGACCCCCGCCTCCCTCGCCACCTCCGCGGCCTCGCGGGCCGTCGAGTGCCCGGTCTCCAGGGCTCGAGCCCGCTCCTCCTCGCCGAACGTCGCCTCGTGCACCAGGAGATCGGCGCCCTTCGCGGCGTGCACCACCGCCGGGTGGGGGCGGGTGTCTCCCGAATAGACCACCGTGCGCCCGGGGCGCGCCGGCCCGACCAGCTGCTCCGGAGTGATCACCTTTCCGTCAGGAAGGGTGATCGCCTTGCCCTTGTGGATCTGCCCCCAAAGCGGGCCCTCCGGAATCCCCAGCTCACGGGCGCGGTCGGGATCGAAGCGGCCCAGCCGATCGTGCTCCACCACGGCATAGCCCACCGTGTCGGCGCGGTGGTCGGTTTCGAACACCGCGATCTCGTACTCGCCCCGGCCCAGCCGATTGCCGGGTTTGACCTCGACGATCTCGACGGGGAACTTGGTGCGCTCGATGCCGACCGTGAGCGCGCCGCCCAGGATCCGCTCGGCCCCCTTGGGGCCGTAGAGGGTGACTCCTTCCTTCCGATCCATCAGCCCCATGGTGCGGAAGAGCCCCATCACCCCCAGCAAGTGGTCGGAGTGATAGTGGCTGAAGAAGATCTCCTTGAACGAAAAACCCACCCCGTACCGCATCATCTGGCGCTGGGTGCCTTCGCCGCAGTCGAACAGCAGCATTTCCCCCTCCCGCTGCAGCGCGAGGGCGGAGACGTTGCGCTCCACCGTGGGGCAGGCGGCGCCGGTGCCGAGGAAGGTCAGAGTAAGCACGGCGAAAAGATAAGCGGTGGGCGGCAGCGGCGGTTATGATTCGACACTGATGCCCCCTGAGCGTATCGTCGTAGAGGACGCCGAGAAACTGGCGGAGGCGGCGGCGGCGTGGATCGCCCGCGCGCTCCGCGACGTCGCATCCCGGAAGAGCGCCGTCACGCTCGCCCTCGCCGGTGGCCGCACTCCCGAGGCGGCCTACCGACGCCTGGCGCTCCTGCTGCGGGTTCCCTGGGAGCGGGTCGAAATCTTCTTCGGTGACGAGCGCGCCGTTCCTCCAGACTCCCCTGACAGCAACTACCGCATGGCGTCCGAGAGCCTTCTCGGAATAATCCCGATCCCGGCCGACCGGGTCCATCGGATGGAGGCCGGCCACGACGACATCCACGCCGCCGCCCGCGAGTACGCCGCGTTGCTTCCCGAACCGCTCGACATTCTCCTCCTCGGAATTGGAGAGGACGGCCATACCGCCTCCCTCTTTCCCCACGCGCCCGCTCTCGCCGAGCGCGACCGCAAGGTCGTGGCGGTCACCGGCGGCGTGCCGCTGGTACAGCGCCTCACCATCACCCCGCCGGTGATTGCCGCTGCAGACCGAATTCTGGTCATGGTGGATGGCGCCGAGAAAGCGGAGATGGTTGCCCGAGCGCTCGAGGGTCCGGAGGACGTGGCCACCCTGCCGGCCCAACTCGCCCGGCGGGAGGGAGCCACCTGGATCCTCGATCGCGCCGCGGCGGCCCGCCTCGGTTGACCGCGCCGTTGCAGGTGCTGGCCGGGGACATCGGCGGAACCCACGCCCGCCTTGCGCTGGTGGAAACCGGGAATCGGCTCAGGGTCCTCGCCGAGGCCTCCTATCCAAGCCAGGACGCCCCCGGGTTGGCGCCGCTGGTCGAGCGCTTTCTCGCCGGAAAGACCCCCCGGCCCACCCGGGCCTGCTTTGCCGTGGCGGGGCCGGTGGTCGGCGGTGAGGCGCGAGCCACCAATCTCGCCTGGGTCGTCAACGCCGCGGCCCTCTCCGGCCAGCTGGGCATCCGCCATCTCCGCCTCATCAACGATTTCGAAGCCGCGGGATACGGGGTGCTCCAGCTCGACGGGCCCGATCTGGCCACGTTGCAGCAGGGAATCGCCGTGGACCGCGGGCCGATCGCGGTGATCGGCGCCGGCACCGGACTGGGCGAGGGATTCCTGTTCTGGGAGGTCGATCGCTACCGCGCCCATCCCTCCGAGGGCGGGCATGTCAGCTTCGCGGCGGAAACGCCCCGCCAGGCCACGCTCGGCGCCTTCCTGGCCCAGCGCTACGGCCGCGTCTCCTACGAGCGGGTGCTCTCGGGACCGGGACTCGCCTCGGTGTACGAATTCGTCTCCGGCCGAGTGGAGGATCCTGCCGCCATCTCGGAGCGCGGCCTGGCCGGAACCGACCCGCACGCGGTCGAGGCGCTCGACCTGTTCGCCGCGGTCTACGGCGCGCAGGCGGGCAACCTGGCCCTCACCGTTCTCGCGACCGGCGGCGTGTACCTCTGCGGCGGCATCGCGCCGCGGCTCATCGCCAAGCTCGGAGATGGTACCTTCATCAATGCCTTCAATGGCAAGGGGCGGCTCGCCCCGGTCATGGCACGAATGCCGGTGCGGGTGGTGATGAGTCCGGATGTCGGCCTGCTCGGCGCGGCTGCGGTGGCGGCGTCGATGTGAGGGAACGGGGGGGCAGCCCGGGGCCGCCAGACGCGATCGACGCACCAACAGTCAGGCGCAGGGGGGAGGGGTCCCGCAGGGGACGTCGGTGAGCGGTCGCGCGACCGTGGCCTCCGGGCATGCCCGCGAACCGCAGGCCCCGAAGGGACCCCTCTCCCCTGAGCCGGAGCGACAGAGCCGGCACTCTGGAACCGGCGGGGCGCGGCCGAACTCGCGGCACCGGAGCGACGACACACGGGGAGAGCGAACATGCAGCTCGCGATGATCGGCCTGGGGCGAATGGGCGGGAACATGACCGAGCGCCTGCTCCGCGCCGGCCATGAGGTGGCCGTCTTCGACCGGAGCCCCGACGCGGTCACGGCATCCGTGGAGCTCGGCGCCAAAGGCGCCGCGGACCTCCGGGGGCTGATCGCGCTCCTCGCGGCGCCGCGCACGGTGTGGATCATGGTTCCCTCCGGCCAGCCGGTGGACGACACCATCGCGGCGCTCACTCCGCTGCTCTCCCCGGGAGATGTGATCATCGACGGCGGCAACTCGAACTTCCACGACACCATGCGCCGGGGCGCCGCGCTCCGCCAGAAGGGCATCGAGTTCGTGGATTCCGGCACCAGCGGCGGCATCTGGGGCCTCGAGAACGGCTACTGCCTCATGGTGGGCGGTTCGGCCGAAGCGGTGCGGCGCTGCGAGCCGATCTTCAAGGCCCTTGCCCCTCCCGACGGCTACGCCCACGTCGGCCCCACCGGCGCCGGCCACTATGTCAAGATGATCCACAACGGTATCGAGTACGGCATGCTGCAGGCGTATGCCGAGGGCTATGAGATTCTCCACGCCTCGAAGCAGTTCTCCCTCGATCTCCACCAGGTGGCGGCGGTGTGGAACCACGGCAGCGTGGTCCGCTCCTGGATGAACGAGCTGGCGGAGCGGGCTTTCGCGCGCGACAGCGCGCTCGCGCCGATCAAAGGGTGGGTGGCCGATTCCGGCGAGGGCCGCTGGACCATCCAGGAAGCGATGGACCTGGACGTCCCCGCCCCGGTCATCACCCTGGCGTTGCTCGCCCGCTTCCGCTCCCGGCAGGACGAATCGTTCGGCGCCAAGGTCATCGCGGCGCTCCGCAACGAATTCGGCGGCCACCCGGTCAAGTCGGCGTGACCGATCCCATCACCCTCACCATGCGGGTACCGCGGGCTGTCCCGCCGGCGGAGCCCCGGCACATCGGGGCGGGCACGCTGGTGATTCTGGGTGCCGGCGGCGACCTCACCCGGCGGAAACTGATCCCCGCGATCCTGCACCTTCTGGCCGACGGGCTGCTTCCCGATGAACTGAGCCTGATCGGCGTGGGGCGGGAGCGGATGACCGATCAGGGGTTCCGCGACGACCTCCGGAGCGCGGTGGCCGGGCTTTCCGGGCCCGCGGGGGACGGCGCCATCTGGGATCGCCTGGCGCCCCGGCTCTACCACGTGGCGGGGGACCTCGGCGCCGCCAGCACCTACGACGCGATCAATGAACGGCTCGCCGCCATCGAGGGACAGGGCGGCACCGAGCGGGGCCGGCTCTTCTACCTCGCGATCCCGCCCAGCGTGTACGCCCAGGCGGTCGAAGGCCTGGCCCGGAGCGGCGCCCTGCCCCGCCGCGACGCGCGCGACGCCCGCTGGGCCCGGGTGATCATCGAGAAGCCGTTCGGCCGGAGCCTCGACACCGCCCAGGCGCTCAACAGGGTGGTGCGGGCCGTGGTAGGGGAGCATCAGATCTATCGGATCGATCACTACCTCGGGAAGGAAACCGTACAGAATCTGCTGGTGTTCCGCTTCGCCAATTCCATCTTCGAGCCGGTCTGGAATCGGCACCACGTCCATCACGTGCAGATCACCGCGGCGGAGTGCCTGGGCGTCGAGCACCGCGCCGGGTACTACGAGGAAGCCGGGGTGGTGCGCGACATGTTCCAGAACCATCTCCTCTCGCTGCTCTGCCTGACCGCCATGGAGCCGCCCTCCACGTTCGCCGCCGACGCGGTGCGCGACGAAAAAGTGAAGGTGCTCAACGCGATTCGCCCGATGCAGGGAGACGATCTCTCCAAGTTCGCGGTGCGGGGGCAGTACGGGGCCGGGACAATCGACGGTGGGCCGGTCGCCGGCTATCGCGAAGAGGAACGGGTCGCGGCCGACTCGACCACGCCGACCTACGCCGCCATCCGGTTCATGATCGACAACTGGCGCTGGCAGGGGGTGCCGTTCTTCCTCCGCTCCGGGAAACGGCTGCCGCGGCGGGCCACCGAAATCGCCATCCAGTTCCGCCAGCCCCCCCACCTGATGTTTCCGCTCCCCAAGGGAGAAACCCTCGCCCCCAACGTGATCGTGATCCGGGTCCAGCCCGACGAGGGGCTCTCGCTCTGTTTCGAGATCAAGATCCCCGGCGTGGGAGTGCGGATGACCTCGGCGCGGATGGAGTTCGGCTACGACGAGGCGTTCGGCGCCACCGATCACGACGCCTACGAGACCCTCCTGCTCGATTGCATGGCGGGCGACCAGACCCTCTTCCTCCGGAGCGACGCGACCGAAGCGGCATGGCGCGTGGTCGACCCGATCCTCGAGGCGTGGGACGCCGATCGAGGGGTGGCCTTCCCCAATTACCCGGCCGGCGCCTGGGGCCCCGCCGCCGCCGACCAGCTGATCGCCCGGGCGGGCGCCGGCTGGCGCACCCCCTGAGCCCCCGTGGCCGAGGCGGAGTCGTTCGCTCCCGGATGGCCGGGGATTCCCGCCCGCTGGACCTCGAGCGCCAAGAGCGCTGTCGGTACCGCGCTCTCCGAGGCCTCCCGCATCTGGTTCACCCTGAGCCACGGCATCCTGAACGAGATCTACTACCCCGACGTGGACGTCGCATGTACCCGCGATCTGGGGCTCGTGGTAACCGACGGCCGCGGCTTCGTTTCTGAGGAAAAGCGCCACGCCCGGGAGACGGTGCGCTGGATCGAGCCGGGAATTCCCGCCTTCCTCCTGAGCAACGTCTGCGGCTCCGGCCGGTACCGGATCGAGAAGACGGTGCTGGCCTCCCCCGAGAACAATGCGGTCCTGCAACGCACCCGCTTCGTCCCCCTGATCGGAAATCTTGCCGATTACCATATCCACGTCCTCCTGAGCCCCCACCTCGGGAATCAGGGCGCCGGCAACACCGCCTGGCTGGGTGAGTACAAGGGCGTGCCGATGTTGTTCGCGCAGCGAAGCGACTACGCGCTGGCGCTGGTCGCCAACGTGCCCTGGGTGCGCCGCTCGGTCGGGTTCGTCGGCTCTTCCGACGGGTGGGCGGACTTGATGAAGACCGGCCGCCTCGAGGCGACTTACACCCGCGCGGAGAACGGCAACGTGGCGCTGGCGGGCGAGCTCGACCTGGCGGGGTCGGGCGGCGAATGTGTCCTCTCGATCGGGTTCGGGCGGGATGTGGCCAAGGCGGGGCACCACGCCCTCGCGGCGCTCTTCGCCCGATTCGACCTGACCCTGGAGCGCCACGCCACGGCGTGGCGCGAATGGCATCGCTCCCTCCTCCCCCTGGATGGCTGGAAGGCCGGGCGCCCGGAGCTGCGCCGAGGCAGCGCCACGGTGCTGATCACCCACCAGTCGAAGAGCTTTCTGGGCGGGCTGATCGCGAGCCTCTCGATCCCCTGGGGCTTCTCCAAGGGCGATGGTGATCTCGGCGGCTACCACCTGGTCTGGGCCCGCGATCTGGTGGAGACCGCGGGGGCGCTCCTGGCCATCGGCGCCCGCGAGGATGCCCGCCGGGTCCTCCGGTATCTCGGCAGCACCCAGGAAGCCGACGGCCGATGGCCCCAGAACCAGTGGCTCGACGGCACCGCCTACTGGTCCGGGGTCCAGATGGACGAGACGGCCTTTCCCATCCTGCTGGTCGATCTCGCCGCGCGGGAGGGATGCCTCGCCGAGGAGGACCTCGTGCTCGCCTGGCCGATGGTCCGCCGCGCGGCGGGATATCTGGTGCGGAACGGTCCGGTCACCCTGCAGGACCGCTGGGAGGAGGATGCGGGCTATTCACCATTCACCCTCGCGGTCGAAGTCGCTGCGCTCCTCGCCGCCGCGGATCTGGCCGACCGCCGCGGCGAACCGGCGGTCGCAACTTATCTGCGGGAAACCGCCGACGGCTGGAACGCGTCGATTGAGCGCTGGACCTACGTGCGGGGCACCTCATTGGCCCGGCGCTGCGGCGTCGACGGGTACTACATCCGGATCGCCCCACCCGACCAGGATCAGGACGCGGGGATGCCCCGCGGAACGGTGCCGATCAAGAATCGCTCGGACGGAGAGGGACTGGAGCTCGCGGAGGAAGTGGTCAGCCCCGACGCGCTGGCGCTGGTCCGGTTCGGCCTCCGGGCCGCCGACGACCCCCGAATCCTCAACACGATTTCGGTGATCGACGCCCTGCTCCGCACCGAGCTCCCCGGCGGACCCGCCTGGCGCCGTTACACCGGCGACGGGTACGGCGAGCACGCGGACGGTACCCCCTTCGACGGGACCGGAATCGGGCGGCCGTGGCCGCTCCTGACCGGTGAGCGGGCCCACTACGCGCTGGCCGCCGGTAAGGGCGCGGAAGCCCGGGCCCTGCTCGCGGCTATGGAGAACCTCGCCAGTGATGCCGGCCTCTTTCCGGAACAGGTCTGGGATGCCCCCGATCTGCCGGCGGCGGAGCTGTGGACCGGCAAGCCCAGCGGATCGGCGATGCCGCTGGTCTGGGCCCACGGGGAATACCTGAAGCTGGTCCGCTCTCTCGAGGACGGCCGGGTGTTCGACCTGCCGCCCCAGACGGTGGATCGCTACGTGCGCCGCATGGTGGAGCCGGCCCAGCACGCCTGGCGGTTCAACCAGAAGTGCCGCAGCATTCCCGCCGGCAGGGTCCTGCGCCTCGAGCTCCTCGCCGCGGCGCGGGTGCGCTGGAGCATCGATGGCGGAAAATCCTGGACCGACGACCCGACCCGCCCCACCGGCCTCGGCGTGCACCTGGTCGACCTCCCCACCGCGCGGCTCGAAGCCGGGCGGACGGTGGCGTTCACCTTCTACTGGATCGAGGCGGAGCGATGGGAAGGGACCGACTTCACTGTCGTGGTGGGCGAGGCGGTTCCCGCTAGAACACCTTCACGGTGATGCCGATCTTGCCGGGATGCTTCCGGAGATCTTCCAGGAACTCCTGCAGGGATTTCAGCAGCCGTTGCGCGTTGCCGTAGAACACCGTGTCGGTGGCGAACTTGCCGATGGTTCCCTCGCCGCGATTCACCCGGGCCAGGAGGCTGTCGAGCTGCTTCGCGGTGGACCGCGCGTCCGCGGAAAGCTTGGTGAGGTTGCTCATCATCGAGTCCGCGGTCCGGAGGGTCCGCTCCAGCTTGGCCGACTCCATTACCGAGTCGAGTCGCGCGCTCACCCGCTGCAGGCTCTCCATGGTATGGGTCAGCTCGCCCACCGGCCCGCCCTTGGTGTTGGAATAGACGTCCGCCAGCCGCTGGAACGACCCCAGGGTCTTCGAGAGCTCCTCCGAGAGCTTCTTGAACTGAACTTCGGTGAGCCCGTGGAGCACCTCCTTGGCCTCCTTGCCCAGCTCGGAACCGGTGTCCATGAGCCCGCGGTCCACCGTGCCCACAATGACGGTGTCGGCGGGGAGCGGATCGGCGGCCACGCCCGGGGTGAAGTTGATCACCGCGTCGGCCACCAGCCCGATGGTGGAGAGCCGCGCCGCGGCGTCCCGCTTCGGTTTGACCCGGGGGTCCAGGCCGGCATGCACCAGCACCTTCCCGTATTCCAGGAAGTCGATGCGCTGCACGTTTCCGAGCAGGACGCCGGACACCTTGACCGGCGAGCCCCGCTTCAGCGTGCCGGCGTCGGTGAATGAGATGGTGACTGCCGACTTCCCACTCGAAAACGTGTGCCCCCCCAGCCACATGGTGCCGGCCACGAACAGCGCCGCGCCGATCAGCACCAGCCCGCCGACGGTGACTTCCTGCTTGTAATGGAGGTCCATGGCTCCGCTCAGGCCGCGAAGGAGGTGGATTCGAAATCGCGCTCGAGGAACGCCCGCACCTTGGGATCGGTCGATGCGCGGAACTCCTCCGGCGTTCCCTGGAGAACGATCTTGCCGTCGGAGAGGAGCGCCAGCCGGTTCGCCACGTTGAACGCGCCCCGAACGTCGTGGGTCACCACGACGCTGGTGACGCCCAGCTCCTGATCGAGCCGCTTGACCAGATCATCGATGATGTCGGCGTTCACCGGGTCGAGCCCCGACGTCGGTTCGTCGTAGAGCAGGTACTTCGGCGCGCCCGCGATTGCCCGGGCGATCCCCACCCGCTTCCGCATGCCGCCCGACAGCTGCGCCGGGAATTTCTTGATCGTGTCGGTCACCAGGTTGACCAGACGGAGACACTCGTCCACCCGGGCCCGGGAGTACTCCAAGTCGTTGTACCTGGCCTCATCGGACAGCCCGAGGCGGACGTTCTCGAAGACGTCCATCGAATCGAACAGCGCGCCGTTCTGGAACACGTAGCCGATGTGGGTGCGCATTTCGGCCAGCCGTTTGCGGGTGAGGGTGGAGACTTCCTCCCCGTCCACCAGCACCTGGCCGGCGTCCTGCCGGATCAGGCCGTTGATGTGTTTGAGGAGCACGCTCTTGCCGGAGCCCGACGGCCCCAGCAACGCCACGGTTTCGCCCTCGCGGACGTCGAAGTTCACGCCGTCGAGGACCACCTGCTCGCCGAAGCGCTTCCGGACGCCGCGCAGCTCGATCATGAATTCAGCAGGATCTTGGCGAGAAGCACGTTGAGCAACAGGATCACGACCGAGCTGGTGACGATGGCCGAAGTGGTGGACTTGCCCACGCCCTCGGCGCCCTGCTGGGTGTTGAATCCGGTATAGCACGACACCAGGCCGATGGCCAGGCCGAACGCCAGCGCCTTGATCAGCGAGTAATAGCCGTCGAAGGACCGCCAGTAAAACCGCGCGCCGTAGGCAAAATCCCAGTCGGTAACCGGAAGCACCTGCTTGACCCCGATCCACCCCGCCCCCACCGCCACCACGTCGGCCACCACGACCAAGACCGGCACCATGAACGTCGAGGCCAACACGCGGGGAATGATGAGGTGGGAGGCGGGCGAGCGCCCCAGCGATTCCAGCGCGTCGATCTGCTCGGTGACCCGCATCGTCCCAAGCTCGGCGGCGTAGCGCGCCCCGATCCGGCCCGCCAGCACCAGACCGATCAACACCGGCCCCAGCTCCAATACGATCGTTTCGGTGATCAGGGTGCCCAGGACGTAGACCGGCAGACTGGTCTGCCACTGGTACCCCGCCTGGAACGCCGTCACGGCGCCGGCGAACGCGGCGATCACCAGCACGATCGGCAGGGAGCCCCACCCGATGCTCGCCGATTCGGTGAAGGTCCGCGGCAGCCAGATCCGCCACTCCGCCAGGCCGCGAATGAGCTCCGCGATCAGCAGGCTGACCCGTCCCACGTGCGCCAGCGCTCCCAGGACCAGGCGGCCCAGAAAGCGGGGAAGGCGGAGGATGGTGGACAGCATGACAGGTTCTTTATCTTGGACCCGTATGCCCTCGAAGTCCACCCCGCGCATTCTTGAGGAGGCGCCTCGCTTCCGCCGCCGTCTCCTGGCCTGGTTCCGGAAGCACGGGCGCGACCTCCCGTGGCGGCGCACCCGTGATCCGTACCGCATTCTGGTTTCGGAGATGATGCTGCAACAGACCCAGGTGGCACGGGTCGAGGAGTACTATCCGCGGTTTCTGCGCGCATTCCCTACGCTTCCCCAGCTGGCGCGCGCGGCGCCGGCGCGGGTGCGGGAGGCGTGGGAAGGACTGGGGTACTACCGGCGGGCCGCCCATCTCCACCAGTTTGCCCGCCAGGTCGTGGCGGAGCACGGCGGACTGGTGCCGCGAGGCGTCGATACCCTCCGCGGGCTGCCGGGAGTGGGCCGGTACACCGCCGGCGCGGTGGCGAGCTTTGCGTTCGAGCAGGCCGAGCCGGCGGTGGACACCAACGTGGCCCGGGTGCTCCGCCGCGCCTTCCATCCCCGGCTTCCCGGCGGCGCGCGCGGCGAGCGGCGGCTCTGGGAAACCGCCGCCGCGTTGCTGCCCCGCCGCGGCATCGCGGCGTGGCGTTTCAATCAGGCCATCATGGAGCTCGGGGCGCTGGTGTGCACCGCCCGCGTGGCGCGGTGCGGGGAGTGCCCGGTCGCGGCCGGGTGCCTCACGGGAAAACGTCGGCTCAGCGCAGAAGTACCGCCGCGATCAGCGCCGCAATGGCCAGCAGCCCGCTGAGCTGCCCGCTCACCGCGGCGCGTTTCTGAAGGGCGGTGAACAGCGGCGCGTACTCACCGGTCGGCGCGATTCTGCCGAGGCGCGACACCGCCGGCAGGTTGACCGTGAGGGCGATCGCCGCGGCGACCAGGCCGGCCCCCTGCATTACCATCATCGCCCGGGGAAAGCCAGCGGCGCTGGTGGCGCTGCCGTAGAGCTGCAGGGTAAGCAGCAGCCCGGTGATCACCACCAGCACGACTCCCGGCAGAACGAGGGCGCGATGGAGCCGGCCGAGGAGCCGCACCAGCACCGGAAGGTCCTCCCGCGCGGCGTTCCGCATGGCCATCCCCACCGACAGCGCGGCGAAGCCGCCCCCCATCCAGAGCACGAACCCCAGATAGTGGGCGAACAGATAGAAGTGCCTCACGAATGGGTGGTGGTGAGGAAGGTGGAGTCGATGAGCTGGCGGCCGGAGTATCCCGCGTCCACTTCGTGCCAATGGGTGATGTGATCTTCATCCACCCGCCAGCAGAGAAAGACCAGACGGTCCTCCCGCAGCGTGTAGAAGTCCACCAGGCCGGCGTCGAACCCCTTGAAGAGGCAGCCAATCGCCTCGATCTCCCCGAGATAGGCGCTGATCCGGTCGGCCGAATCGGTTACGCCGCGTCGGGCCGCGACCAGCTCGTCGGCCTCGCCATCCTCCGCCTTGACCCCCGCCGAGAGCAGCTCGTATTCCGCGAGCGCG
This sequence comes from Gemmatimonadota bacterium, assembly GCA_041482775.1. Lineage (GTDB taxonomy): Bacteria > Gemmatimonadota > Gemmatimonadetes > Gemmatimonadales > GWC2-71-9 > JABFSM01. The sequence continues at coordinate 1,694 of JBGPEJ010000028.1, read as the reverse complement.
TCCTGCCAGACGCGATACTCGGTGCGGAGATCGGTCAGGATGCGTCGTAAGAGCGGAAGGGTACGTTCCGCCTCTTCAAGAGTGAAGATGCGATCTTCGGCCACATCACCCTCCGCTGACGGTGGGAACTCCCTCTAACATTCGACATGCCGCACCGAAGGTCAAGGCTTGCGCGCCGCGAGCGCTTCTCTCACGGCCCGTTCACCCTCTCCGATGTAGTACCGGAGCTGATCCGTTGCAAAAGTCTCGCCGCGCCGCACCCGAGGCCGAATCCAGAGCAGTGGGGCCCGCCCAGGGGTTGCCTCCCAGAGCGCGCGTTGCAGGGCGGTGTTGCTCGCCATGAGGGCGTTCTGTGCATCACCGGAGAGTCGAATCAGCGCCGGCGGCTCCCGCGCCGAGGCGCTGGGATCCATGTCGAATCCTGCGCCGACGTCCACCGCCACCACCAGTTCGGCGGGGTACCGCGCGGCCACCTCGAGCGGCACCACGGCGTGGAGCCCGCCGTCGGCGCACCGGCGCCCGCCCACCAGGAAGGGCGGAAAGTAGAGCGGCAACGCGCAGGTGGCCGACAGGGCGTCGAGCAGCGGCACGTCCTCGCCGCCGGCGCCGAAGCACACCAGCCGGCTGGTGTCGAGATCCGTCACGGTGACCGTGAGCGGCACCTTGAGCTCGGAGAACCGGCTCACCGGCAGCAGGCCCTCGAGCACCCGCCGGAGCGACTCCGGCTTGAGCAAGGCGCGGGCGAACACCCCCATGAGCAGCGCGGTCCGGTCGACCGCAAAGACATCGCGCTGCCGCACCGTCATCAACCGTCTGGCGATGTCGTCGGGAGTCATGCCGGCCGCGAGCCCGGTGGCGATCACCGCGCCCATCGAGGTGCCGATGTAGCGGGTGGGAACCAGCCCCGCCGCGGCCAGTCCGCGAATCGCTCCCAGATGCGCGGCCGCCTTGGCGCCGCCACCGGAGAGCACCGCGACCAGCCGGTCGGTCACGCCCGGCGTCGGGCCTCGTGGCGGATCCGGGCCTCTTCGAAGCGTGCCCGTTCGGCGTCGGTCTCGGGAATGAGCCGCGGCACCCGCTGGGGCTTCCGGTCGGGCGTGATGGCCACGAACACCACGCGCGCCGTGTGGGTATGGCGCCGCTCTCCGGTGCTCACCTGCTCGGAATAGACGTTGACGGTGATGTCCATCGAGCTGTTGCCCACGAAATCCACGGTGGAATAGCAGGTCACCAGCGCGCCCACCGGAATCGGGTGGTGAAAATCCAGCCGGTCGATCGACTTGGTCACCGCCGGCCCGCCGGCGTGGCGGATCGCCGCGACCGCCGCGGCCTGATCGACCAGCGCCATCAGATGGCCTCCGAACAGATCGCCCAGCACGTTCTGCATGTGCGGCATGACGAACGTGGTGATCTCCCCGCGGGAGTACGACATCGGGCGACTTTCCGGGTGCACTCGGGGCGGCTCCTCGGTCAGTAATCCACCGGTCTCAGGTAGTACTCGCCTATGGCGGTCTGGCTCACCATCGCCACCGTCGGGAGTCGTCGCTTCCAGCGGGTCGAATCCAGCCGGCGCCGCACCAGGGCTACCTCCGCCGGCGTGTACCCCAGCGCCTCGATGGCGTCGGCAGCGTAGCCCAACAGGAGCCAGTGCAGGATCGCGTCGGCCTTCGGATAGGTGATGCCGAAGTCGCCCT
>JBGPEJ010000027.1:0-20503 GCA_041482775.1 Gemmatimonadota bacterium | reverse complement strand
TGGTGTAATCGGAGTGCGGTCATGCCGTACGTCCCGACTACGTGTTGTTCGTGAGCGATGCCTCACGATGCAGAGAGACCGAACTGAAAAGGGCCCGGCACGAACGCCAGGCCCCTGTGGTCTCCACGGAACATGTTCGCGCCCTCGGCGCGTCAATCGCGAGCCGTAAATATAACACCTTGGGGCCCGAAGGGCCATACCGGGCGTTCCAGGGCCGGATTACCATCCGGGACCCCCCCCGGTGCGCCGGGGAGGGGGCCGGCACGGAAGCATCTGGGGGGATCGGAGGCGGTCTGCGGCGTGTGGTCGTGATCGGGGCCGGGGCGGCGGGGTCGATGGCGGCGATTTTCGCCGCCTCGGCCGGCGCGGAAACCCTCCTGCTCGAGCGGACCCGGGATGGCGGACGCAAGATCCTGATCAGCGGCGGCGGCCGCTGCAACGTCCTCCCGGCCCGGGTTGACGAGTCCCGCTTCGTTACCGATTCTTCTCCGAACACCCTGCGGAACATCCTCCGCTCCTGGCCGCTCCGCGAGCAGATTGCCTTCTTCGAGCAGGACCTCGGCCTGACGCTGGTCGAGGAACCGGAAACCGGCAAGCTCTTCCCCGCCTCCAACCGGGCGCGGGACGTGCGGGACGGTCTCCTGGCGCTGGCCCGGAAGCGAGGGGCGGAGGTGCTCACCGACACCCTGGTGACGGGGATTGCCCCGGTGGCCGGAGGCTGGCGGATCGAGCGCCATGCCGATCGACCTCTCGAGGCCGATGCGGTGGTGATCGCGACCGGCGGATTTTCGGTGCCCAATACCGGCAGCGACGGCCTGGGCGTATCGATGGTCGAGCGGCTCGGCCACACGGTGCACCCGATGTACCCCGCGCTCACGCCGCTCACTGCGGACCCGCCCCCGTTCGGCCGGCTGGCCGGGATCTCGCTGTCGGTGACGATCGCCGCCCGAGGCGGCGGCCGGAGCGCCGCGGCCACCGGAGGATTTCTCTTTACCCATCACGGCTACAGCGGGCCGGCGGTGCTCGATGTATCGCACGTAGCGGTCCGCGACGCGGCGGCCGTGGTCACGGTTCGATGGACGCCGCTGGACGAGGCGGCGTGGGAGGCCGCGCTCCGCGCGGACGGCTCCCGTACCGCGGGGAGCGTGCTCCGCGCCGAGCTCCCGGAGCGTCTGGCGCTGCTGCTGCTCGAACGGTCGGGGGTGGAGCCGGGCCGCCGCCTCTCCCAGCTGCGCCGGGCCGAGCGGCTCCGGCTGGTGGGAATGCTGGTGCGCGGCGAGCTCCCCTGGACCGGCCACGAGGGCTACAAGAAGGCCGAAGTCACTGGGGGTGGGGTGAGTCTCGCGGAGATCGACCCGCGAACACTGCAGAGCCGGAAACAGGCCGGGCTCTTCCTCTCGGGGGAGATTCTCGACGCCTTCGGACCCATCGGCGGCTACAATTTTCTCTGGGCCTGGGCCACCGGGCGCGCGGCCGGGCTGGGCGCCGCGAGCGCCTAGATCGAGATTCCCTCCTTGAGAATCCAGACCTTGGTCGCAAAGAACAGCCGGATCATCGCGGCGTGATCTCCGGCGGGAACCAGTACCACCAGGGCGCCGTGGTCGGTGCCCTTGGTGTTCCGGACGGTGTCCTTCCGGCGCATCCGGCCCGACAAGTCGGCGAACCAGTGCGGCAGCTCGCCCCGGCGATCGTGGGGAACCACCGACTTGGATTTCATGCCTGCGGCATCCGCCAACGCTACCTGACCGTACCAGTGCCCACGCGCCGGCCCTCGGGTGGCGGGATTGAACGTCAGCGAGCGATCGGGCAGCTCCTCCCACACCTTCACATTGGGCGCGGTGCGGGGCCGCGCCTCGACCCGGCCCTTCGGATCGGAGGGTACCCGGACGATGAATTCCCAGTTGTTGCGCGATGCGAAATTGCCGTCGACGACCAGATAACTGTGCTCGGTGCCGCGGACGGAGCCCCCGGCAAAGGTCCAGCTCGCGAGCCGGGAGCCGGCGGGGATCACCACGACCCGGTCGAGCCGATACCGCTTGCGCGATTTCATGGCGTCTCCCTCCTAGGGGCGGAAGCAATCAGTGTCGATCCCGGACTGGAACAGGCACGGGAACGGAGGAATTAACCCGGGACGCGCCCGGGCAACAAGCCAAGCGGTTGGGTTGACGGAAGTCAGAGACCTGCAGCGTCGCGCCATCGGCCCGCGATCACCGAATGTCCCGCAGGAGTCGGATGCACGCCGTCCATGGTCCAGTATTGCGGGCCGGCGCGTGCGGTGAGCTTGTCGAACTCGGCCTGGAGCGGAACGAACAGCGCACCGACGGACGCCGCCACCCGGGCGGCGGCCGCCCGCCGCTCATCGAATTCGGGAAACCAGGCCGCGTCCACCGCGCCGGTGCGGAGGACGAACGGCTCGAGAACCAGGAGCCGTACCCGGGGGAGGGCCCGCCGGGTCCCGTCGAGCAGGCTCCCGAGGCCGGTTTCGTACTCGGCGATCGTGCCGGTGTATCCGAGTGAGAGTTTGTGCCAGAAATCGTTGACGCCCACCAGGACGCTCAGGACGTCGGGTTTGAGCGCAAGCGTGTCGGCATCCCAGCGCGCCCGGAGGTCAGGGACCTTGTCGCCACCGACCCCGCGATTGAAGAACTGCAGCCGGCGCTCCGGCCGGGACTCGAGCAACGCCGCCGCCACCAGCAACGGGTATCCGTTCCCCAGCGCGGAAGCGACGTTGGGGGCGGTGATGGAGCGGTTGCGCCCGGTGTCGGTAATCGAATCGCCCTGGAACACGACGATCGGCCCGACGTGGGATTCCTGGCCGGCCGGTGGCCCGTCGGGGGCGTCGGCCCAGCGGGACAGCCCGGCGGCGGCGGCGAGGGTGACGAATTCACGGCGGGTGGGTTGGTGGGACATGGGGGACGAACCTAGCAGCCTCCGGGGCCTGCGCTAGCTCCGGGGCGCCGGGGCCGACACGATGAGCAGGGAAATGGCCGGCGGCACCAGAAACCGAACGGCCACAATGCTGGTCCCGATCCCGGTGACCACGAAGAGATGCCGCCCTCCCTCCACCACGTGGCCCGCGGCGTACCGCCTGCCGTAGCGCGAGGGCACGACGGGCGGTCCGAAAAACGGAATCCGGACCTGGCCGCCATGGGTATGCCCCGCCAGCGTCAGCGTCACCGACGCGGGCACGTCGGGAAACACATCCGGGTTGTGGGTGAGCAGCACCACCGGCGTCCCATCGAAGGCCACCGGCGCGAGGGCGGCGGCCAGGTCGTGGCGGCCGGTCCAGAGATCGCTGACCCCCGCCAGCCAGAGGCCGCCCGCCGGTGTCCTAACCCGCACCGCGGTGTCCTCGATCACCCGGATGCCGTTCTGCTCGAGGGCACGGCGCACCCGGTCGTGGTCCAGCCAGGAGTCGTGGTTGCCGAGCACCGCGAGGACACCCGACGGCGCGCGGAGCTTCCCGAGCTCGGCGGCGATCCGCTCCGGCGGGACCGGGCGCCCGCCGATCACTCCCCGGATGACCAAGTCGCCCAGGATGCAAACGACATCCGGGGCGGCGGCGTTGGTCAGCGCCACCGTGCGGCCCAGCCGGTCCAATCCATTAAACGGGGATCCGACGTGAAGGTCGCTCAGCACCCCGATTCGGAGCGGTGCGGCGGGGAACCCGGGAATCCGGAGCGTCTCGGTGACTACCCTGAGGCTCGCCGGCTCGAGCCAGCAGGCGCGCAGCAGGCAACCCAGCCCCAGCAGCAGCGAGCCAAGGGCCAGGAACCGGCGCCAGCTCACGATCGGCGGCGTTCCAACACGTCGAAGTGGGCCACCCGTTCGTCGAACCGCGCCAGGAGCGCCCGGGCGCGCGGAGGCACCACCGCGACTTCGTAGTCGACCCCGGCGAACGCCCTCACATCGTCCGTCGAATCGAACCACATGATCGTGACGAACTCGACCAGCTCGCCGGCGTCATGCCGCAACAGATCGATGCCCTGAAAACCGGCAATGCCGCGCGCCTGGATGCCGGGAAAGATCTCGGTACGGAGCAGCGCGTGGTAGGCGTCCGCATTGCCCCGAACCGTCCATCCGTGCCAGATTCGGCAGATCATTCGCTATCGAGGTGGGCGGGGACAGAGCTGGTCAGCCAATCGGGGCACCCTTTCGGCACCGGTCATGCTCACCGGCGGTCGTTCCAGCGGCGGCGGAGCGAGTCCAGTATACTCCACCGGTGCCCGGAGTGCCGGGCCCCCGGAGGTATTGGTGCGAAATCATTCGAACGACGACGACCCGGTGGACCGGGAGTCAGAGGAGCCGCAGGACGACGAGGCGCTCACCGACTCGGCGCTTCAGACTGAGGCCGAGGTCACCTGCCCCTATTGCGGCGAGATGGTCTCGATCGTGCTCGACCCCGACGGGGGCGTCGCCCAGGAATACGTCGAGGACTGCCAGGTCTGTTGCCGGCCATGGAGCGTCCAGGTGAGCTACGACGAGCAGGGAACCGCGGACGTCGCCATCGAACAAGCGCACTGACCCGGGGCGATGGCTCCGGATCGCTAGGTCCAGTAGTTCAGGGCCCAGCGCCGCCCGAAATACACCCCCGCTCCCGTCCCCACCAGGCTCACGAAGAACGCGGTCATGAAGCCGACCCGGGCACCCACCCACCACCCGATTGCCCCGCCGAGTGTGGCCCCGATGAACCCGAATAGCTTGACCACGCGGAGAACCTCCCCAGGGCAATCTACCGGGAGCGCCCCCGGAGACGGAGGCCCAGGAAGACCACGATTCCCAGGTTCAGGACGAGGGCGATCAGGGGCTCGGGGCCGGGCCGCCGGATGAGGGCCGTGGCTTCGAAGGGGAGATAGACAGCTCCGGTGGCCGCGCCGAGCCACTCTGCCCACCGCCGTTCCCGCCACAATCCGCCCGCCTCGACGAACCGGACCACTGAATAAACGAATGCTCCGAGCGCGAGCCATCGGAGACGGCCGGGTGACGCCTGGCTCGCCACGTGAAGAAAAATGCGAGGGTACCGGCTGGCCGGGTTGAGGTGGAGATGGGCCACGAGCCGCTCGGCGAACGCCTGCACGTCCCGGTGCACCAGCAGCAGCAGCCCGGTGCCGGAGAGGAGGACGACCAGCCCCTTCGCCGCCTCGAAGACGGCGACCGCCCTGACGCCGAGCGAGCGATTCAGGACGCGGCTGACGCTATCCCTCCACTTCCACCGGGGTGTCCGGACCCACGATTCCCCCGGCCAGCACCCGCGCGAACCATCCCCGCCGGCCGCGGAGCGTGCGAACGAAGGCGGGTCCGCGCTCCGGTCCGACGTACGGAAGCACGTAGAGCTCGGTGCAGGGATCGCACGGCTTACTGATCTCGAGAAGGACCGCGTCCAGGCGGAGCCGCGTGCCCGGCCGAAGCGACGACTCGGGAATCCCGCCGAGGGTCAGATTCTCGCCGAGGTCTCCCGGGCCGACTGGCCACCCCTCCGCCTGGAGCCGACCCAGGATTTCGTCGGTGAGAAGCAGCAGGGCCTGATCTGGATCTCCCTTTGCCTCCCGGGTCCTCCAATGGTTGTAGTCGCCGGTGGCGCCCGCGGTCGTGATCCGAAGCTCGGCGACCGAGCGCTTGGGAAGCCCCCGCTCGCCCGGGGTCCTGGGCTTGACGCTCAAGCGAAGCAGACGTCCCGTCATGAAGACTCCCCGGCATCGGATCCGGTGGGCAGCTAGCGCCGGCTGGCTTCGTGGATCGCGATCCGTTGCTCGAGTGAAGTGCTCGCAACCGCCTGCCCGATCACCTCGAGCGGGAGATCGTCCAGCCGCTTGAATCGGAGGCATGACTTGCCCATGTCGAGCTTCTTGCCCGCCGCCTTGAACGCATCCCGGAACCAGGCCGCCCGCTTCGCGTCATGATAGACGCAGGTGAGATAGACCGCATAGAAGTTCTTCTGCGCGGCCAGGGCGACATAGATCAATGGCTGGCCGTTGTAGGTATCCGGATAGCGGCTGAGCGGTACTTCGTAGCTGATCATCCCCCAGTTCATCACCTCACGATATCCCTTGGGAAGATTGCGCCGGATGATTCCTCGCACGGCCGCAATGACCTTGCGGCGCTCGGCCGGCAGGCTGGCGAGATACTTCGCGACGGTCGTGGCGGCGCTACTCACCATCGAATATCTCCGGGTCGAGGTCAGGGTCGCGCGGCCGGGTACACCAACTCCAGAGTATCTCCCGGCGCCAGCGCCCGCCAGCGGGAGAACAGCTCGGCGCGTTTCGCGCGGATCCGGCCCAGCACGTCGTCGTCCAGCGGGAGCCGGGGCACATCTTCGGCTACCCGGTGCTGCCGATAGGCGACGGCGATCGCGGCGATGAAGTCGGCCGCGCTCATCATTTCTCCACTGGCGCGCTCCGCGTCCAGCAATCCCACCACGTGTTCCACCGCCACCGCCCCGGAGGGGAGAGCCCCACGGGCACCCTTGCCTTCGGTGTCCTCGATGTCCCATCCGGAGGCGATGAGCCCGAAGAATCCCTCGGCGCTCCCCAGCGCACTCTCGACGGCGTAGTGGGTCAGATCGTGCAGCGGGAAGAAGGCCGCCTGCTTGCCCTCCTGTTTCTGCCAGGTCACCGACCCGTCGGAACGCACGCATCGGAGCACGGCGCCCCCGTCGTTGCGTTTGGTGATCTGCACCCGGGTCCCCGGCGGGGGGCCGCCGCTCACGCCGCCTCCCGGGTGGCCCGCCTGAGGAGGGCCGCGGCCAGGTGATCGGCCCGCTCCGGCGCCAGGGCAAAGAACAATTCCGGCTCCACCAGTTCCAGCTCCATCAGCACCGGACCGGCGGCGGTGTCGATCAGGTCGACGCGGGCGTAGATCCACGGCACCGACATCCGGCGGAGCACGGCAGCGCCGAACTCGCGGAGAGCCGGGCCCGGCTCGCAGCGCGCGGCCGAACCGCCGAATTCCGCCTGCACCCGGAATTCACCCTCCGAGGGAAGCTTGCGCACCGCATGGCTCAACCGCCCGTCGAGGTAGACCAGCGAAATCTCCCCGCGGGATCGCACCTCCGGCACGAATTCCTGGAGCAGCGCGCCGCAATCGCCGAGCGGCGCGCGTTCGGCCTCGGGGAGCGCGCTGTCCGGGCTCACCAGATGGGTCCCGTATGCCGTCGCGGACACCCGGGGCTTGAGGACCGCGGACTCCCATCCGGTATCAGCGAACAGCTGCGGAAGCTGGAACGATTCACCGGGCTCGATCCAGCGGGTGGGCGGAATCGGAATCCCCAGGCCTTGGAGCTCGCGCAGGTACACCTTGTCCATGTTCCAGAGCACCGTCGCTGGCGGATTCCATAGCGTGCCCGGCACGTCACCGAATCGGGAGATCCACTCGCGGAAGTCTTCCGGGCGCCGGTGGTAGTCCCAGGTCGAACGGATGCAGACCACCCGGTCGCCGTCCCGGCCGGGGGGAACAGCATCCCAGGGCGCCGCGCGGACGCTGGCGCCGCGCCTGATCAAGGCCTCGGCCAGGAGACCGTCCGACGGCGTGAGCTCCGCCCGTTTCCGGCAGGTGGCCAGGATGACATCCATGGGGAAATCGGGCTCCCTCCCATCCGGCGTCGGTGAGCATGGGTTTCGGGCGGGAAACCCCGTCGCCGGGAGGACCAATACTAGGGGGGGTCGCGCGTCGCGGCCAGGCGAGACCCCCGGGCCACGGCCCGGCGCGTCGCGATTCCGATCGCCGCGAGGAGCCCCGCCGGAAGCAGGACCCAGCGCGCTTCGGTGGCCAGAATGGCGAGACCGCGCGCGTTGAAGACTCCGATGCCGATCGGAGATACCTGGATCGGGCGCCAGGGGAAGAAGTAGCGCGCGTTGCTGAATGGGGAAAAGAACGCGATGCCGGGCCCCCCGTTGGTGAAGGCGTCGAGGAACCCGTGGGTAAGCAGCACGAGTATGAAATACATCGCCAGCGTCCCGCGATGGCCGATGGCCGGCGCCCGGCGAGTGGATACCACCGCGGCGGCGATCCCCAGCGCGAGCGCGAACGGAATCGAGTGGGTGAAGCCGCGATGGCCCAGCCAGGCGCTGGTAGGCACGCCAAGCCAGTATCCGACGGCGTCGAGGTCCGGAACCACGGCGAGAACAACGCCGAGCCCGAGCGCCCGCCGCGGCAGGGCGGCCCGGGGAAAGCAGGCGCCGATTGCGAGGGCGACAGTGGCGTGCGAGAGCGCCGATGCCATGATCCCGCCGGTCAGACCGCCCGGAGCGTCCGCCCTTTCCAGTTCCACCACTTGAGAAGCCGCGGGCTCGGGCGGCGGGTCCGCGCGAAGTACACCGCGCACCGGAACGCGTAGAGCACGCAGGGATCCTGGCGGATGCCTCGCCGGGCGTTGAGCCGCCGGTAGAGTCGCTCGGGATCGCGGCGCTTGAGCCCGCCGAGGCTGCGAACCCCGAGCTCGTGGAGGTCGGCCGCCAGGCTCGGGCCGATCCCCGGGATGGTCAGCAGCTCATCGCGCATCCCCGACCCAGTGCGCTTCACCGGAAGTACCCCTTCATCATTGGCATCCTCCCAAAGCTACCGGGCGGCCGTAATCGCGCTAGGGCTTCTTGACCTTCTTCGCGATATCGTCGAGCAGCTGCTTGGCACTGGGACGGGAGCTCAGGTCTCGGAACTCCACGGCATAGTCGCGGGTTTCACGAATCTGCCGGCTGGGCAGGATCTCGAGTCCGGTCAGAGTGAGATCGTAGCTGAACGAGGTGCCGATCTCCTGGCGCCCCGAATTGAACCGGATCTGGTCGAAGGTGGCATCCCGGCTCTCCCCGGGCCGCAGGGCAAACTGCGGGTCCGCTGAATTACCACCCACCGCCCCGATTCCGCGGAAGCTCACGTCGTGGGTGCTCGGCCTTCCCCAGGTGTACCGGTTTCCCAGATTGTCGATCATCATGCCGGACTGTCCGCGATAGGCCAGGATGATCGGCTGGCTCGACACATTCCGGATAGCGAGGGTAATGGTCACTAGATGGTGCCGGCCTCCCGCGGCGCCCGGGGTGAAGGACTTCACTTCGGCAATGAACTGCCCGCCGTTGTAGCAGCGGGACCGCCCCGCGCAGGGATCCGGTGCCTCCGCGGGCGCTGGTGGGGCGGCGGCTGGCGCGGGCGCCGGCGGGGCGGCGTGGATGGGAGCGGGGGCCGGCGAGGGGGCCGGAGCAGGAGCAGCAGCGGGAGAGGGGGCGGGAGCGGGAGCGGCGGCGACCACGGTGGTGGCGGTCCAACCCTCCCGGAATCCGCGGAACTGCAACGCGTGCTCTTTCCCGAGCCGGAACTGGTTGCCGGCGATCGCGTCGATTTCCCGGACCGCGAACTCGATCGCATAGCTGGTGCCGAAGACCTGGCCCCGCGCGGTGGGCCGCCAGGCGAATTCGATTCGCGCGTCACTGGCCTCACCCGCCTGGAGCGTGAACTTCGAATCGAAGCTGTTGCCGGTGATCCAGCCGATGCCTCGCACCGAGGCGGCCGAGGCCACCTCGAAACGGTTGCCCTGATCATCGGTGGCGATGCCCGAGCCCTGGACGAGGCCCAGAATCAGCGGGCGATCGGTGATGTTCCTGAATCGCACGGTGATGGCGACCAATCGATAGTAGCCGGAGGCGCTGGGCCGGAAATCGGTGACCGTGGCCACGAAGGTCCGGGTCTCCGTGCACGCCGACCGGCCGGCGCAGGCGCTCGGCGCCTGCGCGGCCACCGGATGGTACAACGCTCCGAGTAAGCCGGCCCCAACGGCCAGGCGGCTGATGCGGCGTGTGAAGCTCATGGTCATATCTCCATCCGGTGAATGAGGGTCGGTCCGCAGTGCGCAGACCGGTGGGGAATACCGTCATGGGGGCGCGGGGCGCTTACCGGCCGGGCCAATTGACGTATTCGGTGAAGCCGGCTTCGATGGTGGCCGCGTTCCGTGCGCCGAGGTACCAGAGCCACCCCCCCGCGAGCAGCATCGGAATCCCGATCAACGCACCACCCAGGGTGCGCGAGGCCCCTCCGCCCAGGAGCAGGAGGAGGAGCCCGGCGAATTTCGGAGCCTTGACCCTCGCGATCAGCTCCGCCTTCCGGGCATCGAGCACATCCGGATCGTGCGACCCGGTAGCCCGGAGGGTTCCGATCACGCTCTCCTTGTCGAGGATCGCAAAGGGGTTGCCCTCGCGGGTCATGTCAGGGTCCTCGCCTCGAGTTGGAAGCGCTCGTGGTGTATTCCCGGCCGGAGCCTTGCGGTCTCCGGGATCGGGCGTATGATCCCAAGGTTGTCCTCAGGGCCGCCTCGGTGACGAGGGGCACGTCCACCCGCATTGCGCGGACCCGCACGGAATACCGTCATGGCGCCTCGAAACATCCCGACGACACACGGGCTGGAGGGTGGGGAGCTGGGCGCAATCGTGGCGGACCGCCGAACCCTCGATCACTTGTTCAGCGTGACCTACGAAGAGCTGCGCCGGCTCGCGTCCAGCGTCCGGCGTGATGATCCCGGCGTTTCGCTGAGCCCCACCGCCCTGGTCAACGAGGCCTGGCTCAAGCTGGCCAGCTCCCCGCCGTTCGCGCTGACTTCCCGTCTGCACTTCAAGCGGATCGCGGCTCGCGCCATGCGCCAGGTGTTGATCGAGGCCGCGCGCCGGAGAAACGCCGGCAAGCGGGGGGGCGGCGCCCCTCTGGTCACCTTCGACGACGCGCTGGAACAGAAACCGAGTGACTCGGAAGACCTGCTCACCCTGGATGCGGCGCTGGAGCAGCTCGCTCAAGTCAATCCCCGTCAGGCGATCATGGTGGAGAGCCGGTTTTTCGGGGGCCTCGACGTCGCGGAAACCGCCGAGCTGCTGGGCGTGTCCGAAGCCACCGTTCTCCGCGACTGGCGCGCCGCCAGGGCCTGGCTCTCCCGCGAGCTGCGCGCGTCATGATGGACCCGGGCCGCTGGGACCGCGTCCAGGCGCTCTTCCACCGCGCCACCGATCTCCAGGCGGCCGAGCGACGGAGGTTTCTGGAGTCCGAATGCGGACCCGATGCCGGGCTGGTGGAGGAAGTGCTGGCCTTGCTGGCGGAGGACGCCCGGGGAGGATCGCTACTGGATCGGGACGTGGCGCATCTCGCGCGGGGGGTACTCGAAGGGGCCGCCCAGCCGTCGATCCCCACCGAAGAGTTCGGGCCCTACCGGATTGTCCGGGTGCTCGGCCAGGGCGGTATGGGGGTGGTCTACCTCGCCCGGCGCGACGACCTGGGCAGCCTGGCCGCGATCAAGATCCTGCGCGACGCCTGGCTGTCACCGACTCGCCGGGATCGGTTTGCCAGCGAACAACGAACCCTCGCGCAGCTCAACCACCCGGCGATCGCCCCGCTCTACGACGCGGACATTCTTCCCGACGGTACGCCGTGGTTCGTCATGGAGTACGTCGATGGGGCGCCGCTCACGGAGTATTGCCGGCGCCGCGCGAGCTCCATTCCGGGGCGCCTCCGGCTGTTTCGCTCGGTGTGCGAAGCGGTGCAGCACGCCCATCGCCACGCCATCATTCATCGCGACCTCAAGCCCTCCAACATCCTGGTCAAGGCGGACGGGACCATCAAGCTGCTCGATTTCGGCATCGCGAAACAGCTCGAGAGCCTCGATCTGCCGGCGGATCAAACCCAGACCGGGCTACGGCTCCTGACCCCGGCCTATGCGGCGCCGGAACAGTTCCGCGCCGGCCGGGTCGGCACCCACACCGACATCTATTCCCTCGGGGTGATCCTGTACGAGCTGCTGGCCGGCCGCCTCCCGTTCGACTTGTCGCACCGGACGCCGGCCGAGGCCGAGATGGTGGTGGCGGAGCAGGAGCCGGAGAAGCCCTCGGTGGCGGCGAGGAACACCGATGCCAGCGAGCTGGCCCGCTCGGTCGGGGCGACATCCTGGGCCGACCTCGACGTGCTCTGCCTCAAGGCCATGCACAAGGATCCCCAGCGGCGGTACCGGACGGTCGAGGCACTCATTCGCGACATCGATCACTTTCTCGCCGGTGAGCCCCTCGAAGCCCGGCCGGACACCCTCCGTTATCGTGTCGGCAAATTCGTCCGGCGGAACCGGGCCCCGGTTTCCGCGGCGGCGCTGGTCTTCGCCGTTGTGGTCGGCCTGGTGGTGTTCTACACGGTACGACTGACCCGGGCGCGCAACGCGGCCCTGGCCGAGGCGGCCCGGGCCCAGAACATCCAGCGTTTCACGATGAGTCTGTTCGAAGGCGGCGACAGGGAGGTCGGGCCCGCCGACAGCCTCCACGTGGTGACGCTGATCGATCGCGGATTGCAGGAGGCCAAGAGCCTCGACGGTGAGCCCGCGGTCCAGGCCGAGCTGTACGAGACGCTCGGCAGCATCTACGAGAAGCTCGGCAACCTCGCCCGGGCCGACACGCTGCTCCGCTCAGCACTCGACCGGCGCCGGACGCTCTTCAGCCCCGGCAGCCCCGAAGTGACCGGCAACCTGGTGGCTCTCGGGATGTTGCGGGTGAGCCAGGCCAAATTCGAGGAAGCCGAGCGACTGATGCGGGAGGCACTGGACAACGGCAAGCGCCGGCTGCCGCCGGGGCATCCGGCGGTGGCGCAGGCCACCTTTGGCCTGGGCCTCGTACTCCAGGAGCGCGGCGACTATGACCACGCCATCCAGGTGAGTCAGGACGCGGTGCGGCTCTACTCCACGCCGGAGGAGGCGCCGACCCACGAGCTGGCTGCGAGCCTTGGCCAGCTGGCGGACGACCACTTCTACGCCGGACACTACCAGATCTCGGACTCCATCAATCAGCGAGTCCTCGCCATGAACCGTCAGCTCTATGGCGAGCGCCACCCGCGGGTGGCCGACGTGCTGATCAACCTCGGCGCCTCGCAGTTCGATCGGGGCCACTATGACGTGGCCGAGCGCTACGACCGGCAGGCGTTGAGTATCCTGGAGTCCTTCTACGGCGACAATCGCGCCCAGACCGCCGACGGCCTGACCCAGCTCGGCCGGGCCTTGGTCTTCGAGAAGAAATTCGACGAGGCCATCGTGGTGCTGGGGAAGGCCCTCGCCATTCGGGAGCGGATCTTCGGACCGATGCACCCCACCGTGGCCTCGACGGTCAACGAGCTGGGCAACACCGCCGTTGCGCAGGGGAATCTGGACGCCGCCGAGGGCTACTTCCGCCGCATGGTCGACATCTACAAGACGGCGTACGGCGCGAAGCACTACCTCAACGGGATCGCCCTATCGAACCTCGCCAGCGTGTTCGTCGAGCGCAAACAGTATCCCCGCGCCGAGCAGCTCTACCGCGAGGTGCTCAAGTTGTACGCCGAGCTCCTGCCGGCCGACCACCTGAACACCGGGATCGCCCACATCAAGTTGGGCAGGGCCCTGCTGCGGCAGAATCGATACGCCGAGGCGGCGGCCGAGAGTCTGGCGGGTTACGTGATCGTCTCCAAGCAGGCCAGCCCCACGGTGAGCTTCCTTCGGGCCGCCCGGAGGGATCTCGTCATCGCCTACGATTCGCTGAGACAACCGGACAAGGCTGCCCGGTTTCGCGCCGAACTCGCCGATACCGCCGCCAAGCAGTGATTCCGCGGCGCCCCGGCCCGGCTACCGGGGAAGGAACCGGTACCGGACCGTCACCGACGCCGATACGATCACGTCGGGGGATTGGATCGGTCCACTGAAGTCATAGCGATTCCCAAAGCTGAGGTATCCGGAATTGCCGCCCGAGCCCGGGCCGGCGCTGGAGGATACCTCGAGCACGGCGCCCAGCCGGCCACCCAGCGCCCCGGCGAGTGCTTCCGCGTCCTGCCGTGCCTGTGTCAGCGCTTCGGCATAACGCGCCCGCCGGACCGAGTCTGCGGCCGACGTCTCGAACACCGGCGGTGACACCGAGCTGCCCCCCGCGGCGATCGCTGCGACCGCAAGCGCGGTGAGCTGGTCGACCCGGGTCGGCTGGATCCGGATGACGAAGCGCGCGATGTACGAGGTCTGCGCCGAGCTCCCGGGAAAGCCGTTGATGTTCGGCGCGGGCGAAACCCCGTACGGCAGGGCGTTCGCGCTCTCCACGGGGGTGCCGGCCTGCCGGATCGCGCTGATCACCGCCTGGAGCTTCTGCCCGCCCCGCTGCGCCGCCTCGGCGGGCGACTCCCCGGTGCCTTCCACCACGAAGTAGAGCAGCGCGCGATCCGGCGCGACCCGCGCCGTTCGCGTGATGGTGACCACGATCCTCGGCTCGCCATCGGGGGACTCGAGACGGGCACCCTGGGCGTGAGCCACCGCCGGCAGCGCCACCACTACGGCCAGCAAACGCGCGCGCATGTTATCCCCCAGTCGGGGTGAGAGGCCTGTTCGCGGGCGCACCGGGAAGAGACGGGGGGATGGGGCCGGCTCCCTCGACTCTACTCGGAGTCCGACCGCCCGGCTCCGGTCCGGGCGGATTGAATCGCCTGTCCAAGTTCAACCGCCGCGATCCAGAGATCGTCATACTCCTGATGGCCCGGGTTCATCAAACCGGAGCGCAGGTCACTGGTCAGCCGGAGGCAGAGCTCTGTCGCGCGGCGCACCCGGAATTGCTCCTCAAACGCGCGGGCGTCCTTCGAGTGGGCGCCCTTGAGCCGTGACCAGAGGCCAAGCCGCACGTCGTCGAGCGCCCGCTTGACTTCCTGCAGCTGGAGCACCGCCGCCGCCTCACCCCCCGTGGGGATCGGTATTGCCTGCACCGCGCTGTTGAACGCGGCGAGCTGCTCCATGACATTGCTGTCGCTCATCGTGCCCTCGGGTTCCGTGGTCGCCGTATCCCCGGCGGCCGGTTCGCGTGCGGGAGCAGCGCGGCAAGCCGCTTCGGGGCGCCAAGCCGGTAGCTGTCGACAACCAGGTCGGCCACCTCCCGCCAATCGACCGAACCGGCGTCGAGCCGAAGCGCCACCCAGCCTCTGGCTCCGATGTAGGCCGGCAGGTAGAAACGGACCGGATCCAGTCTGACCCAGTCGACGTTTTCCCCGCGGGCCGTCCGGCAGGCAACGGCCACGATGCCATCGCCGTGGTGGTCATGCAGAAAATACGCGAAAGTCTTCCCCCGCATCCGGAAGGTGGCGTGGCTCCCGCTCCGTTCGCGGGTGGCTTCCGGAAGCGCCAGACAAATCTCGGTCAGTCGACCGAGGCGCCGGTCTTCGACAAGAGGGTTCGGCATGATGGACCTGACCCGGGGATTTCGCGCTCAATGGGATAGTTCGGCAAACGGCCTACCGGGCCTCAGGCTCCTGATAGAGCGCGGGAAACGCCTTTCGCAAGTGATCCAGCTTGGGAAGATCGTTGGCCACGATGTAGGGGTTCGAGGGGTTGCGGGCCGCGAAGTCCTGATGATACGCCTCGGCGGGATAGAACGCCTTGAGCGGCCTGATCTCGGTAACGATCGGTTTCGGGAAAGCCTTAGCCCGGCCCAGCTCCGCGACATAGTCCTCCGCCATCCGCCGCTGGGCGGGGTCCTGGTAGAACACGATGGCCCGGTAGTCCGGGCCGGAGTCGGGGCCCTGGTGGTCGCGCTGGGTCGGGTCGTGCGCCACCGTGAAGAAAACTTCCAGGAGCTGGCGGTAACTGATCACCGCCGGGTCGAACACCACCCGCACCGACTCCGCGTGACCGGTGCGTCCGGTTCCCACCTGCTCATAGGTGGGAGAAACAACATCGCCCCCTGAGTATCCCGAGGTGGCGGAGAGGACGCCTCTCAGGTGTTCAAACACCGCCTCGACGCCCCAGAAGCAGCCGCCAGCGAAAACGGCCGTCGCCTCCCGAACCGGGGACGCCGCCCCTTCCGGCGGACTCGGCGCGGCCAGAAAACGCTCGACCGCGGGCCACACCAGGTCCGGCCGCTCCACGTAAGTGAAGTGCGCGGCCCGGGGCACCCGCAGCAGCCGTGCGTGCGGAAGCGCCGCGGCCCACTCCTCCACGAGATCCATCGGGATCACCTCTTCCTCCCCGTGAACGATGAGGGTGGGAACCTCCAGGTGACGAAGCCGATCCCGAAGATCCCAATCCCCGTACGAGGCCATCACGACGCGGTTGGTTGTGGTCAACCCGTAGCGGATACCGGCGGGGTCGGATCCGCACAGATCGGATCGGATGAGCGCCTGGGTCCGGGCTGGTTCGGCGAGCCGGGGCTTGAGCGCGATGGCCCAGAAGTCCCGGCAGGCCCGGAGCAGGTCGGCGTGGGGATCGTTGAGCCGCCGGTTGGCATCGCTCAGCTGAGCGGTGGCCGTACTGTCGAGGCGCTGCCGCATGCCGGCGGCAAAGCGCTGCCAGAAATCTCCGCGGCGCGGCGGCAGCGGGCCGAAGAACACCATGGCGCGCACCACCGCGGGATGGGCCAGCGCGTAGGAGGCGGCGAGCAGCGGACCGTAGGAATGCGCCACCAGCGTCACCCGGCGAAATCCGAAATGGCGGCGCACCTCATCCAGATCGGCGATCTGGCGCGCTGCCACCAGCCGGGTGGTATCGGCCGGCAGCTCGGACCTCCCCGACCCGCGCTGATCGTAGAAGATCACGACATGGCGGGCCGCCAGAGGCGCAAAGTCCGCGGCGATACTCTCGAGATCGACGCCCGGCCCGCCGTGGATGGCGATGAGCGTGTCGGGCCCCCGCCCGGTGATCCGGTAATACAGCCGAGCCGAATCGGAGGTGACCAGGTAACCGTCGCGGACCGGGCGGCTCTGGGCCTCGAGGAAACGGGGCGCGATGGCGGCAATCGCGGCCCCGAGCACGCCGAGGATGGAGCGCAGCGAGCGTTTCACATCGATTATCGCGGCCACAACCAGCCGAAGGTTCCCGCAGTGAGGAGGCCGTAGATCAGCCCGTCGATGGTGGCCTTGATGGTGATGCTCCACGCGCGGCGGTACCAGATCGACAACTGCCAGAGCGCCGCCGAGTATGCGATGAAAGCCGTGACTCCGACGAACCGGAACACGTGGAGATACGGCGCGCCGACCGGCAGCGCCCGACCCCCGACATAACCGGCGAGGATTCCAACCGCGACGGAGTAGAGAAACCAGAGCACGAAGTTCCTGCCCATCGACATCGGGCCGTTCGGCAGGACCGTAAGCATCATGACCGGGCCCCGCTTCATCCGTTCGAGGAATTCGGGCGATTTCATTTCCTGGGTGTTCGAGGGACGCGGCACCATGTAGTCGCCCGGCGGGATGGCGAATGGCCGGAGGGCGTCCATCACCTTGTCCTCATTGGGCATCTTGGGGTAGTCGCTCTTGTGCCAGGGTAACACCATGTGGATGATGGAGCTCATGATGAAGACGATTGCCGCCGAAAGCAGAATCGGGAGCCAGAGCGCGGTCAGTGCGGTCATGCCGACCTCCAGTGGGGAGGAGACGAACCTAGCCCGCCGCCGCGGATGCGCCAGACCTCATCGCGACAGCCCGTTCCATGGCGCTAGTTCCCCGGGGTTTCCAGATAGCGCGCCGGGATCGGGTTGCCCGGCCGCTCGCCCTCCCAGTAGATGGTGACGATCCACCACCGTTGTCCGTCGAACCACAGCTGGATGCTGTTGATTCCGCGGGCGAAGGGCGCCGGGTCGGAGCTCGCCCGCCGGCTCTCGTAGGTGCTGAAGACGTGCACTACCCCGCCGT
Source organism: Gemmatimonadota bacterium (assembly GCA_041482775.1). Lineage (GTDB taxonomy): Bacteria > Gemmatimonadota > Gemmatimonadetes > Gemmatimonadales > GWC2-71-9 > JABFSM01. The sequence goes on along the minus strand of JBGPEJ010000027.1, from coordinate 2,881 downwards.
AGCGCTCGATCCGTCGAGCGACTTCACGCTCGAAAAAACCCCCGGATTCGAGCCGGGGTCCGACGAGAGTGATGTACTGCTCGAGGTCCCACACCCGCAGGCTGGGGGCGCTGTCGGCCCGATAGACCGCCGGAATGAGCCGGGCGCCCGGGGCGAACAAGGCGCGCATCCGGTCCCAGTCCCGATGCTGCCCAGCCGGGCCGGAGATGACCTGATACAGCGCGGCGAGAATCGCCTCCATTGAGGCCACGTCCTCCGGCCGAGCAGCGGCCGGGCGCGCCGCCAGAGATTCACGGACCGGGGCCGGAACGCCGGGAGGGAACGCCTCGCGCTCCGGGGCGCCGGCGAGCGCGATCGATGCGAGGAGCAGGGCGGGCGCGGCGGTCATCCTGATTGGGTCCTTCCGGTGGGTGCGGGTTAGGCTCCCCGTCGAGCCGTGCCAGGGCGGGCCTGGGAGGATTTCGCGAAGTCTAGCGCGGCCGGCCGCAGGCCGCTCAATAGCCGCAGGCGAGCCCCGCGCTCGCCGCCTGCCGGGCTCGCGCCAGGGGGTCGGGAAAGGCGCCCCCATCCCATACGTCGTAGGAGTGATGACTTGCCTGACGGAATATCCCGTCCGGCCGCAGGACGTAAAGATAGACGTGGTATTGCGCCCCCGAGTCGTTGAGCTGGGAGTTGGCCTCGTCGTAGAGCCACTTCAGGTTGGCGTAGGAGGGCGCCAGGGGGAACGAACCCGAGCTCCGGACCACGACGAGAATCACGTCGGCGTCACGGACCACGCTGGTATCGGTCCATCGGCAGAGACGGATGATGCGCTGGGCTTCCCGCTGGGTGGATACGTTGGGCGCGACGGTGTGAACCAGCGGTCCCGGGACCGCCGGGGATTGCCCCCGGAGCGGCGCGGCGCCGAGCAGCGTTAACAGGGCCGCGCGCTTGAGGAACTCCGAGACCATGGCGGTTCCATCCCCGGGACGGTGGAGCCGGCGTCAGTACGCCCGGCTGCTCTTGCGAAAGAGCGGGCCGTCGCCACGGCCCTCCGCCTCCGCCCGCAACCGAAACAGGAGCCCCCCCCAGGTGGTGTTGCAGGAGACGAAGAACTCGGTGGCTTCCCGCCAACCCGAGTGGGTGAATCGTACCCCGGTGTGGGCACCCTTCGGCAGCAGCTCGAACATCAGCCGGGTGTTCACCCACTCCGTGCCCGTCTCGCAGACCCAGGTGGCCCGGCGCGGTGTCAGCTGGGTCTGGGGACGCAGGCGATACACCGTAGCCCGGTCGAAGAAGCCGAGCTCGACCGATCCATCGGGGGCCTGGGTCATGTCCTCGGCCCACCACTGCGCGAGACCTTCGCCGGTCGCGACCAGCGGGAAAATGGCGTCGGCGGTGGCCTCGATCACGATATGATGGGCGATGTCAGGCATGGCGGTCTCTCGCGTGGCTCGGGCCGGAACCGTCCGGCAACCGGGATAAGATAGCCCGCATCAGGGCGGGTCCACCCCAAGGCCGTCGAAGTAGCCCACCACACGAGCATGGGCGCCCGGGAAGGTGTACACGTCGGGGTTCCGCGATTCGATGACCTCCGCGATCACCGCAGCGACCTCCTCGGCGCTCTGCGAATCCGGAAGTTGCCGCGAGTCCGGCCCCCCGTACTGCGCATTCCGCCCGAAGTCGGTCCGCACCACCCCAGGGGAGACCAGGGAGAACTGAATCCCGGGATGGGTTCGCTGCACTTCGGTGCGGAAATTCGTGGTGAGGGCGTTGAGGAAGTGCTTGGCACCGTTGTAGGCCGACCGGAAGGAGACGAAGGGGATGCGGCCCAGCATGGACGAGATGTTGATCACCTGGCCCGCGCCGCGCGCTTTGAAATGCGGAAGCACCTCCTGCATCCCGTACAGCGCCGACTTGACGTTGATCCGCATCATCTCGTCGAGATCGTCGTCGGTGAGCAGCGAGGGCTCGCGATAGATGCCCCGCCCGACGTTATTGACCCAGACGTCGATGTGGCCGAGCCGGGCGACCGAGGCCTCGACCACCCGGCGGAGCTGCTCCCGGTCCGTCGCGTCCGCCACGATCGGGTGTGCCTGCCCGCCGCACTGCCCGGCCACCGCTCGGAGCGGGTCCTCACCCCGCGCCACCAGCACGAGCGATGCTCCCCGCGTCGCCAGCAATCGGGCCAGGGCGGCGCCGATTCCGCCACTCGCTCCGGTGATCACCACGACCTTGCCCTGCATGCCCGGTCCCCGATAGTGGAAGTGCGCCCTGCGTCAGGACCCTGGTGCGGCGTCCTTCCGGAAGGCCACCAGCGTCGTGCCCTGGATGTGCACCAGCGGGAGGCGCGTCGAAAGTTCGTTCAGCGCGCGGAAGACGCCGGGACACTCCGGTGAATAGTCATGCCAGAGCACCAGTCCCCGTGGCCGGACCATCCGCAGCGCCTTCGCGGTGTCACTGACGACGTAGGAATAGGCGTGCGCGCCATCGACGAACACCACGTCGCAGCAATTCAGATACGGCGTCTCATCGAACCCCCGGCTGTCTCCGAAGAGCTGGACCACCCGCCCCTCGACCTCGGTGCCGGTGTAGAGAAACCGGGTAAAGCGGGACTCCTGCATAGCGAACGCCTCGGCCGCTGGGTCATCTCCCGGCTGGGACCGGTAACTCTCGAGTTGATGCGGCGCCAGAGTGAGCGTGGTGACGCTTCCGCCGGGCGGCTGGTTGCGGGCCCAGAGATACGAGGTCTTCCCCGTGCAGGTCCCGAACTCGAACAGGCGCCGGGCATCCTTCGCGAGCACGGCGAGGATCCAGGTTTCGGTGTCCGTCGTGCCACCGGGAACCCGGATGGTGCCGCGGCCCAGATAGATCACCTCGGCCGCGCGGGTCGCGCCGAACT
>JBGPEJ010000026.1:0-20643 GCA_041482775.1 Gemmatimonadota bacterium | reverse complement strand
CGCGTGCTGCCGGTCACGAAGGCGACCTGTCCGGTGAGATCGATGTCCGTCATGCCAGGAATCTCTCCACCTCCGCCGCGGTGCCCAGCGACAGGTATGCCGGCTCCGGCAAGATTCGTTTGAGCAAGCCGCCCAGCACGGTCCCGGGGCCGATCTCGACGAACCGCGCGCCCGGTGCCAGTCCGGCGAGCGCCCGCACGCACTCCACCCACCGCACCGGTGCCGTCAATTGTGCCGCCAGAAGTCGGCGGGCCTCCGCCGCGGTCCGGACCGGAACTGCGCTGGCGTTTGCGACCACGGGAAACCGGGGCTCCGTGAAGGCGGCCGCAGCGAGGGCCGCCGCCAGGCCATCCGCCGCCGGCGCCATGAGCGGGGAGTGGAACGCGCCGCTCACCTTGAGCGGTATCACCCGCTTGGCGCCCGCCGACTTGCACGCCGCCCCCGCGCGTTCCACCGCCGGCGGATCGCCGGAGAGCACGGTCTGATCGGGGGCATTGAGGTTCGCCGCCACCACCACCTCCCGGTCCGTCGACGCCTCCCGGCAGGCGCGCTCGACCTCCTCGGTGGCCAGGCCGAGCACCGCAGCCATCGCCCCGGGGCGGGCCCCGCCGGCGGCGTGCATCAGTTCCCCACGCCGCCGGACCAACCCGGCCGCCTCGACCGGCCCCAGCGCCCCGGCGGCGACGTACGCGCTGTATTCGCCGAGACTGTGCCCCGCCGCGCCCGCCACGACCCCCAGCCGGGCACCCACCACCGCCAGCACGGCGGCCGAGTGGGCCAGGATGGCCGGCTGGGTGTTGTGGGTCTGCTGGAGCGCCTCGTCCGGTCCCTCCCACATGGTATGCGAGAGCGACGTCCCCAAAGCCCCGTCGATCGCGGAGAAGGTGTCCCGCGCGGCGGGAAACGCCAGCGCGAGATCCTTGCCCATGCCGATTTTCTGCGATCCCTGCCCTGGAAAGAGGAGGATGCTCACCATCGGAGCACGACAGCCCCCCAGGTGAATCCCGCGCCGAACGTCACCAGCAATAGCAGCGAGCCGGGCTGGATCCGACCCTCCTGCAGGGCCTGATCGATCGCGATGGGGATCGAGGCCGCCGAGGTATTGCCGTAACGGTCGACGTTCACCATCACCTTGCTCATCGGGAGGCCGGCGTGCTTGGCGGTCGCCTCGATGATCCGCAGGTTGGCCTGGTGCGGAACCAGCAGGTCGATATCCCCGGCGCGTACTCCCGCCTTGGCGAGGGCCTCATCGCAGGCCCGCGCCATCGCGAGCACCGCTGCCTTGAAGACCTCCCGGCCCGCCATTCGGATGTAATGGGTGCGCTCCTTGACCACCTTCTCGCTGACGGGATCGGAGGAGCCGCCGCCGGGGATGTAGAGCAGGTCGCCCAGGGTCCCATCGGCGCCCAACACGATCGAGAGGATGCCCCGTCCATCCCCGCGCGCCGGCTCCACGATCGCCGCCCCGGCGCCGTCGCCGAAGAGCACCGCGGTGCCCCGGTCGGTCCAGTCGGTGACCGCCGAGAGCTTTTCGGCCCCCAGGGTCAGCACCGTCTTGCAGCGGCCCGCCGCGATGAGGCCCTCCGCCAGTGCGAGAGAGTAGATCCACCCGGGGCAGGCCGCCGCGATGTCGAACGCGATCGCGTTCTTGGCGCCCAGCATCGCTTGCAGGTCGCAGGCCATCGCAGGAAGCCGGCGATCCGGCGAGATGGTGCCCAGGATGATCGCGTCAAGCTGCTCAGCGGTAACCCCCGCGCGGGTCATCGCGCTGCAGGAGGCGGTCTGGCAGAGCCCCGAGAGCGTCTCGCCCGGGGCGGCGATCCGTCGCTCGCGGATTCCGGTCCGCTCGACGATCCACTGGTCCGAGGTGTCGAGATATTTCTCGAAGTCGGCGTTGGTAACCACTCGCTCCGGCACGGCAACGCCGAGGCCGGTAATGGTGACCAGGGGGGTCGCGGTCACGCCGGCGCTCCCGCTCCGGGCCCGGCGAACTCGGCCGCGATGTGGCGGGCGAGCTGGACCTCGACCGATTGCACCGCCACCCGGATCGCGTGGCGAATGGCGTTGACGTTCGAGGACCCGTGACAGATGATCGAAACACCCTTCACCCCGAGGAGGGGCGCCCCGCCGTACTGGGAATAGTCGAGCATCCGGAACGCGGCGCGAATTTCCTTCCGCTGCCACAGATCGGGGGCCCCTTCCTCGACGAGATGCCGGATCAGCAGCATCACCGACTCGTAGAATTTGAGCACGATGTTGCCCACGAAGCCGTCGCAGACCACCACGTCGAGACGGCCGTGCTTGGGGTGGCCACCCAGAATGTCCCGGCCTTCGATGTTCCCGATGTAGTTGATGCGGCGATCCTGTTTGAGCAGCCGGTGCCCTTCCCGTACGATCGCGGTGCCCTTCTCTTCTTCTTCACCGATGTTGAGCAGGCCCACCTTGGGACTGGGCCGGCTCATGATGTCCCGCATGTACACCGACCCCAGGTGGGCAAACCCGACCAGCTCCCGGGCGGAGCACTCGACGTTGGCTCCGGCGTCGAGCATGAGGACGGGTCCCTCGACCGTGGGGAGCAGGGTACCGACCGTCGCGCGCTCCACCCCGTCGTAGAGTCCCAGGAGCACTGTCGACGCGGCGAGGATGGCGCCGGTGTTGCCGGCGGAGATGAAGGCATCCGACTGGTCCATCGCGACCCGGCCGAGCCCGACGACGAGGCTGGATTTTCGCTTGCGGCGAACCGCCTGGAGGGGCTTTTCCGCCATCCCGATCACCTCGGGGGCGTCGATCACCTCGATCCGGCCCCGGTCGAGGTCCGGTTGCGCGGCGAGCTCCGCTTCGACTGCCGCGGCCTGCCCGACCAGCTGCACGCGGAATCCCGGTGGCAGCTCGCGCAACGCGAGCGCCGCCCCCTCGACCTCGGTGCGGGGAGCCAGCTCGCTCCCCATCGCGTCGAGCGCGACGCGGATCACCGTCAGCTGTCCTCGACCTCGAGGCGCTTCTTGCCGGCGTAGTAGCCGCAGGAGCCGCAGACGCGATGCGGCAGGCGGGGCGATCCGCAGCGCGGGCAGGCCTGGGTCGGGATACCCGCGCCGGTATGGTGGCCCCGGCGGAGCCGCTTCCGGCGCTTCGAGAGTTTTCGCTTGGGAACGGCCATGACGTCCTCGAGTCTAGGCGGTGGGGGCGCCGCATTCGCACGCCCCTCGATTGAGATCGGCACCACAGCGCGGGCAGAGCCCGCGGCAATCCTGGCGGCAGAGCGGATAGGCGTCGACGGCCAGCGCAAACTCCTCGCGTACCGCCGGACGGATGTCCACTTCGGTCAACCGCTCCGCCAACGGGTACACGCTGGGATCGTCCTGCAGGTCGGGGTCGGCGGAGAATACCACTTCCACCGATTGCTCGACCGGCATTACGAACTCGGTGAGGCACCGGCGGCAGACCGAGCGCACGCGGCCCGCAAATCGTCCGTGCCAGAAATATCCCCCGTGCCCCGCTCGCTCCAGCACCCCCCCAACATTGAGCGGGCCGTCCAGCGGGACCTCCAACCCTTCGAACACCGGGTCCTGGGGGGCGAGCTCCCCGTCGGTATCGACCGGACCGTGTCGGAGCTCGCGGAGATCGATCTGGAGCATAGCCCGTAAATCTACATGGCGAACGGACTTACTTCAACTTGGCGTGATCCCTACCGCCACAACCCCGCGCGGTCCGCCTCGCTGAAGAAGAACGCGATCTCCCGCCCGGCACTCTCGTCGCTGTCGGAGCCGTGCACCGCATTGCGGCCCTTCGATTCGGCGAAGAGCTTCCGGATCGTGCCGGCGGCCGCTTCGGCGGGATCGGTGGCGCCGATCGTGGTCCGGAACGCCGCCACCGCTCCCTCCTTCTCGAGCGCCATGGGGAAGCAGGGGCCGCTGCTCATGAAGCCCACCAGCTCCTCATAGAACGACCGGCCGCGATGCACCTCGTAGAAGGTCTCCGCCTGGGCCCGGGTGAGGCGGGCCAGCCGTCCCGCTCGGATCCGGTATCCCGCACGCTCGACGTGCGCCAGGATGTTGCCCAGGTTCCCCCGCGCCACGGCGTCGGGTTTGACGATGCCGAGGGTCTGATTTCCTGTCATCGGCTGCTCCCTGGTCGGAGTTCCGCCCTCACCAGTTCCACGACGTCGACCGGACGGCGCATGATGGCGATACCGGCCGCTTGAAATGCGTGAATCTTTTCCTCCGCGGTTCCCGAGGAGCCGGAGATGATCGCGCCGGCGTGGCCCATCCGGCGGCCCTTCGGCGCGGTCTGCCCTGCGATGAATCCGACCACCGGCTTCGTCACGTATTCCCGGACGAAGGCGGCGGCCTTCTGCTCATCGGTGCCGCCGATTTCCCCCAACATGACGATCCGGTCGGTGTCGGCGTCATCCTGAAAGGCACGCAGCACATCGATGAAGCTCGTTCCGATGAGCGGATCGCCGCCGATGCCGACGCAGGTGCTCTGGCCGATGCCGTTGCGGGTCAGGTGATTTACCACCTCGTAGGTCAGCGTTCCGCTGCGGGAGACCAGGCCGACCCGCCCCGCGGCGCAGATCTGCCCCGGAATAATGCCCACCTTGGCCACGCCGGGGGTGATGAGCCCGGGACAATTGGGGCCCAGGAGCCGGGCGCCTTTTTCCCGGACGAAGGGCAGTACCCTGGCCATGTCGAGGACCGGAATGCCTTCGGTGATACACACGATGAACTGGATGGCCGCGTCGGCCGCCTCGGCGATCGCGCCGGCCGCGAGCGGCGGGGGGACGTAGATGACCGAGGTGTTGGCGCCGGTTTGCCGTACCGCGTCGGCCACGGTGTGGAAGACCGGCACGGTGCCGTCGAAGGTCTGGCCGCCCTTGCCCGGCGTCACGCCCGCCACGACCCGGGTGCCGTACGCGATCATCTGGCGGGTATGAAACGACCCGTCCCGCCCGGTGATGCCCTGGACCACCAGGCGGGTATCGCAGTTGACGAAGACGCTCACGCGGCCTCCTTCGCCAACGCCACCGCCTGCTTTACCGCTTCGTCCATATCGGAGAGGGCTCGCATCCCCACGCCCTTGAGGATCTCGAACGCCTTCTCCTCGTTGGTGCCGGTGAGCCGGATGACGATCGGGAGGTCGACCTTGAACTCACGGGTGGCGGTCACGATCCCGCTGGCGACGTCGTCGGTGCGGGTGATTCCGCCGAAAATGTTGAAGAGGATCGCCTTCACGGCGGGGTCGGCGGTGATGATCTTGAGGGCACTCACCACCTTCTCCGGATTCGAGCTGCCGCCAATATCCAGGAAATTGGCGGGCTCGCCCCCGTAGAACTTCACCAGATCCATCGTGGCCATGGCGAGCCCCGCTCCGTTGACTACGCAGCCGACGTTGCCATCCAGCTTGATGAAGGTGAGGCCGGCCTTGCGCGCCGCCACCTCGCTGGGGGCCTCCGCCGACTCGTCGCGCAAGGCGGCGAGGTCGGGCCGGCGGTCGAGCTCGTTGTCGTCCACCGAGATCTTGGCGTCGAGCGCAAGCACCTGACCGGCCGGGGTGGTTACCAGCGGGTTGATCTCCGCGAGGGACGCCCCGTTCGCCACGAACACCTCATAGAGCTGCCGCATGATCCCGGCCGCCGCTCGGGCCTGGGTGAAATCGGCGTACAGGTGCAGCGCCAGCCCCATCGCCTGGTGGGGGAAGAGTCCATACCGCGGATCCACCGGAACCCGGATGATCTTTTCCGGTGTTGTCGCAGCGACCTCCTCGATGTCCACTCCACCGGCGGCGCTCACCATGAACACCGGGCGCTGGGTCTCCCGGTCCATGATGAGTCCGACGTAACTCTCGGTCGCGATCTCCGCCGCCGGGACGACCAGCACCTTCTCGACCACCAGTCCCTTGATGGTCATGCCGAGGATCTTCGTCGCCTGCAAACGGGCCTCGGTCGAATCCTTGGCGAGCTTGACTCCGCCCGCCTTGCCGCGCCCACCGGCGTGGACCTGTGCCTTGACCACGACCGGGGCGGCGAGCCGCCGGGCGATCGCCTCGGCTTCGTCGGGGGTCGCCGCGACGTCCCCGTCCGGCATCGGAACCCCCGCCGCACGAAGCAGGGCCCGGGCCTGGTACTCGTGCAGATTCACTCCAACCTCATCTGGTTGATTTGGTAGCGACTCGGACCAATCCGGCCAAAGGTAGCCGTGGTGCTAACCGTCTGCAACTGCGGAACTTACAGCTGAACCTCACTTGTTCCGCGGGGGGCCCAGGAGCTCGCGGAGATTGGCCAGCGCCTTTCCGAGCTCCTCCAAGTCGCCCCGCTTGAGCGCGGAATCGGCGTGTTGCATCCAGCGCCGGGCCTTCTCCAGCACCTCCGCCGCGGTGCCGCCTGCCCGGGGCGCCGTTTCCCCTCGAAGGTTCATCCACGCCTCAGCCGGGGTCCGGCCGGCCCCGTGCTTGGCCCCCAGCGCGATGCTCACCGAGACCAGCTCGGCCCGACCCGAGGGGGACACCGCCCATTCGGGTTGGTATCCCATGGCGCCCTCCTGCGCGAGGAGAAACCGCACCCGGCCAAGCTCGGGGTTCCCGCCGCTCGCTCGGATCGAATCGCGCAGGGCCACCAGGAAGGGGAATTCGCCCCAGTGATGCTGGAGCAGCGCTCCGTTGCTGATGGCGCGGACCGAATCCAGCCTGACCAGGTTGAGTGAATCGCCATACGGCGTTCGTCTGCCGAGGAGCAGCGCGCGGATGATGCGGGTGGTGTCGATCGTAAACGCCGCGACCGCTTCCCCGCCGCCGGGATTGGCGGAGGGCGCGCTCGGGGCCGCCGCAGCAGCGCCGCGATCCAGCCGGCCGACCCGCCAGGCGGGGCTCTCCAGGGCGCTCGCCTGGGCCAGCAGCAGTTCCTCGGGGTAACTGTCGGCCAGCCGAAGATCGGATGGAATCGCTGCGGGGGCCTCGATCAGCGGAGCGGCGATCCGGGCCCACGCCATCGCGAGCGAATCTCCCGCGTCGCGACGGAAGAGACGAACCCCTCCGGTCGCAACGTCCACGACGCCGATGAACGCCGGGCGCACCATCGACACCTGCTCGCCGTTCCAGGCCACCCGGGCGGAGGCCGGGAAAACCGGGGAGGTCAGGAGCCCGTCGCTCTCCCAAACGGTCCGTGAGCCGCTTACCCGGAGGCGGGGCTCGGTCCACCGGGCGAACGGGGCCACGACCCGCAGCCGGACGGCCGGATCGAGTCGCCAGCCGATCCGCGTGCCGGCCGGTGCGGTCAGCGCACCGGGTACCTGCATTGCCCACGCAACCACGAGACGTTTTCCCCAGCCGTCCAGCGCCACGCCGTGCGCCATCGGCGCCAGATCGACGCTGCGGGCACCGGGTCGGATCGAGTGCGGGGAAAGCTCCCGATAGCCGCGGACCTCGGGAGAGGGAGTGCTGTCCCCCTCGGTCCAGTAGAGCGGTCCTCCGGAGGGGGCGACTCGATCGTCGCTCAGCGCGACGACTTTCGGGGACTGTCCGCGCGCTTCCCGCACCGCGAACCAGACCGGGCGCTGCAGGCCCCCGGCAACGATCCACCCGCGATTGAGCCCAGAGCTCGCGGCGGAATCTCCCGCGACGCCCTGCAGCACCGACTCGTCCCACAGCGAAAGCGGCAAGGCCGCGCCAAGGGTTCGAACCGTCGGTGCAGGACCTTCGGCTCCGCCAAGGCCGAATGCGACCGAGTCGATTCCTCGTGCCGATGCCTGCCAGCCGGGGTCGCCGGTGGCAGCGTCATTATGCAGGGGCAGCAACCGGCCGACCAGAAGCCCGGCGAGGAAGAGCAGCCACCCGCCGAATGCCGCGATGCCGCGCAGCTTGAGCCACCAGAGGAAACTCAGCACCGCCGCCGCCGCGCCCAGCCCGGCCTCGACTTCGGCGACCAGGGTGCGCAGGAGAAACTCCGAGGGAAGCAGCGGGCCCCGGAACCCCGCCGCGAGGCGGAACGGCTCGAGCGCCGCACCCCAGGCCAACGCGAGGGCAAGAACGGCCAGCAGGAGCGCCAGATGGCCGCGCGCCCGAGGTGACACCCAGAGACGGCGATGGACTCGTCGCAACGTTCCGCCCGTCACGTGGAGGAGCACTACGCCCGCAAGCCCGACGCCGGCCAGCAGGGCGGCACGGGACTGGACCTCCAGCGAGAGGGGAAAGTCGCGAACGAACGCGGCCAGGTCGGCGCCCAGAAGGCGATCGGGAAGTCCGAGACGGACGCCATCGAGGGTGAGGAGGAGGTGATCGAGCCACCCTGCACCGCCGGTGCCGAGAAGGGCACCCACCACGACGGCGAGGACGGTGAGCGACCAGCGGGGAACTTGAGCGGGCCAGACCCTGGCATCCTCCCGCTCCGGCGGCGGGAGGTCGGGAAGGGCCGCCCGCGCCGCGATGGTGAAATTCGCGACGAACCATCCGATCGAAACGAGGAGGACCAGCAGATCGAGCCCGAGCCCCAGCAGGGCCCGCCGGGCCCCGGCGACCGCGACGTTCTCCGAGACCGACGCCTCCCAGAGACGTTCGGCGAGGAAGGTGGAGCCCCACCGCCCCACCGAGAGGACCGCCGCAAGGACGACGAGGGTGACCGCGATTCGTCGGCCGCGGCCGGTCATGGGATTAGACGCGGACGCCTTGCGCGTCGAGCCAACCGGTGACCTCGGCACGGTAGCGATCGAGCGCCTCCGGACTGGTGGCCTCGAATCGCAGGACCAGCACCGGCTGTGTGTTGGAGGAGCGAAGCAGGCCCCAGCCGTCGGGGAACGCGATCCGCACCCCGTCGATGGTGTTGACGGTGTATCGGGCCGCGAAATGGGCGGCGGCCCGCTCGACGATTCCGAATTTCACCTCGTCGGGGCAATCCACCCGCAGCTCGGGCGTGGCATAGGTCTTCGGCAGGTCGGAAAGGAGGCGCGCCATGCCGGGCCCACCTGCGCTCACGATTTCCAGCAGCCGTGCCGCGGCGAAGAGCGCATCGTCGAATCCGAACCAGTCGCCGCCGAAGAAAATATGCCCGCTCATTTCCCCGGCGAGCTTGGCCTCGGTCTCCTTCATCCGTGCCTTGATGAGGGAGTGGCCGGTCATCCACATCTCCGGCCGGGCGCCGGCGGCGGCGAGCGCCCGCGGGAGCAGCTCGGAACACTTCACATCGAAGATGACCCGGACTCCCGCCCCGAAGCGGCGCACCGCGTCGCGTCCGAAGACGATCATGAGCTGGTCCCCGAAGATGATCTCTCCGGTCTCGTCGACCGCGCCGATCCGATCACCGTCGCCGTCGAACGCGATTCCCAGCTCCGCCCCGCTACTCCGGACCACCCGCTGGAGGTCCGCCAGGTTTTCCGGGACAGTGGGATCAGGGTGATGATTGGGAAAGCTGCCGTCGGATTCGGCGAACAGCGGAACGATTTCCGCTCCCAGGGCCTCGAGGGTATCAATAGCGATCAAGCTGGCCACCCCATTGCCGCAATCCACCACCGCTTTGACCCGCCGAGCCAGATGGTGGCGGGTCACGATTGCCTCTTTATAGGCAGGCAGGACGGACCCAACTCCGATTGCCTTCCCCGCCCCGGTCCGCCAAGCCTCGCGGACAATGATGTTGTAGAGCTCGAGGATCTCCTCGCCGTGGATCGAGTCTCCCCCGACCACCATCTTAAAGCCGTTGAATTCAGGTGGATTATGGCTTCCAGTAACCTGAAGTCCACCGTCCATGTGGAGATGATACACAGCGAAGTAGAGCGCCGGAGTGGGTAACTCCCCCACATCCACGGCGGTGGCTCCCGTCGCGGCGATTCCGGCCCGGATCCCGGCCGCGAGCGCCGCGCCCGAGGGCCGATTGTCGCGGCCCACGGCCAGCGTGGGAGCCCGGCCCAGCTTCTTCCAGGCGACGGTGCCGTAGGCGCGTCCCAGCGCCTGGGCGAACTCCGGGGTGAGTTCTCGCCCGACCAGCCCGCGCACGTCGTATTGCCGGAAGATCGTTTTCGGGACGTTCACCGTCCGATTCCAGCCAGTGGCGCCAGGGCGCCGCGCACCAGGGTGCTGGTGGTGCTGAGTGCGAGGCTCAGCGCCCCCGCAGGGAGCAGTCCGAAGAACAAGAGCACCACCACCGCCACCGCCACGGTGAAGGCCGCCTGCCGGGGCAGCCGGGCCGCCTCGTGGCTGGCGGCGGCGACCGGCTCGCGCATGTAGACGGCCATCACCACCGGGAGATAGTAGCCGGCGGAAACCAGGCTGGTCACCACCAGGATCACCGCCAGGGGGAGATGCTTGGCCTGCACCACCGCGGCGATGATGGCCCACTTGCCCACGAATCCCATGGTACCGGGGAAGCCCAGGAGCGACAGCATGCAAACGGCCAGGGCGAAGGAGAGCCACGGCCGGCGCCGCGCCAGGCCGGCGATCGAGTCGAGGGTGACGTCCCGTTCCCCGCCCCGGCCCAGCACCCCAAGAATGCCGAACGCCGCCAGTGAGGTAAGAACGTAGGCGGTCAGGTAGAGCAGCGTGGCCCCGGCGGCGAGATGGGTGCCGGCCCAAAGCGCGGTGAGAAGATACCCGGCGTGGGCAATCGAGCTGTAGGCCAGCATCCGTTTGAGCGAGCGTTGGGAAAGCGCCACCAGGTTTCCCAGCACCATGGAGGCGATGGCCAGTGCCGCCACGATCGGCTGCCAGGTTTCCGTGGCCTCCGGGAAGGCCTCGAAGAGGATCCGGGTCAGCGCAAGAAATCCCGCAGCTTTGACTCCGGTGGCCATGAACCCGGTAACCGGGGTGGGTGAGCCGTCGTACACGTCCGGCGCCCACATATGAAACGGCACCGAGGCGACCTTGAACCCCATGCCGATCAGCAGCAGGCCGAGCCCCAGGCGGGCCAGCAGGGGCAACTCCCCGGTGCTGAGCCGGGCACCGATTTCCCGGAGGCCGGTGCTCCCGGTTCCGCCCCAGAGCAGTGCGATCCCGTACAGCAGAAAGGCGGACGCGAAGGCCCCCACCAGGAAGTACTTGAGCGCCGCTTCGGCGGAGAAGACACTGTTCCGGTCGTACCCCGCCAGCACGTAGATCGAAACCGACATTACCTCGAGGCCGAGGAACAGCACGATGAGGTCTTCGGCGCCGGCGAGGAACATCATGCCCGAAGCCGCAAAGAGGATCAGGGCGTAATACTCCGGGGCGATGAGCCCTTCCCGCTCGAGGTATCCGAGCGAAACCAGAATGGTGGCCGCGGTGGCCACCAGAATTACCGCCAGCGACACGAATCGGAATTCGTCGAGGGCCACCATGAACGGCGCACCCAGCGGCCGGGCGCCGCCGCCCCAGAGCAGTGCTACGGCAACACCGCTCGGCACCAGGGCCCAGAGCGCCAGGTACCCCGCCAGCCGGCTGTCGGCGGCGGTGCGATGACGCCAGGCAACGACCAGCAGCACGACCATCGCGCCGAGCGTGAGGAACACCTCCGGCAGGAGGGCGATGGTGGCGCCGAGCGGAGTTTGGAGATCGAGGGGCGTCATCGCTCCCGCTCCGGGGCCCGAAGCGCCACGTTCATGTACCCGATCGGGCCGCGCACAGTCTGGACGAAGCGCATCATGGCCGGCTCGATCCGCCGGAGCACCGGGGCGGGATAGAGCCCCATCCAGAGGATGCCGGCGACGAGCGGGAGCAGCACGGCCAGCTCGCGCACTGAGAGGTCGGTAAGCGACTCGTTCTCCCGCTGATCCAGCCGGTTGAAGATGATGCGCTGCAGCGCCCAGAGCAGGTAGGCCGCGGCGAAGATGACCCCGGTGGCCGCGATGCCGGCCGCCAGCGGGTGGGTCTTGAAGCTGCCCAGGAGGACAAGGAATTCTCCCACAAAGCCGTTGAGCCCCGGCAACCCAATGGAGGAGAGCGCCACTACGGTGAACAGAAGACTGAAGACCGGCACCACTCGGGCGATGCCGCCGTACGCCGAGATCTCCCGGGTGTGGCGGCGCTCATAGAGCATCCCCACCAGGAAAAAGAGGGCGCCGGTTGAGAAGCCATGACCGATCATCACCATCATCGCGCCGGTGAGGCTCTGGACGGTGGCGGCCCAGATTCCCAGCATCACGAAGCCCAGGTGGCTCACCGACGAATAGGCGACCAGCTTCTTGATGTCGGGCTGGACCATGGCCACCAGCGCCCCGTACACGATGCCGATGAGCGCGAGCACTAGAATCAGATTGGTGACCCAGGCGCTCATCGCCACGCCTGGGAAAAACGGTACCGCGAACCGGAGGAACCCGTAGGTTCCCATCTTGAGAAGGACGCCGGCCAGCAGAACGCTGCCGGCCGTCGGCGCCTCGACGTGCGCGTCCGGAAGCCAGGTATGGAACGGGAACACGGGCACCTTGACGGCGAAGGCCAGTGCGAACGCGCCAAACAGCCAGGGGGCCGACCTCCCGGCCACGGCAGCGTTATCGAGGAGGTGCTGATACGCGAACGAGAGGGTGCCCGTCCCGCCCGCGACGGTCCAGGCGAACACCAGGATCGCCACCAGCATCAGGAGGGAGCCGGCCATGGTGAAGACGAAGAACTTGATCGACGCGTAGAGCCGATTCTTTCCGCCCCAGATCCCGATGATGAAGTACATCGGAATCAGCATGACCTCCCAGAACACGTAGAACAGGAAGAGGTCGGTGGCGATGAATACCCCGATGACGCCGGTGAGCAGGGTGAGCAGCAGCGCGTAGTACCCGCGCTCCCGTGAGGTGATCGAGTTCCAGCTCCCCAGTACGCAGAGCGGCATCAGCAGCGTGGTGAGGAGCACCATCATCAGCGAAATGCCGTCGATACCTACCGCGTAGCTGATGCCCCAGGCCGGAATCCAGGGGATGCTCGCGGTCAGCTGCAGGGTTCCCGGCCGGGTGTCCACCGCCCACCAGAGCCCGAGGGACAGCAGCAGCTCCGCCAGCGTCACTACCAGCGCCGTGCGCCGCGCCGCCGCGGCGCTGCCCAGGACCACCGGAATCACACCCAGAAGCGGAAGGATCAGCAGCAGGTGCAGAATCCATTGATCGTAGCCCATCGACGCGAGCCATGGGGCCATGATCGGCTACCGCGCCACGGCGCGGAGGATCCACACCGCGCCCAGGACGAAGACGACCACGTAGAAGCCGAGCTGCCCCGATTGGAGCCGGCTCCCCAGCCACCCGAGCCCCCGCAGGAAGCCCGCCGAGCCGTTGGCGCCGATGCCGTCGATCACGCCCTGATCGATGCCCTTCCACAGGATCCAGCGGGAAATCCCCACCAGCGGCCGGACGATGAGGGCGTCGTACAGCTCGTCCACGTAGTACTTCCGGTTGAGCACCCGGCCGAATCCGACTTCCTCCGGCGCATCCTCCGCGGTGGGAATCGGCCGGGCAAGTGTCAAGCGCCAACCGACCAGCAGGCCCGCCAGCGCCACGATGACCGCGCCGGAGACCAGCGCCCACTCCAGCGGCCCCTCCGGCATGACGAGCGGCATCTGCCGGCTGGCGACGGCCACCACCGGCTCGAGCCACCGCTCGAGCGCCGCGCCCCCGCCGACCAGCGCCGGCAGGTTGAGGAGGCCCCCCGCAAGGCTCAGGACCCCCAGCACGAGCAGCGGCCCGGTCATGACCCAAGGCGCCTCGTGGAGATGCTGGCGCTCCACCTCGCCGGTTCGATTCTGTCCCAGGAAGGTCATCGCGATGAGCCGCATCATGTAGAACGCGGTCATCGCTGCCGCCAGGAGCCCCATTCCCCAGAACAGGATCCAGATCGGCTGGGTCTGCCCTCGCCCGAACGCGGCGGAGAGGATCTCGTCCTTGGAGAAGAATCCGGAAAGGGGCGGAACCCCCGCGATGGCGAAGGTGGCGAGGAGCATGAGGGCGAAGGTCCACGGCATGTGCCGCCGCAGCCCCCCCATGTTTCGCATGTCCTGCGCGTCCTGCTGGGAGTGGGTGGCGTGGTACGCGTGGTGCATCGCGTGGATCACGCTCCCCGCGCCGAGGAAGAGGAGCGCCTTGAAGAAGGCGTGGGTCACCAGATGGAAGATGCCGGCGACGTAGGCGCCGGTGCCCACGCCCAGGAACATGTACCCCAGCTGGGATACCGTCGAATACGCCAGGACCTTCTTGATATCGTATTGCCGGAGCCCGATCGACGCGGCAAAGAGGGCCGTCACCGCCCCCACACCCGCGACGACCGCGCTGGAGAGCGGCGCCAGCGAGAACAGGAAATTGGTCCGCGCCACCAGGTACACCCCCGCGGTGACCATGGTGGCCGCGTGGATCAGCGCCGACACCGGCGTCGGGCCGGCCATCGCGTCCGGGAGCCATACGTAGAGCGGAATCTGGGCCGACTTGCCGGCGCAGCCGAGGAAGAGGAACAGGGTGATGGTGGTGACGAGCGTCCCGCCCGCCGCCAGCCGGAGCGGAGCTCGCTCCGCGATAGTGACGAAATCCAGCGAGCGGACGCTCCACCAGAGCATGAACATCGCGATCAGCACGCCGAAATCGCCGATCCGGTTGACCAGGAACGCCTTCTTTCCGGCGTCGGAGTTCGCTTCAACCGCGTACCAGAATCCGATCAACAGGTAGGAGCAGAGTCCCACGCCCTCCCATCCCACGAACAGCACCGGCAGACTGGCCCCGAGCACCAGGACCAGCATGAAGGCGACGAACAGGTTGAGGTAGGAAAAGAACCGGGCGTACCCCTCGTCGGCGTGCATGTATCCGACGCTGAACAGGTGGATCAGGCTTCCCACGCCGGTCACCACCAGAAGCATGACGGCCGAGAGCTGATCCACCTGGAACGCAAACCTGATATCGAGAAACCCGACCGGCATCCACCGCCAGAGCTGCACGATCAGGGGCGCTTCGGGCGGGTGGGCCCGGAGCTCGGCAAAGGCCGCTGCGGCCACCACGAAGGCCCCCAGCAGCACGCCCACGCCGATCACCGACACGGCGGTCTTGGCCTGAGGCCGGCGCAGGGCGAGGGCGCCGTTCACCAGAAACCCGGCCAGCGGCAGCGCCACCGCGAGCCAGATCCACTGGACCACGCCGGTCGGCGCCTCGGGTGCGGCGGCGGCCACCACGGCGAGCAGGGGAAAGGTCATCAGCCCTGGAGCAGGTTGGTGGTCTTGAGATCAACCGACCGGGTGTGACGGAAAATTGCCAGGATGATCGCGAGGCCCACGGCGGCCTCGGCCGCCGCCACGGTCATGACGAAGAACACCATTACCTGGCCGTTGACGCCGAGAACCTGAGCGAGCGCGACGAAGGTCAGGTTCACGGCGTTGAGCATCAGCTCGATGCACATGAACAACACGATCGCATTCCGCCGGACCAGGACCCCTGCGGTGCCGATCGTGAACAGCAGCGCGGAGAGAATCAGCGATGGACCCAGGAGCATGACTACAACCTCCGCTTGGCCAGGACGACGGCGCCGACCGCCGCCGCCAGGAGCAGAATGGAGGTGATTTCGAACGGCACCAGGTAGGTCTTGAACAGCGGCTCGGCAATGGCCCCGACCACCCCGACGCTCTCGCTATCGGCCCTGGCAAGGCCCGCCTGGGCCAGCGAGAAGCCCTCCAGCGGGCTGCCGGCCCCCGCGGCGGCACCACCCAGGATGGCCAGGGAGCCCGGAGACACCTTCGCCAGGAGGGCGAACTCGCCGAACAGGATCCCGGCCAGCACCAGGGCCACCACCCGCACCGGCCCGCCGCCGAGGTCGCTGCCCCCCCGACCGATGTTGAGGAGCATGATCACGAATACGAACAGGACCATGACCGCCCCGGCGTACACCAGGACCTGAATCGCCGCGATGAACTGGGCGTGGAGGAGGACGTAGATCCCCGCCAGGGAAAACATGGTGACCACGAGCCAGAGCGCCGAGGCGACCGCATTGCGCTGGAGAACGCAGAGCAGCGCCGCGACGACCGCGGCGGTCCCCAGGATGTAGAACACCAGCTGCGCGGTCATCACTCGCCCTTCGGATCGGCAGGGTCCCACAGGGTCGAGACCGGATGAGTCTGGGAGCTCAACCGCTCGAGGTCGTAGACGAAGCGGTCGCGGCTGTACTCCGCGTTCTCGAAATGCACGCCGACGTGGATGGCCTCTTCGGGACAGACCTCCTGACAGTACCCGCAGAAGACACAGCGAAACTCGTCGATCTCGTAGATCAGCGGGTAGCGGTTTCCAGCGGCGTCCTCGCCCGGCACCAGCTTGATGCAATTGGCTGGACAGATCTGCGGGCAGAGGCCGCAGGCCACGCACTTGGAGCGGCCCTGCTCGTCGGTCAGCATGCGGTGGGTTCCCCGCCACCGCGGGGAGATCGTGTACTGCCCCCGCTGGTCGCCGGTGCTCTTCTCCTCCGGGTATTGCATCGTCACCTTCGGCTCCAGCATGTGCTTGAAGGTGAGCGCCATTCCCTTGAGGGCGGCGCGCACGTAGCTCACCTGCTGCTCCGGCCGCTTCATGACCTTGACGCCGATTGCCATCAGGCCGCCATTCCGGCGCCGCGGGCGCCGCCGATTCCGGGTTGCCGGTAGGAGCCCCCCAGTACTACGCCGCGATCGAGCAGGAAGAACACGACGTAGCCAAGCACCAGATTGAGCCCGAAGAGGATGCCCATCTTGACCCGCGCGCTGGTGATGCCGGCAACATGCTCGATGCCCCAGACCGCAACGCAGACGACCATGATGTAGAGCAGCGCGAGAGGGAGCATGAATTTCCAGCCCAGGGCCATGAGCTGGTCATAGCGGAAGCGCGGCAGGGTCCAGCGCACCCACATGAAGAAGAAGAGGAAAAAGAGGATCTTGAGGAACATGAACGCCCCGGTCGCAAGCGTCTGCAGGCCGCCGCCGGCCTCGTCCCACGATACGAAGGGGATGTCCCATCCGCCGAAGAAGAGGGTTACCACCATCGCGGCGGCGGTGGCCATGTTGGCGTACTCCGAAATCGGGAACATCGAGAACTTCATGGCGCTGTACTCGGTGTGGTACCCGGCGATCAGCTCCGACTCGGCCTCGGGAAGGTCGAACGGCAGCCGATTGGTCTCGGCGAACCCGGCGACCAGAAAAATGAAGCACGACAGCGAGAGCGGCAGCACGAACCAGAGGCCGTGCTGCTGCTCGACCACGATGCGGGAGAAGGAAACGTTGCCGGTGAGCAGGAGCACCGGAATCAGGCTCATCCCCATCGCCACCTCGTATGAAATCATCTGGGCGCTGGAGCGAAGTCCGCCGAGCAGCGAGTACTTGTTGTTCGAGGCCCATCCCGCCAGTGCGATTCCGTAGACCCCCAGCGAACTGATGGCGAGGACGAAGAGGAAACCGATGGGGAGATCGATGACCGCCATCGACAGCATGCCGTGGTAGCTCACTGCGCCGAGCAGGGGCAGCCGCCAGTCCACATTCACCGCCAGGGGCGCCGCCCAGGGGATCACCCCCGAGAGGAGGAGCGCCGGGACGAACGCGATCGCCGGCGCGAGCGTGAAGATCACCGGGTTGGCGCTGGCCGGAAACGTCTCCTCCTTGAGGATGTTCTTGACCCCGTCGGCCGCCGGCTGCAGGAGTCCGGCCCACCCGACCCGATTGGGCCCGTGCCGATTCTGCATCCAGGCGCTCACCTTCCGCTCCATCAGGGTAAGGAGGGCCACGCCGATCAGCACCACGGTAAAGACCACCAGCATCTTGAGGACGCTGAAGAGCAGGAAGCCCTTCATTTCCGGGGTCATCGCGCCGCGACCGCCGGGGCGGTCTCCAGGACCCGCCCGGTGAAGCCGAGGTCGGCGTAGGTCAACCCGGCGAGCGCGGGAATCGATTCCCCCAGCCGGGAGAACGCTTCGGCCGCGGACGCCGGGGCCTTCCGCCCGGTGCCACCGAGGGCCCACGCCTCGGCCGCCACCCACCACGCCGGCCGCGCCATCCCCGGCGCCGCCTTGGCCTGGGAGATCCGCTGGATCCGGCGGTCCCGGTTGATGTAGGTGCCGTTCTCCTCCGCCATCGCGCTCACCGGGAGGACGAGCGCCGCGGTCTTCATGTGATCGTCGTCCACCGACTGCAGCGCGACGACCGCGCCCGCCCCGGCCAGGCGCGCGCGTTCCGACTCCTCCAGCGGGACGTCGAGCACCACGACGAGCCCGGCGCCCTCGATCCGGGCGAGGGCATCGCTCCAGGAGGCGGTGTAACCGGCGCACCGGGCGCCGTCCAGGTTAGGGATCCGTTCCTTTCGGAGCGCCAGGCCGGGCACGCCGGGAAGCGGCGCCTCCTCGCCCGAGGGGACCTTGACCGCCGCCGTCACGTCGCGTCCCTCGACCAGGCGGCGGAGCCACCCAAGGGACTCGAGGGTGGCGCGTCCCGACGCGAGTAACACCACCCGGCCGGTGGCGCCTTTCACCAGATGGGCCAGGCGGCCCAGGGCCGCGTCCCAGTCAGCCGGCGCCGACTTGACGCCGTCGCGAACCAGAGGCACCTCGGCACGATCTCCCCGGTTCATCCACCGGTAATCGGCGCGGCCCACATCGCACATGAAGTGACGGTTGACTTCGAGGTTGGCGCGCGGTCGCAGCCGGACCACCTGATCGTCCCGGGTATCGATCAGGATATTGCATCCCTGGGTGCAGCCGGGGCAGACGCTCGCGGTCTTGTCGAGGTCCCAGGCGCGCGCTTTGTGCAGGAAATCCTTGGAAATGAGGGAGCCCACCGGACAGAGATCCACCACGTTGCCCGCCCAGGGATGATCCAGCCGCTGGTCGGGGTCAATGCCGATGTAGGCGCGGTCGCCGCGCTCGGAAACGTTGAGCACCGGAGTTTCCGCAACATCCTCCATGAACCGGACGCAGCGGGTGCAGAGAATGCAGCGGTTGGCCACGTAGAGCACATCGGGCCCGAAATCCTCGACTGGATTGAAGCGCTTGGCGTAGTCGGAATATCGGGTGGCGGCGCGGCCCTCCTGGAACACGTAATCCTGCAATTCGCACTCGCCCGCCTGATCGCAAATCGGGCAATCCAGCGGGTGGTTGATCAGCAGGAATTCGAGCACGCTCTCGCGCGCCTTCCTGGCCGGCTCGCTGTTGACCCGGACCACCTGGCCCTCGACCACGGTGGTGACGCAGGCGGGCATAAGCTTGGGCGCTTTTTCCACTTCGACCAGGCACATCCGGCAGACCGCCGGAGAGGGCAGCGACGGGTGGTAGCAGTAGTGCGGCACCAGGACGCCGGCCTGTTTGGCCGCCTCGATGATGGTGGTTCCCTTGGGCACTGCCACCGAGAGGCCCTCGATAGTGACGTTGACCAGATCCGGGCTCATACGGGGGAGAAAGCCGGGGCGCGGCTCCGGTCGAGGTAGGCGTCGAACTCACCCCTGAACTTACGGATGCCACTCACGATCGGCGCGGCGCAGCTGTCCGAGAGAACGCAGATGGTCTTCCCCGTCATCTGGTCCGAGAGGTCGAGCAGGAGATCGAGATCTTCCGGCTTTCCCTGCCCCCGGAGGATCCGCTCGAGAATCTTGGTGGTCCACGCGGTACCTTCCCGGCACTGGGTGCACTGGGCGCAGCTCTCGTGGGCATAGAACTTGGCCAGACGGTAGACCTCGTAGACGATGTCGGTCGAGTCGTCCATGACGATGAAGCCGGCCGAGCCCAGCATGGAGCCCTTCTCGACGATGCCCTCGTAGTCGCACAGGGCCGCTTCGGCCTCCTCCCGGTTCATGATGGGGACCGACGAGCCGCCGGGGATGACCGCCTTGAGCGTCCGGCCCGGCCGCATTCCACCCGCCAGCTCGTAGATGAGGTCCTTCATCGGGAACCCCATCGTCACCTCGAAGTTCCCCGGCTTCATCACGTGGCCGCAGACCGAGAAGAGTTTGGTGCCGGTGCTCTTCGGATTCGACAGGCAGAGGGCCTTATACCACGCGGCGCCCCGAACCAGGATGTGCGGGACGGCGGCCAGGGTTTCGACGTTGTTGATGGTCGTGGGCATGCCGAAGAGGCCGGCCGCGGCGGGAAACGGCGGCTTGATGCGGGGATTCCCACGCTTCCCCTCGAGCGAATTCATCAGCGCGGTCTCTTCGCCGCAGATATACGCGCCGGCGCCCCGGTGCAGGATCATCTCGATCCGCTTCCCGGAGCCGAAGGCGTTCCTGCCGAGCGCCCCGTTGGCATACGCCTCGGCCACCGCCTGCTCCATGATGCGGAGCGGCTCAGTGAATTCGCCGCGGATATAGATGTAGCAGACCTCGGCCCCGATGGCGTGGCAGGCCACCGCGCAGCCTTCGATGAGCGCGTGCGGGGTCCACCGCATGATCTCGCGATCCTTGAAGGTTCCCGGCTCCGATTCGTCGGCATTACAGCAGAGGTAGTGGGGTTTTCCATCCCCCTTGGGCATGAAGCTCCACTTGAGCCCGGTCGGGAACCCCGCCCCGCCGCGGCCGCGGAGCCCTGAGGCCTTGAGCTCCTCGATGATCGCCTCGGGCGTCATGCCGAGGGCTTTCTTGAGCCCTTCGTAGCCGCCGCGCTGGACCCATCCGGCGAACGAGCGGCAAGCGGCGTCCCCGAAATGCTTCGACAGGACCACCGTCTCCTTCGGATGGGGCGGATGGGGAAATCCCATTACCGGTACCCCGCCAGGATCCCCGGCACCCGCTCGGGGGT
>JBGPEJ010000025.1:0-21034 GCA_041482775.1 Gemmatimonadota bacterium | reverse complement strand
CCGAGCGGCTCCTGGCCAATCTCGACGACCGGACCAAGATGGACTGGTCCGCGTCGACCGCCATCGCGCAACGGAACTGGATCGGGCGGAGCGACGGCGCGGAGATCGATTTTCCGAGCGCCGCCGGGCCGATCCGGGCCTTCACCACCAGGCCCGATACCCTCTTCGGCGCCACCTTCATGGTACTCGCGCCGGAGCACCCGCTGGTGGAGCGGCTGACGGCGCCGGCGGAGCGAAACGCCGTGGAATCGTACCGCAAGTCCGCCGCGGCGAAGGATCTGATCTCCCGCAAGGTCGGTGAGAAGGAGAAGAGCGGCGTCTGGACCGGGAGTTACGCCCGCAACCCTGCCACCGGCGCCGAGATTCCGGTCTGGATCGCCGACTACGTGCTCATGGAATACGGCACTGGCGCCATCATGGCGGTGCCGGGCCACGACGAGCGCGACTTCGCCTTCGCGACGCGCTACCGACTCCCCATCGTCCGGGTCCTGGCCGGGGCCGGGGAAACCGGCGCCACTCCGCTTCGAGAAGCGGCGCTCGAAACCGACGGAGTCCGGCTGGTCAACTCGGGCCGGTTCTCGGAGCTTCCCGCCGAACAGGGACTGCGGAACATCGTCGCCTGGCTGGAGCAGGAACAGCGGGGCAAGGGCGTGGTTCGATACCGGCTCTATGACTGGTGCATCTCCCGTCAGCGCTACTGGGGCCCGCCGATCCCGATCATCTACTGCGACGGCTGCGGGCCGGTTCCCGTCCCCGAGAAGGACCTGCCCGTCCGGCTTCCGATCATCGAGGACTTCCGCCCCGATGACTCGGGTATTTCCCCGCTGGCCCGCCACCAGGAGTGGTACGTCGTCCCCTGCCCGAAGTGCGGGAAGCCGGCCCATCGGGAAACCGACGTGTCCGACACCTTCCTCGACTCGGCGTGGTACTACCTCCGGTATCTCTCGACCGAGCTCAACGATCGGGCCTTCGACGCCGGCCGGGTCAAGCGGTGGCTCCCGGTGGCGAGCTACATCGGAGGCAACGAGCACGCGGTACTGCACCTGCTCTACAGCCGGTTCCTCGCGATGGTGCTGCACGACAAGGGCGTGCTCGATTTCGAGGAGCCGTTCCGGAAGTTCCGGGCCCACGGCACCATCGTGAAGGACGGCGCCAAGATGTCCAAGTCGAAGGGGAATGTGGTGATCCCCGACGAGTACATCGCCAAGTGGGGCGCCGACACGTTCCGCATGTACCTCATGTTCCTGGGGCCCTACACCGAGGGGGGTGACTTCCGCGACGAGGGACTGGCCGGTCCGCGGCGGTTTCTCGACAAGGTCTGGGAGCTGGTACTCCAGTGCGAAAAGCGCACCCTGGTGGGAAGCGAGGTCCACCAGGCGATTGTGATCAAGTGGAATCAGACCAAGAAGCGGGTCACCGAGGGGCTGGAATCACTGGCCTACAACACCGCGATCGCCGCGCTGATGGAGCTCCTCAACGCGCTCCGGGCCGTCAATTGCACCGAGCGGCGGATCGTGAAGGAGCTGGTGGTGATGCTGGCGCCCTTCGCGCCGCACTTTGCCGAGGAGTGCTGGGAGCGCCTGGGGGCGCGGACCTCGGTGTTCGAGGCGCGCTGGCCGGAGTGGGACGAGGCGTTGACGGTGGAGAGCGAGATCGAGGTCCCGGTGCAGATCAACGGGAAGACCCGGTCGAGAGTCACCGTGCCCCGGGGCGCGCTGGAGGACGCGGTGGTGGCCGCGGCCCGCCGCGACCCGGCGGTCCGCAAATTCACCGACGGGAAAGAGCTCCGGAAGGTGATTTACGTGAAGGACCGCCTGCTCAACCTGGTGGTGGGCTGAGCGGAGACGCCCGGCCCGGTGCCCGTTACTTCGGCTCGACCCGATAGAGTCCTTCCATTCCCATCCGCAGGTGATCCGAGACATGGCAATGGAACAGCCAAGTCCCCGGATTGTCCGGCACCATGTCCGCCACCACCATTTCCATCGGGGTCAGGCTCGCGACATCGGTGCGCATGTCATGGATAATGACGACGTTGCCGTGCCAGTGCGGCGCGTGCATCTCGAAGTCCGTGGTGCCCATGAGATACCAGCGCACCCGTTCCCCGACCTTCACGGTCAGGCCCTGCAGGTTGCCGTAGCTCATGCCGTTGAGCGTCTCCCGGAACGACGACTCGGTGGCCGGCCCGCTGACCAGGACGCCGAACACCGAATCGATAGGGAGCTTCGGGAGCTTGGGCACCGGCTTGGCGTACTTGGCGTAGTTCTGGCCGAAGAAGTGGCTGTTGTTCTCGTCTTCCTCGAGAAATGCGACCACCAGCTCCCGATCCACGTCCTTCGGGGTGCCGTCCGCCCGGCTGCCGCCCCGCGCCGTGATGATCATCGGACCGATGAGGCCGGTGGCAATGTCGGCCTGCTCATCCACGTGTGAGTGGTACATCCAGAAGGCGCTCATCCCCTCGTGGGCGGTGGGCCCCGCCCGCTCGGGCACCGGCCAGATATAGACGTGAGTGCCTCCCGCGGGAACGGCGTCATCGGCGGTGTCGCCTCCGGTGGTACCGTCGGCGTAGGGAGCCCCCTCGGAATCCTTCTTGTAAAACACTCCGTGCGGGTGCATGCTCGCCGGGAAGCCGGCGTGGTTCCGGAACACCACCCGAATGGTGTCCCCCACCTCGGCGCGGAGCAGCGGCCCCAGAAGGCCGAGGTGCTCCCACTGCGGCGCCCGCGGCTTGAGGGTCGCGAACGTCGAGTCGGTGTATTCTCGGAAGATGGCCTTGTGCCAGACGCGGCCCACCCGGCCGGGCGCCGGTTCCATGTAGCGCGCGGACCATCCACTCCACGGCTGCCCAGTGATCAGATTCTTGCCGCTCGGCCCGTAGTCCCAGTCCACTTCGTCCGCGGCCACGAAATAAGTCCGGGTTACCCCGGGACCCGCGCCCCCTCCCCCCTTCCCCACGGCGCAGCCGCTACCCAGCAGGGCGAGTGATGCCAGCGTACAAACGGCGCCCGATCGAAAGAGCGGCGGCGTCATCGGATCCTCCCGGATTGATTGCGGATTGGTGCCGCCGAATCTACCGCCGGCCGGGAAGTTGTCCTAGGAGCCGCCGCTAGTTCACAGGGCAACCCCCAGGCCCAAGAGCGCTGCGACCGGTTCGAGCAGATGTTCGAACAGCTCGAGCACCCCGTAGACCACACCCACCATGTCGCCCAGAGCCCGGGTCTCCTCGGGGGAGAGCTCGCGCCCGCCTTCGCCGCGGATCGCCGGGTGGTGCGGGTCACCGGTGACGGTGGCGAACAGCCGGCCGTTCACCAGCAGTGTCGCGTTGACCGCGTCACCGTTCGACTCAGCGGTGAGATGGATCGCGTCGGCGCCGATCGCGACCGACACCTCGATTCGAAGGGCCCCTGCCGCTCCGTTGGATGCCCCGGCGATCGTGCCGGCGGCGTGGAACTGCCGGGCCGGCAGGGCAAAGGCGAAGGCGACCTGCGCTGAGGCGCTCCCGCCGCCCGCTTGCGCGGCGGCGCTGAGCGTGAAGTCGAGTCGATCCTGTTCGTCCGCGAGGAATCCCGCCACCCGAAGCGTGGCCCCGCCCAGGGCCGGCGCCAGGGTGAAGGCGTAGTCGAGAAATGTCCTGCCGCCGGTCACCGCGCGGAAGCGCAGCCCCACGCTGAGACCCGCGGCCGCACCATCGTCGGTGAGATCGGCGTACCCGGTCTCCTGGCCGACCCGGGGTTCGTGGCTGGCCGAATCCACCGCGTAGAGAATGAAGCGGACGCCGTTGGCCGGCGCGCCGCCGCGGGTCAGGTCTGCCACGTAGCGATGGGCCGCGGGGTCGTACACGTAGGTGTGACCCAGGACGGAGGGGCGGATCACCTGGACCGCGAATGGACCGCCCGACGCCGGCAGGCTCCGCAGGAGGCGGAGGGCTAGGCCGGCAACACCGGCGGCCGGGGCGTCGGACTCCGGGCCCGCGCTCGCGCTCGCGCCGCCGAGTTCCGCCGGCATCCGCGGGCCGAGCGCGGCGACGCTCGAGATCCCGGGACCGCCGACCAGACTGTTGAGGCTCGCCGTCGCCGCGCCGGCGGCGACCACATCGAAGCCCCTCTCCGAGGGCGCGGAGACCCGCGATTCGGCACACCCGGCCAGCAGAGCGATCGCGAGTGAGGCCGCCGTCCTCCAACTTGGGGTGTTGCGCATACCGTTCCTCCTCCCGTTCACTCGAGGTCTCCGCCGTTCCCGTCGCGGGCGCGCAAGTTCCGGAGGCGCTCCTGCTGTTCCGGAGTGAGCGCGTTCTTGATGCGAACCAGCAGCTGGAGCTGCTTCCGCTTCATGTCGCGCTCCAGCCCCAGGACCTTGTCGGCCTGCGCCAGTGCGCTCGCCTCGTCCACCCGTGGCACATCCATCAGCTTGACCAGCGCCTGCGCCCGTTCCGCCATCTCGAGCTGGAGGTCGAGCATATCGCCCTGGGCCTCCTTGATCGCACTGACGATCGTGGTTCGCTGGGCCGGCTGCAATCCGAGATCCTGCGCGTGCTTCAGCACCAGCTCCGGCGGGAAGAGCAGCTTGGCCAGCGGGTCGTCGGAAGGCTTGGCGGCCTGGGCCTGCAATCCCGCCGCGCTCAGCATGATCACGCAGGCGGACGCAACGAGAAATCGTCTCATGAGCGGGGACTCCTTACGGGAAATTGGGGCCCGAGGGTATTCCCGGGGTCGAGCGCCTCGAGCGGGGAACCGGGCGGGGCTGCGCCGATGCGCGGCACCGCGGAAAGCAGCCCGGCCTGGCGCGCCGGGAGCAGAAACTCGGTCGGGCTCCGCCAGGCCATCACTCGGCGGGCCAGCTCCAGTTCTGAACCGGAGTCCGGCGCCCGGGCCAGGCGGGCCACGATGAGCACACCCGCGATCGCGCCACCGGCCACGAGCAGGCCGGGGATCAGAGCTCGCCGGCGCCGGGCGTCCGGCCGCCCGCCCTCCACCACGCGGCGGAAGGGTGGCGCGCCGGAGCGGTCCTCGGCCCGTGCCGCACGAAAGGCTTGCCGCAGGTCGCCGTCGTCATCCGTCATCGGAAGCCCCCTCCAGCAAGCAGCGCCCGTAGCCGCGTCTTGCCGCGCTCATAGTGGGTTCGGGCGGTGCCCACCGGCATGCCCAGCACCACCGCCGCCTCCTGCACGCTCATCTCCTGATAAAACACCAGGTGAATGACCTCGCGCTGCCGTTCAGACAATCGCCGGAGCGCCTCCTGCAGCCGGCCCGCCGTTTCGCGCTCCACCAGGGCGCCGCCTGGATCCACGGGCCGGTCTTCCCGGGCCGCGGCGTGATCGAACCAGCGCCGGAGCCGCTCCAGCCGGAGCCATCCCTTGCGGCGCTCCTCGAGCGCCGTCCGCCGCACCACGCCGAAGAGCCAGGTCCGAAAACTCGACCGCCCGTCGAACCGGGCCCGGCCGTCCAGGATCCGCTCGTACGCGGCGTGCAGCGCGTCTTCGGCATCCTCGCGGGCTCCGAACGAACAGCGGAGCGCCCAGGCAAAGGCGTCGGGGTGCTCTCGTGCCAGCTCGACCTCGAGTTCGTCACGCTCCATTGGCACCCCATGCACCCAATGAGTGTCCCGGGCCCCTCCCGTATAGGACACCCCGCCCCCGGGACGATATACTACGGCACCATGGAACTTCGCCGCGCCACCCTCACCGATCTTCCCCGCCTGGTCCCGCTCTTCGACGGCTACCGGCAATTCTACCGGCAGCCCTCCGACCCGGTCCGCGCCGAACGCTTCCTGCGGGAGCGGCTGGAGCGAAGCGAATCGGTGGTCTTCTTGGCGCTCGACGGGGAAACCGCCGCCGGCTTCGTCCAGCTCTACCCCTCCTTCTGGTCGGTGGCGGCCTGTCGCTCGTGGATCCTCAACGACCTGTACGTGGCTCCCCGCTTCCGCGGACGAGGGGTGGGGCGCGAGCTGATGGAATGCTCCCGGGCTCATGCGTCGGCCACCGGCGCGGGCGGCATGTCGCTCGCTACCGAGCGCACCAACCTCACCGCCCAGCGCCTCTATGAGGGACTCGGCTGGCGGCGGGACGAGGAGTTCCTCCACTACGAGATCGAGCTGCCGCGGCCGTGAGCCGACGGGTCCTGGCTCTCCTGCTGCTTCCCGCCGCTCTCGCGGCGCAGGAGCGAGTTCGGGCCCGGGCGCTTGGCATCGCACCGGGGATCTACCAGCCCGGCCCGCGTAACGCCATCACCGACGTTCCGGGCGTGCGGGTCGGGCACGTTACCGTGATCGCCGGCGACTCCGTTCGGACCGGGATCACCGCGATTCTCCCGCACGGCGGCAATCTCTTTCTCGACCGCGTTCCCGCGGCCATTCACGTCGGCAACGGGTTCGGCAAACTGCTGGGCAGCACCCAGGCCAATGAGCTGGGCGAGCTGGAGTCGCCCATCCTGCTCACCTGCACGCTGTGCGTCTGGAAGGCGGCCGACGCGCTGGTCGGATGGATGCTGGAGCAGCCGGGGATGGAGGCGGTCCGGTCCATCAATCCGCTGGTGGGAGAGACCAACGACGGCTTCCTCAACGCCATCCGGAACCGCCCGATCACCGCCGAGCAGGTCCGGGCCGCGATCGTCGGGGCGGACACCGGCGCGGTGGCCGAGGGGAGTGTGGGCGCGGGAACCGGGACGATCGCCTACGGGTGGAAAGGCGGTATCGGGACCTCGTCGCGCCAAGCCGGTGCCACCGGCTTTACCGTCGGCGTGCTGGTGCAGGCCAACCATGGCGGCGATCTCACCATCCTCGGCGTTCCGGTCGGACGTGAGCTCGGCCGCACCGGAGTCACCCGCGGCGCGGCCAACAAAGGCGGCGACGGGTCGATCATCATCGTGGTCGCCACCGACGCGCCGCTCTCCGACCGCAACCTGCGGCGGCTGGCCTCCCGCGCCATGCTGGGGCTCGGCCGGACCGGATCGGCGGCGCAAAACGGCTCGGGAGACTACGTCATCGCCTTCTCCACCAGCCCGGCGGTGCGTCGCCCCCGAAACGCCGCCCGGCTGACCACCACCGAGCTCGGCAACGAGGAGATGAACCCGTTGTTTCAGGCGGTGGTCGAGTCCACCGAAGAGGCGATTTACGACGCCCTGTTCACGGCGACGACGATGGAAGGCGGCGGGAATCGGGTCGAGGCGATTCCGCTCGCCGAAGTGCGCCGGCTGGTGGGGCGGGTGACGCCGAAGCCCCCGTGAGCGGGAATGCGGTGACTCAGGGCATCAGCCACAACAGGTGGACCGTCTCCCGCTCCACCGCGCCGCGAGAGTAGAGCAGCGGGAAGTACTTTCCCTCCGCCCAGAGCGGCAACAGGTTGCCGTAGTACTCGCTCCCCGGTTGTCCCGACTGGCCCGGGACGCTCGTTGCGGTGGTGTTGTCGAAATCGGAGAAATCGACGACGATGCGGTACGACGCGCCGTGGGTTTGCCGGGTGCCGGGACCGCTCGTGCTGTTGATGGTGTTGGCCTCGCCGCCACGCGCCGCCGATGGCAGATCGAACGCCGCGGCCAGCGGATGCCGGAAGCGAGCCTGGTGGACCGCGCCCCAGGCCCAGCGCGCCGGATCAGGACCGTATTCCTTCACCAGCGACGCCGCGGCATCGGCCAAGGCAGCCGTCATCAGCGAATACCTGAGCTCCGCGGGACGGGGGCCGAACGAGGCATCGGGGTGCATGACCCGGGAAAGGATCCATCCCGTGCCGATGCTTCCGCCCGCCGACTGCGCGAGCGGGCCCAGCAGGCGATCGAGCACCCGGGTGCGAAGGGCGCGGTACCAGGTGAAATAGAGCAGCGGCGCGGCCTGGTCCTTCCGCATCACGAAGTCCCAGCCCCTGAGGATCCCCAGCTGCGAGGTCTCCAGAGGAGCCAGGGTCCGCCGCTGCGCCGCCGCCAGCAGCACCGGCACCAGTTCCCGGGCCGGCGGCGAGAGCTCATCGTGCTGGAGGCGCTCGAAATCGGCGCGGGTGAACCCCGCTGAATCGCGCAGCACTTCGGTAATGCGGTTCACCCGGAACGGCTCGGCCCAGTCGTAGGCGAGCGGATGGGAGTAGCCGCGCGGCAGGATGTTGTTGTTGGCGGTGGCAATGAAGCCCGAGGGTGGATTGTACGCCGCCGGCACCTCCCCGGCGGGGAGAAATCCGGTCCATTCGTACCTCCCGTCACCCGGCACCGGGAGGAGCCCGCTCCAGGAGCGGAGCGGCATCAGCCCGGCCGCGATCCATCCGATGTTCCCGTCCACATCGCCATAGATCAGATTCTCGGTCGGGAGTTTCCAGCGCGCCGCCGCGTCCTGGAATCCCTTCCAGTCGGACGCCCGGTCGAGTGAGAGCTGGGCCAGGTACCCGGCGGTTCCCGGCTCGCTGCCGACGAATCGGAGCGCGAAGGCGCGGTGCTTGACCGTGTCCTCGCCCACCAGTGGTCCGTGATGGGTAAACTCGAGCCGGAGGACCCGCGGCTCCTCCCCCTTTACGCGAATCGTGTCGAGAATCACCCGGGTGGGGGTCCAGCGCCCGTCGTGCCAGGTGCATCGGGGCGCCGTGCCGGCTCGCGCGGCGCGCGACTGCCGGAAACCGGGGCAGACGCTAACCCGCTCCACGTAAACGTCCTGCTGGTCCATCCCGACGATGGTGAAGCCGAATCCGATCCGGCCGTTGTGCCCGCCCGCGACGCCGGGAACCCCCGGTTCACCCGCCCCGATGACGTTCCATCCCGGCGCCACCAGGTGAGTCAGGTATCGGAGCGACGGCAGCGCCACGGCGCGATGCGGATCATTGGCCAGCAGCGGCTTCCCCGAGGCGGTCTTGGCGCCGCTCACCACCCAGTTGTTCGAACCCTCCATCCGCTGAAACGGAATCGTGCCGTCGGCCGCAGCTGCGCCCAGCGACCCCGCCGTGATTCCTCTCAGGTCGAGGCCAGGCGCGGGGTCGAGCGGGCGGGGTGGATCGGCGGGAAGCAGCGCTTCGACCCGGGACCGGCCCAGCTTGGCGAGGAGTCCCGCGCGGGTCACCTCGCGCAGGGCGTTGTCGGTCATCGACAGGGCGCCCATACGCTGAATCGGCACCGTCTCGTCCCACGGCTCGGGCGCGAAGCCGAGCAGGGTGAACTCGATGGGGGGCCGGTCCCGCACCTCTGCGATGTAGGCGTTGACGCCCGCCACGAACGCCCGGATGATCGCTTGCGCGTCGGGGGCATAGCTCGCCCACTCCGCCGCCATGTCCCCGCGATATTTCAGCAGCCTCGCAAGCCGGTCCCGCGCCACGAAGTCAGGCCCCAGGACCTCGGCCAGCCGCCCCTCGCCGGTGCGGCGCCACATCTCCATTTGCCAGAGTCGGTCCTGGGCCACGACGTAGCCCTGGGCGAGGAACAAATCGTGCGTCGTTTTCGCGTAGATGTGGGGCACGCCCCACCGGTCCCGGCGGACCTCCACGGCGCTGTCGAGGCCGGCAACCCGTACGCTGCCCTCCAGCCGAGCCAGCCGAGTCCGGGCGGAATCGAGCAGCGACTGTTGCGCCGGAAGAGTCCCCGGGCGTCCTGCAAGTGCAAGAAGCAGCAGGGAGACGGGAGCGCGCCATCGCATCGTGGAGCTCCGGACGTAGACGTGGGGTGTGGGGGAAGGCTAATCTCCGGGGCGGCTGGGCCGCCACAGGGAGGCAGAAAATGCGTCAGCCGGTGTCGAATTCTCTGGTCGGATTCGCGCTCCTCCTGGTGGGATGCAAGGGGAAGCTGATCGAGCCCAACCTCCCCGGCCAGCAGAACCCCCCGACCGCGGGGACCCCGGCGCTGGCGCTCCGCATCGGCGGCACCGGCGTCGATCTGATCCAGGGCGTCGCCACCGACGCTCAGGGCAATGCATACGTCACCGGCACCTTCACCGGCAGCGTGGACTTCGACGCCGGCACCGCGGTCAACGCGCTCACCAGTCTCGGCGGCACCGACGTCTTCCTGGCGAAATACACCGCAACCGGGGCGCTCGCCTGGGTGTCGCGCGTCGGCGGCGCCGGCACCGAAACGGTCACGGCTCTGGCCCGGGACGCCTCGGGAAACCTCTACCTGGGCGGCGGGTTCGAAGGAGCCACCACCTTTTCCGCCGGAGCGGGCGCGGTGGTGCTCAACAGCCAGGGAGGCGAGGACGGCTTCCTGGCGAAATTCACCGCCGACGGCGCGCTGGTCTGGGCCCGCCGATTCGGCGGCTTGTCGAACGATGAGGTGGCCGCGGTGGCGGTCGACGGCGCGGGCAACGCCTACGCCGCCGGCAGCTTTTCCGGAACCGCCAACGCACTTCCCGCACCCGGCCCCTCGATCCTGAGCGATGGAAGCGCGCAGGATGGATTCGTGCTTTCACTCGACCCCGGCGGCACGGTTCGCTGGGCCCTGCCGGTCGGCGGCACCGAGGATGACGCCGCCACGGCGGTGGCAACGACGAGTGCGGGCACCGTCACCGTGAGCGGGAGCTTCCGCGGCAGCGCCGATTTCGCCCGGAACGCCGCGCCGGTCCGGCTCTCCTCCCAGGGCGGCGCCGACATCTTTTTGGCGAGCTACACCTCCGCCGGCACCCTGATCTGGACCCGCGACATCGGGGGGCCCAACGACGACGCCATCACCCGAGGCGCGCTGGCGCTCGACGCGGCGGGCGGCGCCACGATTTCGGGAGCCTTCAGCGGAATCATGGACTTTGATCCCGGCCCGGCCACCGCCACCCGCACCAGCCAGGGCCCTGGTGATCTTTTCGTGGCCCGCTACGACGCGGCCGGGGTCTTCTCCGCCGTTGCGACGCTGGGCGGGTCGGGAAGCACCTTCGGCGCCCGCGTCGCGGTCGACGGGAGCGGTAATCTCCTCCTCACCGGCGGGTTTTCCGGAGCGATCGATTTCGATCCGGGCGCCGGAACCCGGATTCTCAGCAGCCTGGGCACCGGCGGGGCCGCCGATGCCTTCGTGGTGAAGCTCTCGCCGACCCTGGGCCTCCTCTGGGTCGGCCGGTTCGGCGAGTCGACCAGCGACCCCTCCCGCCAGAACGCCGGGGTCGCGGTCACCACCGATCCGCAGGGAGGCGTTTTCGTGGTCGGCCGATTCTTCGGCTCGCCCGACTTCGACCCCGGCAGCGCCGCCTTCCGGCTCACCAGCCTGGGCGACGCCGACGGATTCCTGGTGCTGCTCACCGCGGCGGGAACCCTGGCACTCCTGCCCTGACCGTCATTCCGGAGTGATCCGGAACACGATGGCCTGAAACGCTCGCTGTCGCACCGCGTGGCCGCGGATTCGCGCGGGACGGAAGAGCGATCGCTGAATGGTCTCCTCCGCCGCAGGGTTGAACCCGGAGTGGGAGCTCTCCACTACCCGAAGCGACCCCCGCTCGCAGTGCCCCACCGTGTCGATGATGAATTCGACGACCACCCGGCCGTCGAGACCCGCGCGCTCCAGCACCGGCGGATAGCGGGGCTTCGGTTGGGATACCACCTCGGCGGGCTGGTCCACCTCGCCCGCCGCGAGCACCCGGACCGCGCTGGTCGAATCAGCGCCTGGCGTTCCCGGCCCGAGCAACGGGAACCTCCCGGTCAGGAGCGCCGGGTCCAACCGCGGGCCGAGGTCGGGCGGGGGTAGCGAGGTCGGCATGGCAGTGGGCGGCGTGGCCAGCTCGAGGGGAGCCGCCGCCGTGACCGTGGGTGCGTCGGCCGGGGCGGCGGGCTGGATCGGGCGGAGCGGTGTTTCGAGCACAAAGACCGTCGTATCTGCCCGGATCGTCGGCGCCGGAACCGTCCCTCCAGCCGTTGCGCGGATTGCGCCCGCGATTACGATCCCATGCAGCGCCGCGACGGCCAGGCCTCGCGCCGGGCGGAGCTTCCCCCTCGCCTTGGAGTACACCAGCTGATCGAACATCGGGCCTTCCCGAAAGGGTCACCTACCAATCAGGGGACTCGACCTTTCTCCGGCGTGTGGGAGCAATGACAATTCGATGACATGCGGGTGTTGAAACCTTCGACCTCCCCCCGCCGTCGGTGAAACTACCAATGGAGGCCATCATGACACGCTGGTTTCTCGCTGTGCTCGCGTTCGCGCCGGCCCCCCGACCGGCCGCGCCGCCCGCCGAGCCGATGGTCGTCAGCACCGCCTGGCTGGCCCAGCACCTGCACGATCCCGGGCTGGTGATCTTCCAGATCGGAGACCGCACCTCCCAGCCGTCCTATGACGAAGGCCACATTCCCGGCGCGCTGTTCCTCAATCCGTTCTCGGAGCTCGCTGCGCCCCGGGTGGAAGGCGGGCTGGCGCTCGAGCTCCCCAGCCCCGACTCGCTCAAGGCGGTGCTGGAGCGGAAGGGACTCTCCAACGACTCCCGCGTCGTGCTCTACTGGGCCAAGGAATATTTTTCACCGACCTCGCGGACCCTGTTCACCCTCGAATACGCCGGCTTGGGCGGCAGGGTCTCGATCCTGGACGGTGGATACGAGGTGTGGAAGAGCGAGGGGCGTCCGGTCACGACCGACCTCCCCACCGTAACGCCCGGCCACTTCGTGGTGAAGCCGAACCCCGGGCTCGTGGTGGACGCCGATTTCGTCAAGGCGCACCTGCAGGATCAGAAGGTCAGAATCGTGGACGCTCGCGACACTTCGTTCTACAACGGGCGGGAAACCCATCAGGGCCGCAATGGCCATATCCCCGGCGCGGCGAGCATCTATTTCGGAAGCATGGTCGACTCCGCCGGTCGGTTCCTGACTCCCGTGGCGCTGAAAGCGGTATTCGCCCAGGCCGGCGTCAAGGACGGCCAGACCGTGGTCACCTACTGCCACATCGGGCAGCAGGCGTCCCTGGTGTGGTTCGTGGCCCACTACCTGGGCTTCACCGCGAAGCTCTACGACGGCTCGTTCCAGGACTGGGCCCGGCACGCCGATTTCCCGGTCGACAATCCCGCTGCGCCCAAGCCGGAGTGAGCATGCACCTCCTGCTCCTCGCCACGCGGCTGCTGGTCGGGACTGTCGATTCGCTGGTGGTGTCGCCGGCGTGGCTGGCGGCCCACCACGCCGACGCCGATCTCGTGGTGTTCCACGTGTCGATGGATCGGGCGGATTACGACAAGGGTCATGTGCCCGGCGCCCGATGGGTTAACCCGCACGATTTCTTCCTGCAGGCTCCCCCCGGCGCCGAGCTTCCCACCGCCGGGCGCATCGATTCGCTGCTCGAAGCCCTGGGCGTGACGGAGCGATCCCGGATCGTGTTCTACGGCGATACCTGGATGTCGCCCCGGGTGTTCCTGGCGCTCGATTACGTCGGACTGGGCGACCGGAGCGCAATGCTCGACGGCGGCCTTGCGGCCTGGCGGGCTGGCGGACAGCCGGTGTCCACCGACACCCCCGCCTGGTCCCGCGGGCATCTGGCCGCGGGGGCGCATCCCGAGATTGTGGTCGATGCGGCGTGGCTCAAGGCCCACCTCGACGGTTCCGCCCTGGCCCTCCTCGACGGCCGCTCCCCCGGCGAATACGCCGGCACCGATCACTCCGAACGGCTGCCCCGCTTCGGGCATATCCCCGGGGCCGTCAACCTGCCGTGGGAACAGACCTTCAGCAACGGTCCGGCGGCGCTCGATGGCACACCGTCGCGGTTGCAGCCTCCCGAGGTGCTCCGCAAGCTCTTCGCCGATGCCGGCGTCAAGGATGGGCGGGAGCTGATCACCTACTGCACCGTGGGGTTCCGCGCCAGCCATCTCTACTTCATTGCGCGCTACCTCGGCTGGCATCCGCGGCTCTACGACGGTTCGATGAGCGAGTGGAGCCGGAAGCCCGAGCTTCCCATGGTCACCGGACCTACCCCGCGATGAGGCGATCCTCCTTCCTGATGCGGCGCGCGTGGACCGCTCTTCTCTTGGCCGGCATGGAGCTGCTGGCGGTACCCGTCCGCGCCCAGGACCGCTGCGGAGAGCGGGAGCCCGCGCCGGGGCTGCTGGTATCGGCCGAGTGGCTCAAGCGCCACCACGCCGACGATGGCTTGGTCCTGCTCCAGGTCGAACGGAGCCGCGCGCCCTACGATTCGGGCCACGTGGCCGGCGCACGGTTCATCGCGATGGCTGACTTCACCACCCGGCGGGGGGAGCTGCTCACCGAGCTTCCGCCGGTCGAGCACCTCGATTCGCTGCTCGCATCGCTCGGAATCGGCGACCGGAGCCGCGTGGTTCTCTATGGCGAGATCCTGCCGGTCACCCGGCTCTTCTTCACCCTCGACTATCTGGGGCTCGGCGCCCGGGTGTCGGTGCTGGACGGCGGGCTGGCCGCGTGGCGGGGCGCCGGCGGAGCCGTGACCACGGTTCCGGCGCCCGAGTCACCCCGTGCGGCGCTCACCCTGCATCCCCGTCCGGAGCTCCTGGCTGACTGGGCCTGGGTCAACGCCCACCGGCAGGACTCGTCAGTCAGCCTGCTCGACGCGCGAACACCGGATGAATTCGAGGGGAAGATCACCGAGGATGGGGTGGCCCGGCCGGGACACATCCCCGGAGCGGTCAACCTCGATTGGACCACCACCATTGCCGGCGGACATTTCCTCGGGGGCCCCGAGCTGAAGCAGCTCTTCACCGCCGCGGGGGCCACGCCGGGCAAGGAAGTCGTGACCTATTGCCGGGTGGGGACGAGGGCCAGCGAGCTCTACTTTGCCGCCCGCTTGCTGGGGTTCAAGGTACGGCTCTACGACGGCTCGATGAACGAGTGGGCCGCCCGGAAGGAACTCCCGGTGACGCTGGGTCCCAAGCCCAATTAGTGCCTCGCGCTGAAGCGATCCAGAAACTCACGTTCGCCCGGCGTCAGGCTCCCGATTCCCGCCGCGCTGATCTTGTCGAGGATCCGGTCCAGCTCATCCCGATTGACCTCGTGCAGCTGGTCCCGCTTGATTCGCTTCCACCGATCGATCGCCCCCGCGGTGGTCTCGAGCCGCGGCACCGCAGGCTGGGTCTGCCGCCTAAATTTCTGCATGCCGCCGTTCCGTCCCAGGTATCTCAGAAAGAGGTACCCACCCAGGAACCCCCCCAGGTGCGCAAAGTGAGCGATCCCGCCACTGCCGCTCCACCCGCCGTAGAGTGACATAGCGGTCATGATGAGCACCATGAACCGCGCCTCGATCGGGATGATGCCCCAGATCAGCATCTGATCCCGGGGCCAGAACCAGGCGTAGGCCAGCAGCACTCCGAACACCGCGCCCGACGCGCCGAGGATGGCCGCGTGCGGCGTGAACGCGAGCGAGAGCAGCCCGCCCATGATACCGCTCGAGAAGTACAAGCCCAGAAAGGGCCGCCCGCCCAGTCGGTCCTCCACCCGGGGCCCGAAAAACCAGAGCGAGAGCATGTTGAAAAAGATGTGTCCGAAGCCGCCGTGGAGAAACATGTAGGTGACAAAGGTCCACGGGCGGATCAGGCCGAGGCTCGGGACCAGGATCAGCAGGTCGGTGACGGCCTCGGAAGACTGCTGCAGGAAGAAGACGACGACGTTGGCGAGAATCAGCCGCATGACCCAGGGCGTCACGCGATCCCGTCCCGGGTGCGCCGTGGGCTCGGATAGCTCACGATGTGTTCCCATTCGCCGGCGTCGGAGCGCGCCACCACCGCGACCACCGGCTCGCTGTCGCTCAGATTGTAGACCTCGTGCGGCACGCCCGGCTCGATGTAGAGGAAGTCCCCCGCGGCGTTTTCCAGCGTGCGGGTGAGCCCTTCCCCATACTCGTGCCGGACCCGGCCTTCGAGAATGTAGAGCATCACCTCGAAATCCACGTGGATGTGCGCGTACGCCACCCCGCCCGGCGGAATCGTCGCGACGTTCATCGAAAGCTGCCGGGCGCCCGCGTTGGCACCGGCCAGCCCGCCTTTGTAGCGGATGCCGTTCCAGTCGCGGCAGAGCCCGCTGCCGCGGAGGGTGGTGATTCCCCCCAGACGCTCGGCGGCGGGCGGCGTGGGGCGCGGCGGATCGGTCATGCGGAGCGCATCCGGGTCGGGGGTTGGGCGGCGCCTAGCGCCGGGGAGGTACCGGCGCGCGGAGGTCCACTGCGCCGCTGGTGAGCACTTCCAGATAGGACACGCTGTCCGCTTTGGCCGTCACCTGCAGAAAGGCCGGAAACGTCTGCATCAGCTGGGCGCTCAGATGGCCGGGCAGCGGCTGCGGGAACGGATCACCGATCGCACCGGTAACCCCCGGCCCACCACCATACCGCCCCCGGCCGAAATAGCTCCGCACGATCACGCTCGACGGCCCGGCTGGAAGCGCCCGCACGTTCTCGACGTACCGCGGGAAGCTCCCCGCCCGGAACAGGTACATCTCCACGTTCGATACGTAGAAGGCGGAAACCGGAAGGCCGCCTTCCCGGAGATACTTGGCGATGGCCTTCATGGCGATGGGCCCCGAGAGATCCCCCACGACCGGGATCACCTTGTCGCGCCGCTCCAGCTCCCGCACCACGCGAAAGCGGTCCTCGCTGGCCAGGAAGCTCACCGCCGCGCCGTCAAGATCGGTGGAAAGGTAGAGCTGTCGCTCGGCGGGGTACCCCGGGCGCCCCGGGCGGCCTTTGCTGGTGAAGCGGATGTCGAGCCCCGAGGTGAAGAATTCGTCGTGGAATCGCTGCAGGGTGACCCGGTCGGTGTCGCTGAGCGGCACTCCGAACTGGGCCACCCGTTCCATGAGCGCGGGGTGCTGCCTGGCGTACAGCGTCGAGTCTCCCGGGGTGCGGTCCAGGTAGGCCAGCAGGCCCTCGAGCGGCAGGTCGGTCCAGTAGGCCAGGTCCGCCGGAGCCGGCCGGCCGTACAGCAGGCAGAGGTACTCGAGCCGGTTCCTCGCCTCGGCGAACATCGCCTTGAAGAGGAGGTGCAGCAGCATATTGTCCCGGCGGATGTCGATCAGGATCGCCAGCCGCGGTTTGATCTCGGCCAGATATGAGAAATTCTGCTCCGGCCCCACGCCGAGGTACGCCCCGCCCCGCACATTGAGCGCCCGGAGCGCCGGGAGTACATGGAGGTAGGATGTTTCATTGGAGACCAGATTGTCGCTGTCGAAGTATCCGCCCGGTTCCGAGAGCCGCGCCACCAGGCGGGAGAATTCGGTGGCCTGCCGGACCGGAGCCGCTGGAGAAACGGCGGGCGCGCCCGAAGCCGCGATCTGGAGGAGGAGTAACACCGGGCGCAGCATGGTCGGCCTCAAGGCGGAGCGGAATCGGGCGTACGGTGGAGCCTATCGCCGCTGGGCTGTCGGGACAAGGTGACCACGGATAGCTTCAGAAGATGAAACCCATCGGCTCCGCAACGATTCCCCGGCTCCTCGTCGTTCTGGCGGCGTGCTCGCGGGTCGGCGCCGACCCGGCCCATCCCGATTGCGACCGCGGCAACGGGGGCATTACCCTCCCCGCCGGCTTCTGCGCCTCGGTCTTCGCGGATGAAATCGGCGTGGCGCGTCACATCGCCGTCGGCCGGGATGGGATCGTCTACGTGGCGCTCGAGCCCGGCCGCCGCACCAGCACCGGCACCTCCCGACGGCGGGAAGCTGGCGGCATTGTCATCCTCAAGGACACCACGGGGGACGGGCGCGCCGACGTCACCGTCCGCATTCCCACCGACGGCGGCACCGGCATCGCGCTCCGCGGTGATTGGATCTACTTCTCCACTCAGACCACGGTGCAGCGGATCCGGCTCACCGCCAACCGCATGGGCCCGGCGGGCCCACCGGACACCATCGTCCTCGGCATCCCGCCCGACGGCCACATCAGCCGGAGCCTCGCGTTCGATGCCGCCGGGATGCTCTTCGTGCACGTCGGCTCCGACGGTAACGTCTGCACCCCCTCCGGAGCGCGGCGCGGACCCGACCCCTGCCCCCAGCTGGAGAATCGCGCGGGAATCTGGCGCTACTCCGCGGAAAAACTCCGGCAGCGGCACCCCGTCGACGGCGAGCGCTGGGCCACCGGGCTCCGCAACGGTGTGGGCCTCGCGTGGGATTCGGCGGGCGGGCGGCTCTACGCCGTCTCGCATGGCCGCGACGGACTGGCCCAGATCTGGCCGCAACTCTACACCGCCCAGCAGAGCGCCGAGCAGCCCTCGGAGGAGTTCGTCTCGGTGGAAAAGGGCAGCGACTTCGGGTGGCCCTACTGCTTTCACGACAATGCGCTCGGCCGGAAGGTGCTCGCTCCCGAGTACGGCGGCGATGGGAAGACGATGGGACGCTGTGCCGCCGCACGACCGCCGGTGATCGGATTCCCCGGACACTGGGGACCCGACGGACTCCTCTTCTATACCGGAGCGATGTTCCCCGCGCACTATCGCGGCGGCGGCTTCATCGCCTTTCACGGGTCCTGGAACCGGGCCCCGATGCCGCAGGCGGGGTACAAGGTGGTCTTCGTTCCGCGAATCAACGGCGCCTTCGGACCGGAATACGAAACCTTCGCCGACGACTTCGCCGCCGGTACCCTCGACCCCGGCGGAGCCGCGCATCGGCCGGTCGGGCTGGCCCAGGGGCCTGATGGGGCTCTGTATATCACGGACGATCAGCGGGGGCGGGTGTGGCGGGTGGTGTACGAGCGGAGGCCCTAGGCGCTCTTGGTGTACTTCTCCCTCCCGTAGGCCACGGCAAATCCCACCCGAACCGCGTTCCGGTAGGAGGCGGTGTCGGGCAGCGTGGCCACCATGGCGGTATCGCAGGCGCTTTCCCGCGCCAGCACCAGACGCGCCGCGATCAGCGCGCGCTGGATGCCGAGCCCCCGCGCGGTGGGCAGGGTCGCGGCGCCCCCCAGTGAGGCCACCCGCCGGTGCATCATGAGAACTCCGCCGCCCACCACCCCGCCGTCGCGCAGCGCCACGAACGGCGATGCCGTCGGCATCCGGTAGCGCGCCTCCATCACCGCTCGGAGCCCGGCCGGCGCGGGCGAGCGGTCGAAGAACCCTCCCATCACGGCGCGGGTCAGCTCGGGAATTTCATCCGGGGCGGCGCGACGGATTACCACGCCGGCCGGCACTTGCGCCAGCGGGATCGGCTCCGCCAGCCGGCGCACCAGCACCTGGCTCCTCTCGCTGACCATGAAGCCGCGCGCCAGGAGCGCCGGTGCGAGCGAGCGTTCGGCCGGAGCGGAGAGCTCGACAGCCGCCGGCGCGCCCCGATCGAGAAAGAACCGCTCCAGCCGGTCGACGTCCGGGGCCGGCAGCGGACCATGGAGCCCGAGTCCAAACGCCTGGGTAATCGGCGAATCGGCTCCCGCGAATGTGGCGTAGCCGCCCCCCACGGCGAGCGAAGTAGCCTCCGGAAGGAGCCCGGTTTGCCGGAGGGTGGCGGCGTACTCCACACCGGCCAGCGCGTCGGTCAGCTCGAGGCGACGCGCCAGCGCGAGAAGATCGTTGGTCGGCAAGAGCCGCGGAGCCGCTTCGACGGTCACAGGACCTTTACCACCCAGTCGCCCACGAAGTACCCCACCAGCGCGACGCCAAGACCCACCACGAACATGTCGAGCCCGCTCCGGAACGCGCCGCGGCCGGTGAAGAAGCTGCGCGCCGCCCCGACCCCGAAGTGCGAGAGCATCGCCACGGCGAAGGAAGTCCAGATGGCCCATTGGCTGGTGCTGAACAGGAGCGGGGCCACCGGAATGAAGGCGCCGAACGCCGTCGCCACGCCGGTTACCCACCCCTCCCGCATCGGCGTGCTGGTGGCGGCGCCGATCTTGAGCTCCTCGCGCACCTTCTCCTCGAGCGCTTTTTCCGGATCGGCCATGACCGCGGTCGCGAGCTGGCCGGCCTGATCGGCGGGGATTCCCTTGGCCTGGTAAATGAGCGAAAGCTCCTCGCGCTCGAGCTCCGGCATCAGCCGGATTTCCTCCCGCTCCATCGCGATCTCGTGTTCGAAGACCTCCCGCTCGCTCTTCGCCGCCAGGTAGCCCGACGAGCCCATCGAGAGGGCGTCGGCCACCATTCCCGCGAACCCGGCGACGATGACGCTATGGGTCACTCCGCCCATCGCCGTCTGGGCGCCGACCATGCCCGCCACCAGGCCGAAGTTGGCGGTCAACCCGTCGTTGAAGCCGTACACCACATTGCGCAGGAACCCCCCGGCGCCGGTCTTGTGCCACGGCTCCCCCCCGGTGCCGGGTCCGATCAGCCCCGCGATGTGCTCGGCGTGCTGCTTGGACTCGTTGGCCAGGAGGAGAGCGGTCGGGCCGGTCGGGCCCTCGGGGGAGGCGCGGTAGAGATCGAGGTAGCTCTTGACCTCCCGCCCCTCCTCCTCGAGCAGCATGGGCAGCAGAGTCTTGGGCCCCATCCGACGGCCCAGCCAGGCCATCCCGCGGGCGCGGAGGCTGGGCTTGGGAACCCCGACCTCGAACCCCTGCTCCGCCAGCAGCCGCCGCCACGCCGCCACATGGCGGTCTTCGACCTCCGCGAGCTTCCGGTAGATCCTCTTGCGGTCGCCATCGGGCTCGGCGCCGGCGAGCTCGCCGTACAGGAAGGCGGCGTCCGCCTCATCGGCAAGATGGTGGAGCCAGAGTTGGGGTGCGGAGCCGGGCATAGACGAAATCTAGCGGCTCAGGAGAAGCGACTACCGTATATTATCATGTTATAACCAATGTGTGCCGATCGGGGTGGGATCGCGCTTCCCTCCCTGCGACTATCTCCGCTTCCCCTGCATCTTTACAGTCGTGCTGACCAGGACCCTCGTCATGGATGCGTACCGGCTGGCGGATGCCGATGCGGTGCTCCCGCGAGTCAAGGCGGGGGACCCGGCGGCGCAGGAGGCGCTGTACCGCGCCTTCGAGGCGCCGGTTTTCAATCTGGCGCGCCGGATCTGCCGCACCACCGAAGACGCCGAGGACGTGCTGCAGGAAACCTTCCTCGAAGTATTCCGGAGCATCGCCCGCTTTCGCGGTGACGGGAGCCTCTGGGGCTGGATCCGGACCATCGCCTCGAGCAAGGCGTTGATGCGGCTTCGGCGGAACAAATACCGGGAAACCGACGAGCTGCAGGACGACGTGATTCCGCTGCGCCGGGAGGACACCGCCCTCCGGATGGATCTGGAGGCGGCGCTGGAGCGGCT
>JBGPEJ010000024.1:0-21113 GCA_041482775.1 Gemmatimonadota bacterium | reverse complement strand
CAGATCAGACCCCACCCGATCGCGATCCAGACCAACTCC
Organism: Gemmatimonadota bacterium; assembly: GCA_041482775.1. Classification (GTDB taxonomy): domain Bacteria; phylum Gemmatimonadota; class Gemmatimonadetes; order Gemmatimonadales; family GWC2-71-9; genus JABFSM01. Next base: position 21,074 of record JBGPEJ010000024.1, on the reverse strand, counting down.
CGGAGCCGGCTCAAGGCCGCGGCCACCAGGCCGAGCCCGGGTGTCACACCGAGCCACCCGAACATCAACGTGAGCGCTCCCTCCTTGGCCCCGAGCTCGAAGGGCAGGAAGATCAGGACGTTGACCACCAGCGAGGAGAAGCTGCCCACCACCAGCGCCCTCCAGGGATCCACCCCGAGCCCCATTCCGTAGAGAATCACCCAGTATTCCGTCAGGGCCAGGAACCGCGCCAGCATCTCGACGCCCAGCGCGGCGTAGAAGCGGCGGGGCGCGGAGGTGTACACCGCGGTGACGTGTTCATCGATTTCATGGAATGCGGCGGCCCGGGGCTCCAGCCGGATCGCGAGACGCTTGAGCAGCGGGAGGCGGCGGAGCAACTGGAGCGCGTGCATCGCGAGGCCCTCGCGATGCCGCGAAAACAGAAAGAGGACGATCAGGAACAGGACCGCGCCCGTGCCTGCGGCCACCAAGAGGACCGGCAGGGTGTGGGGGAGGAGGATCACGGCGGGAATCAGCGCGAAGAGAAACGCCAGGACGTGGGCGAGGGCGTGGAGAAGGCGGAACGCCACCACCGAACCCACCGCCCGGCGGCGGCCCAGCGCCGCCGAGGCCGCCACCACTTTCAGGGGTTCTCCCCCGAAGCTCATGAGCGGGGTGGAATAGTTGACCGCGAAGGCGACCACGGTCATCAGCATGGCGCGGGGGACCGAGATCTGGGCCCCCCCGGCGGAGGTGAGCAGCCGCCACGCGATGGCGTTGAGAAGATAGACCAGCGCCCAGAGGGGAATCAGCGCAGCGATCACCCAGGCCGAGGAACGGACCCCTTCCAGCAACACGGCGGGCCCGCTCTTCCAAACCATCAGCGTCACGATGGTGACGCCGACGAGAAAGAAGACGAGCCGGACAGTCCGGCTCACTCAGGGCGCCACGCGGCAACCGGTGGCGTGAGCGCGGTACGCCGCTTCGAGCACTCGCGTCACCCGGTCGATATCCTCCAGCGGCTGGGCGCCGTCGCCGCGTTCGACGCGGTCGGCGAATTCATGGAACAGGCTCGCGAACCAGCGGGCGTAGCTGGTCTTTTCCAGCTCCGCGGTGAAGTCCAGGGCCCTCGGGCCATGTTTTCCGGCGAGCCGGAGCCATCCCCCCGACCACTCGATGCTGCCGTCGCTGCCGATGAACCGCACGCTGGTCTCCCGCCGATCGCTCGCCCAGGTCAGAAAAATCGTCCCCAGCCGGTTCTCGAATTCCAGCAGGAGGTGGGCGCTGTCTTCGACGTCGTAGTCCCGGTGGCGAAGCCGGCCGGTCCAGGCCTGCACCGACGCCGGCATCCCGGCGACGTCGAGCAACTGATAGATGAGGTGGGTGCCGTGGTCAAGCAGGATGCCGCCCCGAGCCTCGCCCCGGACGCTTCGCCAGGGCCGCTCGGCCCCGCCGGCACCGGCATCCGCCGCCAGCCGGTGCACCTGAAACTCAGCGAGGTGCCAGGGACCGATGGCTCCCTCGTCGAGCCAGGCGCGAAGCTGCCGCCAGGCGCGGTTGTAACGATGCTGGTGGCACGGCATGACAACTCGCCCCCCGGCGGCCGCGGCGCGGAGCGCTGTCACTTCCTGCCGGGTCAACGCCACCGGCTTTTCGCAGAGAACATCATAGCCCCGCTCCAGCCCCCAGAGGGTCAACTCCAGGTGGCTCGCGGTCGGGGTACAGACATCGATGAAATCGATCGGGCCGGCCTCGAGAGCCCGTTCCCGATCGACGAAATGGGGAATGCCCTCGACCCCGGCGGTGTCGGGCGCGGCGTCTACGGTGGCAACGACGCGGAGACGCTCCGCCACGCCATCGCCCTGCAGAAATCCGGGGAGGTGTGACTGACGCGCGATCCCGCCGAGCCCGAGCAGGAGTCCGCGCTTGGGCGGCATCAGGCGCTGCCCGCAGGCACCAGGTCGGGTTCCCGGACCGACACGCGGAGGAGGCCCGCCGCCGTCCGTTCGTGCGACCAGAGCACCCAGAGCAGCGCCAGGTTGAGCGGGCCCAGCGTCAGCCAGAGGAATCCCTGAGGCCACCCGACGCACGCGGTGACGGCGAGGAGAAGGAATCGGACGTTCTGGGCGATCAGGCCGCAGCGGGCCACCGGGCCGGCCTGGCGCTCCCGCCACGCCTCGGCCAGCTCCGGCGGAGCCTCGCCCCGCCGTACCGCCCGCGCCGCGGCGACCGAGTTGGGACACCACCGGGCCTGCCGCGCGATATAGCCGGTATAGATCGCGAGCTCGAGGCGCGCCAGCCGACCGGGGGCGGTTTCCCCGGCGAGGTCTTCCGGCAGGTCGAGCTCACCGCTGCCGCCGGTAAGGAACGAGTAGGCCTGGCGGAGAAAGTCCGCGACACCCGACTGCAGGGAGTGGCTGAAACCCGCGGCTCCGACCAGGATCAGCAGGGCCGGCAGCGGCATCAGGTGGACGAGGTAGAGCCGGAGGGTGAGATGGAGATACAGGTTGACGAACCGCGCATTGTCCGAGATTCCGTCCAGGATTCGGCCGAAGCGGGTCGAGGAGCCCCGGATCCGCGCGAGTTGTCCGTCGGCGCTGTCGAGCACATCAGAGACGATGAAGAGCGCCAGCCCCAGCGCGTTGAGCACCAGGCTGCGATAGAGGAAGAGGTGCCCCGCCACGAGGCCCACCAGCAGGGCGGCGATCGTCACCTGGTCGGCGCTCACCCCCGTGGGCGTGAGCGCCCGTACCACGCGCATGCCGAGGGGGCGGAAGAAGTGGAGGTCGATCCACTCCTCCACCACTTCCCCTTTATGCGCCAAGGCGGTCGGCGGCGTCACGCAGAACCTCTTCCATGATGGCGAGGGCCTCGAAGGCCTGGTCGTCGGTAATCACCAGCGGCGGATTGATGCGCACCTCCGGATTGTAGATCATCGCCACCACCCCGCGCGACAGACAGCCGTCGAAGATGGCCCGGGCGTCGCTCTTGTCGAGCAGGGTGGTGGTGCCGGGCTTGACCAAGTCCATCCCGATCATCAGGCCGCGGCCGCGGACGTCGTGGACGATGGGGATTTCCCGCTCCCAGCGGCGCATTTCCGCCAGCATGCGCTCGCCCAGCGCCCGGCTGTGCTCCACCAGCCCCTCCTCCCGCACGATGCGGAGCGACGCCAGCGCCGCGGCGGCGGCGAGCGGATTCCCTCCATAGCTCGAGGAGCTTCCGCTCGGGTTGGCCCACGGCTTGGCAAAGGCCACCGATTCCCGGGCGATGACCCCGCTCATCGGGAATCCCGCGCCGAATCCCTTCCCGACCGTCAGGATGTCGGGCACCACGCCGTCGTGCTCCACCGCGAACATCCGGCCGGTCCGGCCGAAGCCGGTGATCATCTCGTCGGCAATGAGCAATGCGCCCAGCCGGTCCGCCAGGTCGCGGAGCAACCGGAGATACCCGGGGGGCGGAACCACGTTGCCGGCCGTTCCCTGGATCGGCTCAACGATGATGGCGGCGACGTCGTTGCTGGTCTCGAGCGCAATCTTCCGCTCCAGGAACTCGACGCAGCGCCAGTGACAGCTGTCGAACTGGAGCCCCAGCTCACAGCGGGCACAATTGGCGTAGGGCGTACTGTAGCGGCCCGGGTGCAGCGGACCCAGCGCGTGCTTGAAGCTGCCGCCCAGGAGCGGCAGAACCCCGGCGGTCTTGCCGTGGAACCCGCCCCAGAACCCGACCACCTCGCTCCGGCCGGTCGCGGACTTGGCGAGCCGGAGCGCCGATTCGACCGCCTCGGCGCCGCTGGAATAGAACTGGGTCCGGTTGAGATCGCCCGGCGTTACCTCGGCGAGCAACCGTACCAGCTCGGCGCGGGGCTTCGAGGCAAAGCTCCCGACATGGATCTTGGCCACCTGATCCTGCAACGCCTTGACGAACTTGGGGTGGGCGTAGCCCAGGCTGGCCACTCCGACGCCGGCCAGGAGATCCACGTACCGGTTGCCGTCGGCGTCCCACAGGATGGCGCCCTCACCGTGATCAAACGACAGCCGGCTGAACAGCGCCACCGACTGGGTGCCGGGGGCGAGGAACCGGGCTTCCTCCTCGAAGACGGCGGCCGAACGGGGGCCCGGCAGCTGGAGGCGGACGGCAAGGTCGGTCACAGGAGGACTCCTCGCGGCCGGGCCGCGTGCACGTGCCCGGCGATGGCACGCGCGGCGGCATCCCGGATCGGCGCGAAGCTGGGCCAGTCGTTGAGATCGATGAGGACGGGGCGATGGTGCTCGGCGATGACCACATCGCCGCCGAAGATGTCGAGACGGAGACGGGCCGCGGCGCGGAAGGCCAGGGTCCGGAGCGCCTCCGGATCCACCAGTGCGGGGGTCACCGGCTCCTTGGTTTCGGCAAGGTAGGCGTGGAACAGCGCGCCACCGGCCACACCGTAAAACTTGACCACCGGCCCCGGCACGTGGGCCTGCACCGCCGCCAGGGAAATCCCCCGCGCGGCGAACTCCGCGAGCCCGTGCTCCAGCTCCCGCGCTTCGAGCTTGAGCACGTCTTCGGGGCGTTCCGCGTGCACTCCGCCGCGCTTGAGCCAGAAGGGGCCGGGCCCCAGCGACTCGAGTCCGGCGCGTTCCGACGGAAGCAGCGGTTCGTCGGTGCGCACCAGGACGGTGCTCGGAAAGGCGATGCCGCTTCCCGCCAGGGCGGGGATCAGCCGGTGGCGGTGGCAGCCGAGAACGCTCGAAGGGCGATTGAAGAAGCGCTGACCCAGCGTCTCGTGCTCCACCAGCGACTGCGAAGCCGCCGGACCCTGGCACATGTTGAGGTAGAGATCCGCGGGCGGGAGCGGATGATTTACCACGTCCCGTTCACCGAGACGGCGGGCGGTCCAGCCGATGGCTTCGAGCTGGCCGACCGTCGCGTCGAGGATAGCGGTATCGTTGGTGGCGTGCTGCAGCGGCGAGTACGTCGGACTGCGGGAAATCGCCACCACCCGCAGGCGCTCATTGAATCGTGCGCTCATGGAACGGCAGACCCTCCGGTGGCCGGGGCGGCGCCCTCGAGCCACGCCGTTGCGGCGGCGAGGTCGCGTCCCCGGTCAAGATCCACAATGCGTTCTACTTCCACGGTCTCCACCCGATAGCCATGGTCCACCAGCCAGCCCAGGAAGCCCCGCATCCGCGCGACCCCGAGGGCCACCACGCGGGGCGCCAGGTCGCGGATCCCGCTGCTCAGAGAATACACTCCCCCGGTGACGAGTGGGGGGGTTACCGGATGATCCTGGAACGCCGCCACCGATCCATCCGGCCGGCGGCGGACGTAGAGCGGGCGTTCATCATCGACATAGGGGGTCACCGCCACGCAGGCATCGGCCCCGCTCCGGAGCAACCGGTCGGCGCGGGCGAAGACCCGCTGCCAGTCCTCCTCGCGCATGACTGTGTCCACCATGGTGCAGAGAATCGGCCCCGGCGGCACCGCCTCCAGCCCCTCGGCGAGGGTATGGAGCGATGACGGCGTTTCACAGGGGAGCAGCCGGATTCCCTCGACCGCAGCGGCGCGGGTGAGCGCTTCGGAGCCCGCCAGCGCGGTGCGCCGGACCGCCGCGGTGACGGTGTCACAGCCCAGCAGCCGCAACGTTTCCGCGAGCCGGAAGAGCAAGGGGCGGCCCCGCAGCTCGAGGAACGCCTTCGGCGTCGCGATGCCGTCAGAGCGGAGTCGGGAGCTTTCGCCGCCGGCCAAGATGAGGGCGTGCATCGGTCAGCTCAGCACGGCGGGGAGCTCGGTCAGTGAGGCGATCCGCCGGGTGGGGCGGATGCCGTCGGGCAGCGGGCGGGAGGCCGGCGCGAGCCAGCAGGTGGTACACCCCATCGAGGCGGCCGGCGCAATGTCGGCGAACGGGTTGTCCCCCACCATCCAGCACAGCGCCGGCGGAAGCCCCAGCGCGTCGAACGCGGCGGCAAAGATCCGCCGGTCGGGCTTCCGGATCCCGAGATCCGCCGAATCGAACACCACCTCGAAATAATGCTCCAGGCCCAGCTCGGTGAGACAGGGGCGGAGGTTTCCGGTGAAATTCGACACCACCCCAAGCGCGAATCGCCCCGCGAGGGCCCCGAGCAGGGGCTGGTTCCGCATGGCGGTAGCCCGGGCCTCTTCCACGAAGTCCTCGGTCCAGGCATCGGCATCGACGGCGGCACCGTCGGGAAGCAGCTCCCGCAACAACTCCACCTGCACTTGGACGGTGCGCCGGAACCCGAATTCCGCCACCATCGGAACCTCGGCCAGGAGGCGATCCGAGGTCGCGAACCGGTCCTCGAAGGGCTCCATCGGCAGGCCGCCCCCCGCGGCGCGGTAGCCACGGTAAAAGCGCTGGCTCCACCGATGTCCGTCGGCGTCCAGGGTCCCTCCGAAATCGAATAGCACGGCTTCCGCCATCGCCGGTCCGGTCTCCTCTGCGCGTTTCAACCAGGTGCAACCCACTCGGGCAAGGCTCGTGCCGCCGGATCGCCGGTCACGGCACGGCCCCAGCGGTATTATTGGATCATGGCAATGGGTCTTCCCCGCCGCCTGGCGATCCTGGCCGCCTGCCTTGCCGCCGCGCTGGTGGTGGTGGTCACCGAGGTGTCGCTGGCGCTGTCGGAACGCTCCCGGCTGGAGGATCTGCGGCTGGAAGCGATGGCGGTCGCCTCGACCCTGGCCGACTATCTCAACCGCGCCGCCCCGACCGGAGACCCCGCGGCATTGGATGCCGCACTGGCGGCGTGGGCGGGCCTCCACCTGCGCCAGACCTCTGTAGCAGTTTACTCGCGGGACCGCTCCGGCCGCCTGACCCTTGCGGCTGCCACCGATTCCATCATCCAGCCGCAGCTCGCCCGCGAGGATCAGCAGGCCGTCCTCGGATACCAGGAGTTGGTCTGGCAGGAGGAGGGCGATCGGCCGGCGTGGCGGGTGGCCGAACCGCTGGGGCTGCGGCGCCGGACGACCGGGGTCCTCAGCCTGCGGCTTTCGACCGCGCGGCTCCAAGAGTGGACGCGCGCGGAGCGGCGCAGGGGGTGGATCCTCGCCACGGTCGCGGGGGTGGTTCTGGCGGCGGGCATCGCCTGGATCACCTCCCGCTGGGTGGGGACGCCGCTCCAGGCGCTGGGTAAGGCGATGGAGGGCGCCTATGCCGGGCCGCGGTTGGCCCCCGCCGCACCGGAAATCGGCCCGAACGAGTTCCGGGCGCTGGCCCGCCGGTACAACGAGCTCCGCCATGCGCTGGCCGAGCGGGAGCGGGAAAGCGAGGCGCGGGCCGCGCTCCTCGCCCTGGAGGAGCGGGCCCGGGGGCTCGAGCGGGTGGCGCTGGTGGACGAAGCCTCGGCCAGCTTTGCCCACGAAATCGGGACCCCGCTGAACACCCTCAACGGCCATTTCCAGCTGCTGCGTGAGGACCTGCGTGAGCACCCCGTGTCGGACGCGGCGCACCGGGTGGATCTGGTCCTGGGACAGGTCGAGCGGGTGAGCGGGATCGTGCGGGCCTGGCTGGCCCGCGGCGCCTGGCCCCACCCCGCGGCCCGGCCGGTCGACCTGAGACAGGTGGCCGACCGGATGCTCGAATTCCTGGAGCCCTCTCTGGCGGCGGGTGGGGTGACCGGGGTGGTCGAGAACCGGGAGGCCCCGCCGGTCCGGGCGCGGTGTGACCCGGAGCTGGTGGAACAGATCCTCCTCAATTTGATCAAGAATGCCATCGAAGCGATGCCCCAGGGCGGCCAGGTGACGCTCGACGCGGGAGGCGATACCCGCACCTCGTGGCTCACCATCAGCGATACCGGCCCCGGCATGAGCGCCGAAGTAAAGCAGCAGCTGTTCAACCCGTTCGCCACCACCAAAGGGCCGCTCGGCACCGGCCTCGGGCTCACCGTAAGCCGCCGGCTGGCGCGCGCGCTGGGCGGTGACCTGGTGCACGAGCCGACGGCCACCGGCACCCGCTGGCGCCTCACCCTGCCGGCGGCGGGGGCCGAGGCATGAGCACCACCGCGGCCGCCGCCCGCCTCCTCCTGGTGGACGACGACGAGGAGGCCTGCCATCTCCTCGGGGAAGTCCTCGAACGGGAGGGCTACAGCGTGGTGCGCGCCCTCTCGGTGGAGAAAGCCCTCGAGGCGCTGGAGGAGGCCGGTTCCTTCGACGCCGTCCTCACCGACCTCCGGATGCCAGGGGCCAGCGGGCTCGATCTGCTCCGCGCGGTGCGGGGCCGGGATCCCCGCGCCCTGGTGTTCGTGCTCACCGCCTTCGGCGACGCGGCGGCCGCCGGCGAGGCGATCCGCGCCGGGGCGTACGACTTCATCTCCAAGCCCTACGACCTCCCCGGCATGCGCCGAGCAATCGCCCAGGCGCTGGAACGGCGCAAACTGGCGCCGCCGCCGTCGGCGCCCGCATCACCCTCGCGCACCGACGAACGCGAGCCGGTCATCGTCGGGCACAGCCCGGCCATCATCGAGGTAATGAAGACCGTCGCCCGGGTGGCGCCGAGCCAGGCGACGGTCCTCATCACCGGAGAAACCGGCACCGGGAAGGAGCTGATCGCCCGCGCAATCCACAGCTTCTCCGATCGGGCGCGAGAGCACTTCGTGGCAATCAACTGCTCCGCCCTCGCGGAGGGGGTGCTCGAGAGCGAGCTCTTCGGCCACGTCCGCGGCGCGTTCACCGGGGCCGCGGCCAGCCGTCCGGGACTGTTCCGCGAGGCCGATCGGGGGAGCATCTTCCTCGACGAGATCGGGGACGTCTCGCCGGCGCTGCAGTCACGGTTACTCCGGGTGTTGCAGGAGCGGGAGATCACTCCGGTCGGAGCCGACGCACCGGTCCGGGTGGACGTGCGGGTGCTGGCCGCCACCCACCAGCACCTCGACGAGCTGGTCAAGCAGGGGAGGTTCCGGGGGGACCTCTTCTATCGGCTCAACGTGGTCACGGTGGAGCTGCCGCCGCTCCGCGAGCGGCTGCAGGACCTTCCCCTCCTGGTGCACCACTTTCTCCGCCAGTTTGCCGCGGCGCACCGGCGCGGGCCGGTGGCGCTCGCTCCCGACGCGGAGGCATTGCTCCTCGGTTACTCATGGCCGGGAAACGTGCGCGAGCTGCAGAACGTTCTCGAGCGCGCCATCGTGCTCGCGGCCCAGGGCGTCATCGGCCCCGAGCACCTTCCCGCCGATCTGCGCGATTCTCCCTCGCGCGCCACACCGGCTGCGCGGCCCAGCGAGCCCGCGCCGCAGCTCCCGCTCGCGGAAGTCGAAAAGCGCCACGTCCTCGGCGTGCTCGAAACCACCGGCGGCAGCCGGGAGCGCGCCGCGCGAATTCTGGGGATTTCCCGCCGAACCCTGCTGCGCATGCTGCAGCGCTGGGGGGAGGAGGAAAGCTGAAATACCGGGACATTTTGTCCCGGTCGGGGCGTTTTGGCCGGGACACTCTGTCCGCTCGGGGGGCCATTCCGCGGGAAAGGCCCTCTCCAGACCGATCCGGCTCGGCATGACGCTTGCCCTTTGACGGGTAAGCTGTCCGCCGAGCCCGGCAGCCTTTCCCGCGAAACCATACCGTTTCGAGAGGGCTCGCTCGAACCAGGAGTGCACCGATGACCCGTAGGACCTCGCTCTTTACGCTCGCGCTCGCCGCCCTCCTGACTGGTACCGCGGTGGCGCAGACCCCGGCTCCGCCGAAGCCGGTCGCAGCCAAGGCCAAGACGGCCATGGTTGCCACGGACACCACCAAGAAGAAGGGCAAGACGACCGTGGCCAAGGACACCACGAAGAAGGTGGCGGCAACGGCCAAGGACACTACCAAGAAGGGTAAGAAGAAGGGCAAGAAGGGGACGATGGTCAAGCCGGACACCACGAAGAAGAAGCCGTAAGCTGCTCAGCAAGCGATGAACGCCCGGCCGCAAGGCCGGGCGTTCGTCGTTATGCCGCCGGCCGCACCGATCGTCAGGAGACCTTTCCGCTGCGGAGGGTCGATTCAATCTCCGCCTGGGTCGCCCGGCGGGGGAATCCGTCCGCACCCGGCCGGGTCGGCACCCGGACACCCACCACTGAGCCAGCCTCGGACACCTCGACCACTGCCTGGGCCACGTCGTCACCGGGATGCTCACCCTGGTCCACCGTAATAACCAGGACCCAGTGACCCGCGTTGCCCCACTGATTGCGGAGCACAAACACCCCGGCATGGGAGGTCTTCTCCAGCGTGAGTGACACCGTGCGGCGCTGGCCGTTCACGAGACCTTCCGCGGTGCCGCTGATCGGCGCGCTCATCGGAATACCGTGGTGAAAGGCGTGCACCACCAGAAAGGCGCCGCGGGTGTCCCGATCCCAGGGATTGGCGGGGAGCTCGATCGAAATCCAGGGGGGGCCAGCAAAGGCCGTGGTGGGCACGGCGGCGGTCAGCAGCAGGGCAAGCGAGAGTCGGGAAAACATCGGTACCTCCGAAGGCGTGGGTGGGCGCACCGGCTCACTCGACCGGTCTCACCTGGGATGCCGTGGAGTCTCGATGGGTTTGAGGCGGGCTCAGCGCCGGAGGATCCGGATGTCTCCCTTGAACGATTCCATCCGGATGCGGGCGGCACCGTCACCCAGCGCAACCACCCACTCCTTCCCGCCGGCGGTCCACTTGGGGACCCTTCCTTTGGGGAAGAAGTCGGTGTCGATGGTTCCCGCAAAGGATTGGACGCTCAACTCGGCGCTGATGGTCGAGGGAAGCCGGAAGGTGATGTTCCCGCTGTGCGTGGTGGCTTCGAGCGTGCCCTTGGGCTGCACGGCACCGTCGTAGGTGATCGCGCCAGAAATGGTCTTGAGGTCGGCGCGGTTGAGCAGCGCCTCGACCGCGATAATGGCTCCCCCGACGGTGCTGGCGAGCACGTCGCCCCGGGCGCGCCGGAGGGTTACCGGCGCACTGCCGCCCTTGAGCCGGGTTACCTCCATGGCGCCGATCACCTCGATGGCTCCATCCATCGTTTCGGCCGTGACCACCTGCAGCGCGCCCTCGATCTTGATCGACCCGCCCACCGAGTAGCACTCGATTTCTCCAGTGAGGCCGGAGGCATCGATGGCGGCGCTCCCTGACTTAACGTACAGGCGGGCCGCCCGGGGCACCCGGATTTCCAGGGTGGAGCCCGGCTCCGCGAGGGTTTCGTCGGGCCGGTCAACGCCCATCTTGGCGTAGCGGCCCCGGCCGCCAAAGAAGAACGAGCCGTTGGCGGCCACGGTCCCCGAGACGGCGATGGAATCCCGGTCCCAGCCGATGATACGGGTGAGCCCCGCCATGTTGGTGATGCGGAGCGACACGTCGGCGTCCACCGCGATCCGGCGCTCGACGATCTTCTGCTGGGCTGCGGCCGGCAGGGCGAACAGCAGCGGAAGCAGCAGTCCCAGGCGGCGCATCAGCTCTCCGTGGAAAGGGCCGCGGCCCGCCGGAGCAAATCCACCTTCTGCCGCCACGCCGTCAGCACCAGTTGCTCGAGGGCCGAGTTGTCGGGATCCCGCGCCAGCGCCCGGCGCGATTCCGCCAGCGCGCTGTCGATGGTGGCGAGGTTCCGCTGGATGGTCGCGATGGTCGCGGGCGCCAGCCGCCCCCGGGCCTGCTCGAGGGTGCGGCTCAAGTCGGCCGCGGCGGCGGCGAACTCCGCCTCCTGGGCGCCGAGCCGCGGCGGCTCCGCGGCAGCCGGCGCCGCTGGTCCGCTCCGGAGCGCGATGGCGGTGATCCCCGAGGAAAGGGAGACCAGCAGGACCGCCGCGGTGGCCAGCAGCCAGCCGGGAATCACGACTCTCCCGGGAATCGCGGCGCGGCGCGGCGTCAGCCGGGCGCTGATCTCGGGCCAGAGATCCTCGCCCGGGGGAACGGTACGCGGCAGCGCGGCCGTCCCTGCCACCGGCGCGCCGACGGTTTCGAGCAATCCGGCGCAGGCGGCGCATCCCGACAGGTGGCCCTCGAACGCGGCGGCCTCCGTCGGGGTAAGCGCGTCGCGCAGGTAGGCGTCGAGCCGGTCCTTCAGCTCGGAGCAGGTCATCGTTCCAAGGCCTCCCGGAGGAGCCGGCGGGCGCGGAAGAGCTGCGCCTTCGAGGTGCCCTCCGCAATTCCGGCCATCTGCGCGATCTCCTCGTGCTGGTAACCCTCGACATCGTGAAGCACGAACACCAGGCGGGCCCGAGTGGGGAGGCCGCCGATTGCCTGCTCCAGATCGAGCCGCGTGCCCGGCGTGGCCGGCTCTCCGGGCCGCTCCAGCAGGGCCGGATCGCCGGTGCCGAACACCCGTCGCTCCCGTCGCCCGCTGGCCCGGCGCTGGCCGAGGAAGACGTTCACCGCCAGCCGGTGAAGCCAGCTTCCCAACGCGCTCTCCCCCCGGAACGAAGGCAGCGCTTCCCAGGCCCGCACGAACACGTCCTGGGTCAGATCGGCCGCGGCGTGGGCGTCTCCGGCCAGGCGGAGACAGAGGGCATGCACCCTCCCCACATGGGTGCGGTAGAGCGCGCCGAACGCCTCTTCGTCACCGGACTGGGCGAGCCGGACCAGATCGCTCATCGCCGCCTCGGCCGGATCCGCCCGGCGAGTCGAAGTTCGCTGAGCCGTACGGAGGCCAAGATCAGCGGCGAGCGCGAGGGTGGACACGGCAGTGGGATGCCGGCGGGGGACGGAGGGTTTGAACCCGCCGCCCGGCCGCTCAGGCCGCCGCCGCCGCCTTCCGCTCCCGGAAGAAGGTCCAGAAGAACGCCGCCGCCGCGAGTCCGATCAGCGAGACCACCCGCCAGAGGGCTCCGTAGTCCACCTGGCCCCCCGACCGGGCGTACGTATCAGCCAGCCAGCCGGAGAGCAAGCCGCCCAGCACGGGGCCGCCCCCCAGGATGATGATCCCGAACACCGTCTGGGCGGAGTGCCGCACGTCGGCTGGCGCCACCCGGTCGGTGTAGATGTAGGCGCCGGCAAAGAAGCAGGCGTAACAGATTCCGTGGAGCGCCTGGCTCGCGACCAGGAGCTGCACCGGCAGCGCGGTGAAGCTCCAGATCATATAGCGGATGAAGTAGGCGAAGGCCCCCAGCGCGATCACGTTCCGGAAGCCCAGCCGGACCAGCATCAGGCCGAGCATCGCCATGATGGCGATTTCGCTGAACTGGCCGATCGTCATGGCGGGACCGATCTGGCTGTCGAGGAGCCCGAGATGGGAGAGGAACGGCGGCGTCTGCAGGAAGTACACCTGGTGGATGATGCTGATCGGGAGGCTGGCCGCCACCAGCACCGCGAAGGACGGCTCCCGGAGAAGGCCGAACGCCCGCTTGAACGCCAGCTTCTCCACTGCGTCCTTCCGGGGCGGGGTGTGGGGCAGCATCAGGCAGTAGACGGCATAGCCCCAGGAAATCAGGGCCGAAAAGCGGAGGGAATCGGCCAGCCGGGCGGTGACGTTGGGCAGCTCGGGTCCCACGAGGAACGGCGGCATCCCCTGAAGGTGGAGTCCGGTCTGCAGGTAGATCATCGGAAAGATCCAGCTCGCCGCGATCCACCCGATGGTTCCCCACACCCGAACCTTGGGAAACTCCCGGTCGCGATCGCCCAGGTTGGCAAAGGCCATCGAATTGGACAGGGCGAGCGTCGGCATATACACGACGCTGTAGCAGATCGAGAGCACCAACCATGCGCTGAAGCCGTGCTGGCTCGCGGTGACCCACTTGATCACCCCGCCGATGCCGAGCAGCACCGCGAGGAAACGCTCGGTGCTGAAGTAGCGGTCGGCCAGTTGCCCCGCGATGAAGGGCGAACAGATGGCGCCGATCGAGCCGGCGAGCCCGAGGATCGTGCCCATCTGGGTACCGGTGAATCCGAGCCCGCCCTCTCCGGTACTCGCGGTCAGATAGCGGGCCGCGAGGGGGAGCCAGGCACCCCAGACCGCGTACTGCAGGAACATCATGAAGGAGAGACGGCCGACGTTTGATTTCATCGGGGCTCCGGGGCGAGGGCGCTCAAGCGAACGGGGAATCGGGGCGCGGGGCGAGGCTCGCGCAATATAGCTTCGAGGCGGGACGCCCCTCAGCCCGCCGCCACGTCAGGATAGATCCGTCCCAGGGGAAATCGGCTCCCCGCCATCCGGGCCGCGCACCAGGCCGCGATCCGGCGCCGGGTCTCCTCGGGCACGCCGGCGTGCCGGTCGGCGTCCCCGCGTGGAAAAAACTCTGCGTCCGCCGCAAGTATGGTGGGCGGATGCATCTCAAAGGTTCCGTGGTGCTCCTGCATGTACCGGAACCCGCACTTTTCGGCAATCCGATCGAGCTCCGGCTCCGAGAGCGGCCGGAGCCCCAGGAATTCCGCGACCCTCCGCACCACCGCGGGAAGGTCCCGCTTCATTTCCTCGAAGGTTACGAACAACACGTTGCTCCGCTCCTCCGACCACCGCCACCAGCCCTCCACGTGGGCCGGCCAGGGGCCCCACCACATCAACTCCTCGGAGCGGAACCATTCCTCGATCACACCCGGTGGGGGTGCCAACCGCCCGGCGGTTTCCTTGATGAAATCGACGCAGCTCGCGAAGCAGGACACCGGGTGCCGCGCGACGTAGATATACCGCGCCTCCGGACTCCACGGGGTGTGGGTGGCCGGCAGATGGGTCTTGATCACCCGCGAGGGGCGCTCGGTGCCGACCAGAGGCGCCGCCTCCATGGACACCGTCTTCCGGCCCTCAATCCAGGGGCACACCGCATGGAGGGTGGAGCCCGACTCCACCAAGTCACCATTGCCCCGGCGCAGCACCTGGTAGACCAGGTGGAGCATCCAGGTGGTGCCGCACTTCATCTGGGTCGCGACGAAAACGTCGCCCGGACCGGCCGGCCACGCCTCGGCACGAGCGAAGGTCTCGGCACTGCATGTGCCCCTGGGCCCGGCGATATCGCGATACCGAAACCCGACCCGTGCGAAGCTGAAGCGGGCCGGCCGGCCGAGGATCCGGATGATCGGGGCAAGCCGGCGCGCGTGGCCCCGGAGCGCGCGGCGGAAGCGCTCGCGTTCGGCGGGCGGCGCCCCGTAGTAGGCCAGCCCCGCCGTCCTGGCGTCCTCCCAGGCCATCACGAAGACGAGATACACCACCTCCAGCACCAGAAACACCGCGGCCAGGGCGACGAGGAGTGCGGCCCAGGCCAGGGGACCATTCGGCATTTCAGGGCCGCCAGGTGCCCTTGGCCACCTTGGGAACAAAACGATCGAGTCCGGGCGGGGGGAAATGCAGCGTGGTCCTCCGTTCCGCACTCTGGTAGGCGGTCATGAGCAGCCGGACCACCTCGAGTCCGTCGTCGAAGGTGAGCCGGGCCTTCTCCTTGCCCAGGAAGACCCGCACGAAGTGGCGGTTCTCCGCCTCGTAGCCATAGGCGGCGGCCTCATTCGCCACGACCGGCATCAACCCCATCTCCGCGTTCTGCTTCTCGACCAGATCCTCCCCCGTCTTCCCCTTCACCTCCCGGCTGAAGAAGAGCTTGAGCCCGGTGTCGAGGGTATTCCACGACATCGAGTATTCGGGCCCCAGCAGCTCGGCGGAGAGCCGGAGCCCGGCACCCACGAAGCTCCAGGAGGTCGTGGCCTCGCCGATTACCGTCTGGCCTTCCCGGGTCTGGAACTCGATGGTGACGCTGGCGAAATCCTCCGCCGGCTCCCGGCGATAGTTGACCGACGGGCCCATCATCTTGCGGAGCCGCCGGGCGTACTCCGGCTGGCTCCATTTGAGGCTGGCGATGTGTCCGGTCACCCTGACCGGCCGCACCGTCGAGAGCGGATCGCCCGGTTTGGTGAGGAGATGGCGGACTACCAGCGCCGAGTGGCACATCATGTCGTTGAGCACCCCGCCGCCCTGCAGCCGGCCGCGCCAGAACCAGGGCATGTGCGGACCACTGTGCTCTTCGGCGGCCCGCGCCAGGTAAGGGCGTCCGGTCAGCGCCGCCCCGCGGGCCCAGAGCAGCTCGCGTCCCCGCTCCACCTGAGGCGCGAAGGCCTGGTTTTCGAGGTACCCGTGTCGGAGACGGACGCTCTTCACCAGCTCGACCACGCGCCTCGCCTCGGCGACGTTCCGGGCCAGCGGCTTCTCGCAGGCGATACCAGAGAGCCTGCCCCTCCCGCGGGCAATCGTGTCCACCACCTCCTCGACGTTCGCGATCCGGGCCTGATTGGGACCGCAGAGCCAGATGGCGTCGATGGCGGGGTCGGCCACCATCTCCCGGATCGACCGGTACGGCTTGCAGGCGCCTACATCGAGGGCGCGGGCATACGCGGCGGCCTTTTCGGCATTCCGGTGATTGGGGCTCCAGACGCCGAGAACGTCGGCGTCGCGAACCCCGGTCCAGGACTGCATGTGGAATCGCGCGTTGAAGCCGCTGCCGATGAATCCGACGCCGAGGCGGGTCTTGGGCATTCCGGAATATACGCCCCGGAACGACGTCCGCACTCGGGCGTCGGGTGGCGGAGTCCGGATTCCTCGGATAGTTTGCCACGGTCCCAACCGATGTCATCCCCCGGAGATCCGCCGATGCCCCGCCCTATCCGTTCCACGCACCTGGTCACCTTCCTGAGCGCGCTGGCGCTCGCGCTTCCAACGCCGGGTGGAGCCCAGGCGCCGGTTTACCCCAAAGCGACGAAGATCGACCACGTCGACAACTATTTCGGAACCAGAGTGGCCGACCCGTACCGGTGGATGGAGGATGACACCGCCTCGGCGGTCCGGGCCTGGGTCACGGCGGAGAATGCGGTCACCTTCGCGTACCTCGACAAGATCCCCTTCCGGGCCCAGCTCCGGGCCAGGCTGGGCACCCTCTACAACTATCCCAGGATCTCCGCACCGAGCCGGACCGCCGGCTGGTACACCTTCTCCAAGAACGACGGCCTGCAGAACCAGGCGGTGCTCTATATCCAGAAGGGTCTGGACGGCGCGCCCGAGGTGTTGATCGATCCCAACCAGCTATCCAAGGACGGGACCGTGCGGCTCGGCGCGAACGAATTGTCCCGGGACGGGAAATACTTCGGCTACGGGCTCTCGAGCGGCGGCTCCGACTGGCAGGAGTACCGGGTGATGGAGGCCGCCACCCGGAAGCCGCTGGCCGACCGCATCCGCTGGGTCAAGGTGTCGGGGCTGAGCTGGTACAAAGACGGATTCTTCTACAGCCGCTATCCGGCGCCGGCCGACACCACCAAGGCGCTGTCGGGGTCCAACGAGAATCACCGGGTCTACTACCACCGGCTGGGAACCCCGCAGGAGCAGGACGAGCTGATCTTCGAGGACCCGGCTCACCCCAAGCGCTTCCACACCGTCCGCGTCACCGAAGACGAGCGCTACCTGGTGCTGGACATCTCGGATCGCTCGGTGGGCGGAAACGACGGCAACGCCGTATACGTTCGTGACCTGGCCTCGGCGGACCGCACCTTCCGGCCGGTGATTACCGGCTTCAAGGACAGTTACGACGTCATCGACGATGTGGAGGGCCGGCTTCTGGTCAGGACCAACCTGAAGGCCCCGAACTGGCGGGTCGTATCCATCGACCCGACGCGCCCCGAAGAAGGTCAGTGGCGCGAGGTGCTGCCGGAACGGGAGGAGCCGCTCGACGCCGCCTCGACCGGCGGGGGCCGGCTCTTCGCGATCTACATGAAGGACGTGGCGCACCGGGTGTACGTTTTCGACCTGGCGGGAAAGCTCGAGCGGGAAATCCGGCTGCCGACGCTGGGGCGGGTCGGCGGAATTGGTGGCTGGCGGGACGACAAGGAGCTGTTCTACACCTTCACCTCGTTCACCTATCCACCCACGGTGTTCAAGTACGACATCGCGAGTGGCGGCTCGACGGTCTACCGCCGCACGGCGGTGCCGTTCGATCCGGACCAGTTCGAGACCAAGCAGGTGTTCTACCCCAGCAAGGACGGGACCAAGATCCCGATGTTCCTGGTGTACCGGAAGGGGCTCAACCTCGACGGCAAGCGCCCCACGCTCATCTACGGGTACGGCGGCTTCAACATCACCTCGGGACCGAGCTTCAATCCGCTGCTGGTGGCGCTGCTGGAGCAGGACGGCGTCTATGCGCTCGCCAACATCCGGGGCGGCGCCGAGTACGGCGAGCGGTGGCACCGCGCAGGGATGCTGCTCAACAAGCAGAACGTCTTCGACGACTTCATCGCGGCGGCGGAGTGGCTGCAGAAGAACGGCTACACCTCGAAGGATCGCTGCGCGCTGCAGGGCGGCTCCAACGGCGGCCTCCTGGTGGGCGCGGTGATGACCCAGCGCCCCGACCTCTGCCACGTAGCGCTGCCGGCGGTGGGAGTGATGGACATGCTGCGCTATCACAAGTTCACCATCGGCTGGAACTGGGCGGCGGAATACGGGTCGAGCGACGATTCCACCCAGATCAAGAACCTGCTTTCCTATTCGCCGCTGCAGAACCTGAAGCCCGGGGTGAGCTACCCCGCCACGCTGGTGACCACCGCCGACCACGACGACCGGGTGGTACCGGCGCATTCGTTCAAGTTCGCGGCGACGCTGCAGGAGGATCATCGCGGGCCGAACCCGGTGCTGATCCGGGTCGAAACCCGCTCGGGGCATGGTGCGGTGAGCACGTCCAAACGACTGGACGAGACGGCGGATCTTTACAGCTTCATGTTCTACAACATGGGGCTCACGCCGAATTATCGGCCGGTGCCGTGACCGGCGGAGGGATTCACTTCGGCGCGCTCTCCAGCAGCTTCACGAACCGGGGATCGTTCCGGAGCGAGGCGAACTCTGAGGTCAGGCGGAGCGCCCCCGCCTTCCAGAGCGAAGGAACGGTCTGCAGCGCCTTGAGATGGGCGAGGGCAGAGTCGGCGTGCCCGGCCATGGCATGTGCCATCGCGAGCTGCGCGAGATGGTCGGGAGCGTCCACATAATCGGTGCCGAGGGGCAGCATCTCCATGGCCCGGCGTGCCTCTCGCACCCCATCATCGGGACGCCCGCGGAGGAGCGCCGCCCGGGCCATCCAGACGTGCCAGTTTGACTCGGCCGGGTCCCGCAGCGCCAGCCGTCCGGCAATGGACCAGGCCGCATCGGCATATCGGGCCGCTCCCACCGCATCGCCGCCGGCGCGCGCGAGCGCCGCCTTCATGGTCAGCATCCCCAGAGAATCGGGCGGCAGATCGCTCGCGATCGAGCCGGCCAGTAGCCGGGCCCGGAACGACGGTTCGGCCACCGTCGCGATGAGCAACTGATGCCCGTAGTGATCGTTGGGGAGGAACCACCCGGCAAAACTCTTCCCGAGTGCGATTTCGGCACGACGAATGACGTCCCGGACCCGCTCCTCGTTACCGCTCGCAGCTCGGGCGGCAATCCAGTCCGCCCACAGACTCGTGTATTGGGGAGAGAGGAGTGCCGCCCGCTCGAAGAGCGGCTCCGAGGACTCGGCAGACTGGACGTAGATGAGCGTGTTCGCCAGATCCTCGATCGCGATGGGGTTGCGCGGGTCGAGATCTACCTCGCGCCGCATCGTCGCGATCGCCTCGTCGAAGTGCCCGCTCCGGCGGGCGACATAACCGTTCGGCACGAGAAACTTGACGTCGTTCGGCCGGGTCTTGAGCGCCTGGTCGAGTTCCCGCCGGGCGCCCTCGTAATCACGGTGGCCCCAGTACCGGACGTAGGCCATGGCGAGATGGGCTTCGGGGAGGTTGGGGGCCAGGGCTTGCGCGCGATTCGCCGCGTCGGCGCCTTGGGCCAATCGTTGCTCCGTCCGGTCGTTGAAATTCCAGTAGACGAGCATGTAGGCGTAGGAGAGCCGCGCGTACCCAAGGGCAAACTCTGGATCGAGTGCCACGGCGCGCTGGAACAACGCGGCGGCGGGCCGTCCGTCCCAGTCGGTGACGACGGCGCGCTGCAGCAGCGCTTCGCCCTGGAGATAGGCGTCGTACGCCGCGGCGTTCTCGGTGGGGCGGGCTCCGGTGCTCGAGCTGTCCTGAGGCGTGAGTGCCAGGTTGAGCGCCTGGGACACCTCGCCTGCGATCCGGCTCTGCACCGCGAAGGCATCGGACGGGTCGGCATCGAACGACTTCTCCCATGCCGTGGTGCCGTCTTCGACCCGAATCAGCTCGGGGCTCACCCGCACCTGTGCGGCTCGGCTGGGGGCCGCTTCCTGCCAGCGGACTCGGCCCGTCAGCAAGTACTGCACTCCCAGCTCTCTCCCGATCTGCTGCGGCGTACTCTTCGTTCCGCGGTATGCCTCCGAGCTGGTCCGCGCCACGACCCGGAGCCCCGAGAGTCCGGTGAGCCGGGTCCGCACCTCGTCCACCAGCCCTTCGGCGAAATACGCCTGGTCGGCTGGACCCAGATTCTCGAAGGGCACCACCGCGAGGCGCATCGGGCCGGTTGCGGCGCCGAGCGCGCTACGCCGGCGCCACGCCCAGAGACCGCCAACCACCGTGACGAGAAGGAGCGCGGCGATGGCATAGAGCGGCGTCCGGGACCGGGTCACGGCCTTGTGCGGCGCCGTCCCCGTCGGCGTCATCCCTCCACTAGGCGTCGCCATCTCCTCGATTCGGTCCAGGATCTGCTGCGCGCTCTGGGGGCGGTCGGCCGGCTTCTTCTCCAGGCAGCGCATCACCAGCTCGGCCAGCGGCGCCGGCACCGCGGCGCGGTGGCGGGTGACGGGATCGGGGGCCTGGGTCACGTGGGCCGCGATCACCTGCTGCGGGGTGTTCCCGGTGAACGGGGGCCGCCCGGTGAGGAGCTCGTAGCCGATGACGCCCAGCGCGTAGAGGTCGGCGCGATGATCCACGTGCGGGTCGGCGGTGGCCTGCTCCGGCGCCATATAGGTGGGGGTGCCTAACGCAACACCCACGGTGGTGAGCGACTGCCGTCCTGTCGCCTCGCTCACCGCCTTGGCGACCCCGAAGTCCATCACCAGGGCGTGTCGGCCGGAGAGCATGATGTTCTCCGGCTTCACATCGCGGTGCACCACGCCGTGTCCGTGGGCGTAGGCGAGGGCGTCGGCCACCTCGCGGAGAATCCGCACCGTGTCGGCCACCGGGAATTCGCCGTCGCGCGTGATCTTGTCGCGGAGCGTCTCCCCCTCGACGTAGGGCATCACGTAGTAGAGGAAGCCGTCGGCCTCGCCGGAAGCGATGAGCGT
>JBGPEJ010000023.1:0-21258 GCA_041482775.1 Gemmatimonadota bacterium | reverse complement strand
TCGCCGCCCAACCGGGCTCCGTTCACGAGGATCTCCGCTCCCGGCGCGGCCGGGACAACAAACGCCATCCCCGCGCCGAGGGACCGGACCAGCGCGTGCCGGGGGAGAACCCCCGGTGCAACAAGCACGAGCGTCGAGTCCGGCCCGGAGCCGATGACAAGATCACCGGCGGCGACGGGGTACCGGCGGCCGCCGAATTCGAGCTGCATGCGTTGGTGACGTCCTAAGTCGAAACGGTCGGCTCAAACGTAGGTGGCGGCTGGCCGGGTGGCAAGGAAACCGAGGCCTGGAGGCGGTAGAGCCGGCAGTACAGCCCTCCCTGCGCCAGGAGCTCGGCGTGCCGGCCCCGTTCCGCGATCTCACCGTGATGAAACACCAGGATCCGGTCGGCGTGGAGAATGGTGCTGAGCCGATGTGCGATGACGATGCTGGTGCGCCCGACCATCAGCTCGGCGATTCCCCGCTGGATCTGCGCCTCGGCCTCGGCGTCGACCGAGCTGGTGGCCTCATCGAGCACCAGGATACGCGGATCCAGCGCGAGGGCGCGGGCGAATGAAAGCAGCTGCCGCTCCCCCACGCTCAAGCTCCTCCCCCGCTCGCCCAGTTCATGGCCGTAGCCCTCCGGGAGCCGCGCGATGAACCGGTCGGCCCCGGCCCTGCGGGCGGCGTCGCGCACCTGGATCTCGGTGGTCCCCGGCTCCAGGGCCAAGTTCCGGAACAGATTACCGGTGAAGAGGAAGAGGTCCTGCTGGACCAGGCCGATCGGGCGTCGGAGCTCGGACAATGAAAGTTCCCGAATGTCCACTCCGTCCAGGGTGATGCGGCCGCGCTCCGGTTCGTAGAAGCGGAGCAGCAGACTGATCACCGTGGTCTTCCCCGCCCCGGTGTGTCCCACCAGCGCGATGGTTTCCCCCGGGGTGGCGCTGAAGCTCACGTCCCGGAGAACCCAGGGACCCTCGGGCGAATAGCGGAACCAGACCCGGTCGAATACCACTTCGCCGCGGACCGGGGTCGGGAGTGGACGAGGCGTCGCCGGCTCCGCCACCGTCACCGGAGTATCGAGCAGCCGGAAAACCCGCTCCGAGCTCGCCATGGCGCTCTGGAACAGATTCACCTTTTCGGAGAGATCCTGCAGCGGCTCGAAGAATCGGCGGGTCAGCTGGAGGAAGGCGGCAAGCACCCCGACGGTGAGGGTGCCCCGGGAGATCCGGCCGCCCCCGGCCACCAGCAGGAGGGCCAGCGCCACCGAGGTGAGGATCTCGATGGCGGGGAAGAAAATGGCGTACAGCGTGATGGAGCGCAGATGGGCGCGCAGGTGCTCGGCGTTGAGCCGATCGAAGCGCCGCGCGGAATCCTGCTCCCGATGGAACAGCTGCACGACCCGGACGCCGGAGAGGTGTTCCTGCAGGAACGCGTTGAGCCGGGCCACTCGGGCGCGGATGTCGCGGAACGCCTCGCGGACCCGGGTCCGGAACAGGGTCACCACCAGCCAGAGCAACGGCATGACCGCGAACGCCACCAGGGCCAGCCGCCAGTCGGTGGCGAGCATCAGCACCATGATGGCGAGGAGGGTGAACAGGTCCCCGAACACCGCAACGACGCCCGAGGAAAAGAGCTCGTTCAACGTCTCCACGTCGCTGGTGACCCGGGTCATCAGCCGCCCCACCGGGTGGCGGTCGAAATAGGGAATCGAGAGCCGTTGCAGCCGCGCGAAGATTTCCATGCGCAAGTCGTACATCACCAGCTGCCCGATCTTCGCCGTCAGCACCGTCTGGGCGTACTCGACGGCGAAGTTGAGCCCCATCGCGCCGAGAAAGAGCGCGGTGTAGCGCACTAGGAGGGAGAAATCCTTGCGGGGAATTGCGACGTCGAGGGCGCGCTGGGTGAATACCGGACCGGCCAGCGCCAGCACCGCCCCGACCAAGAGCACCGCCACCGCCCGCGCCACCAGCCCGCGATAGGGCCGCAGATAGCCGAGGATCCGCCGGAGCAGCGCCGGGTCGACTCGCTCCGACGGGAGATCATCCGAGGTCGGCTCGCTCACGGGGCGCGCGCGGCGGCCGTCGCGAACGCGTCGGCGTCCTGCTCCACCCCCTTGAGTCCCCGCCGCACCCAGGCGCTGAACACGATGGACCCGAAGATGATCGTGAAATAGCTGATCACCAGCCGCCAGATGAGGATGTACAGCGCCGTGAGCTCCCGCGGCACGTACACCGACATGACCGCCGCGGAGAGCAGCTCGGCGATGCCGGAGCCCCCCGGCGTAGGGGCAAAGAAATAGAGGAGAAAGGTGATGAGGGTCTGGAGCAGCAGCACGTCCACGAAGCGGGCCTCGATCCCGATGGCGCGCAGCGCGACGTAGCCGGCCAGCAGCTTGTTCGCGTGCGACGGCCCCGAGATGATCGTGGCCCACAGCAGGGCAAGCCAGCCCCGCGGCGTGCCGAACTTGGCCATCGCGTCGTGCGCCTGGTCGATGCCCGCCTGGAGGTGCTCCAGGCGCGCCGCCACCCGGGCGCTCCGCCGCCCGACGAACCCGATGACCGTGCGAAGCACCCAGTGGAGCGCCCGGGGCCAGATCACCACCAGGATCAGCACGACGAACAGCCCCACGAAAATGCCGAGGCTGGCAAGGAAGAGGTGGTAGAGATTGACGCCGAGCACGATCCCGTGGGTGCCCAGCGACTGTCCTGCCCCGAACAGAATCGCGATCGGCCCCGCGATGCCGAAGAAGGCGACCGTGGCGATGAAGGACATCAGCACCAGGGTGAGCGCGGCGGGGACGGCGATCCCGTAGCGGCGCATGGTGTAGATGGTCATCGGCGCGCTGCCCGACTGCAGCGGCGTCAGGTAGGACGCCCAGGCGCCCATGCCGCCGGCCAGGGTGAGGCCCAGGAGCGACGGCTTCGGGTGGATTTCGCGCGCCAGCACCCAGAGCCGGAGCCCCCCGCCGATCCAGTCCATCGACGCGAGTCCGGCCCCGGCCAGCACCCAGCCCCACTGGATGTGCGGGATCGCGGCGAGGAATGCGGAGAAGTTGTGGCTGTAGTAGAGGAGCGCCCCGAATCCCAGCACCGACCCGAGGAGGAAGATCTCGAATCCTCGCCGGAGGACCTTCGGAGTCAGCAATCTGGCCATGTGGACTCTAACCTAATCGTCGTCCCCTTATTGTTCACCCGTGGCCGATCCCGTTCTGCGTATCGTCAACGCCCGCCAGCACAACCTGAAGGGCATTACCGTCGATCTCCCGAGGCGCCGCCTCGTGGTGGTCACCGGGCCCTCCGGATCCGGCAAGAGCAGCCTCGCGTTCGACACCCTCTACGCCGAGGGCCAGCGGCGCTACATCGAATCGCTTTCCACCTACGCCAAGCAGTTCCTCGAGCGGATGCCGAAGCCGCTGGTGGATCGTCTCGAAGGGATCGCCCCGGCGGTGGCCATCGAGCAGAGGAACCCGACGGTCTCCAGCCGCTCCACCGTCGGCACCGCCACCGAAGTCTACGATTTTCTGCGGCTCTTGTGGGCCCGGATCGGCACCCCCTTCTGCCGCAAGTGCGGGGCGCCGGTCGCGAAGGACTCCCCCGCCTCTGCGGTGGCGCAGGTGGCCGCCCTGGGAACGACCCGGGTGGTGGTGACCTTTCCGGTCCCCGACTCGGCCCGGGTAACCCACGCCGGGCTGGTGGAGAATCTCCGGGCACTGGGGTTCCTCCGGGTGGTGGCCGACGGGGCCACCCGGCATCTCGAGGAGCTCGCCCCCGACGAGGACTTGACCGCCGCCCGGGAAATCCTGGTGATCGTGGACCGGCTCGCCGCCGACACCGGGGGCCGGCTGGCCGAAGCGGTGGCCACCGCGTTCGGTGAGGGCGAGGGGATCTGCGTAATCCTCCACGAGGGCGGCCGCTTCCGTTTCACCGAGCGGCCGGCCTGCAGCGCCTGCGATACCCCGGCGGCGGCGCAGACCCCGGTTCTTTTTTCCTTCAACAATCCGCGCGGCGCCTGCGGCGGCTGCAACGGATTCGGCGCCGTGCTGGAATACGACGAATCGCTGGTGGTGCCCGACGCCGGGGCGAGCCTCGTCGGCGGCGCCATCGATCCCTGGACCAAGCCGCGCTATGAGGGCCGACGCAAGCTTCTGTTCGAGACGGCGCGGGCCCTCGGCGCCGACTCCGCCAAGCCGTGGCGATCGCTCAAACCGGCGGTCCGCCGCGAGCTGCTCTATGGCAAGGTCGGGAAGTACCTGGGGATCTTCCCCTTCCTCAAGGGCCTGGAGGAGAAGCGATACAAGCAGTACATCCGGGTCTTCCTTCGGCAGTATCAGCTGGCCAAGCTCTGCCCCGGATGCCGCGGGGCCCGTCTCAACGAACACGCCCTCGCGGTGCGCCTCGCAGGCCGGACCATCGCCGAGGTGGCGGCCTTGCCGCTGGGCGACCTCCGGGGCTGGCTCACCGCGCTCCCGCTGGGCGAGGCCGATCGGGTGATCGCCGATCACATCATGGAGGAGCTGCTCGCCCGGGTGGACTACCTCGTCGATGTGGGATTGGGGTATCTCACCCTCGACCGCCAGACCCGAACCCTTTCCGGCGGCGAGGCCCAGCGCATCGCGCTCGCCAACGCCCTGGGCGCCCGGCTGGTGGATTCGCTCTACGTCCTCGATGAACCATCCATCGGTCTGCATCCGAGGGACACCGACCGGCTGCTCGGCCTGCTGCGGCGCCTCCGCGACGGCGGCAACACCGTCCTGGTGGTCGAACACGATCTGGCCGCCATCCGGAACGCGGACTTCATGCTCGAGCTCGGGCCGGGCAGCGGAGAGCACGGCGGCGAGGTGGTGTTCGCCGGTCCGCTCAACGGCGACATCCCGACCCTGACCGGGGAGTATCTCTCGGGGAAAAAGCGGATCGGTGTGCCCAGCGCGCGGCGTCCGGCAGGGCCGCTCCGGCTGGAGGTGCGCGGCGCCCGGCTCCACAATCTCGACGGGATCGACGTGGACATTCCGCTGGGAACCCTCACCGCGGTTACCGGCGTGTCGGGAAGCGGGAAGAGCACGCTGGTGCACGCGGTGCTGTACCGCCAGCTGGAGGCTCGCCTCCATGGCGGACACTCGGCCAAGTCCCACCTGGGAGAGCCGGTCGGAGAGGTCGCCTCGCTGACCGGGTGGGAGCACCTGAAGGACGTCGTGCTGGTGGACCAATCGCCGATCGGGCGGAGCCCGCGGTCCAATCCGGTCACCTATATCAAGGCGTTCGACGAGATTCGCGAGCTGTTCGCCGCCCAGCCGCTGGCGCGCCAGCGACGGTACACCGCCTCGACTTTTTCTTTCAACCTTGCCGGCGGGCGGTGCGAGGAATGCGAGGGCGCCGGCGCGGTGCTGGTCGAAATGGTATTCCTGGCGGACGTCTTCGTTCCCTGCGAGGCCTGCGGCGGTACCCGATTCAAGCGGAACGTCCTCGAGGTGCGGATCAACGGCGTCTCGATCCATGAGGTCCTGCAGTGGACCGTGGACGAGGCCATTACCCGCTTCCACCATCAGCCCAGGCTCGGGGCGGCGCTCTGGCAGCTGCAGCAGGTCGGGCTCGGTTACCTGCGGCTGGGCCAGCCGGCCACGACCCTTTCCGGCGGCGAGGCGCAGCGGCTCAAGATCGCACGCGAACTGATCCACGCCGGCAAGCGCGAGGGGCGCAAACTGTATCTGCTCGATGAACCCACCACCGGCTTGCACCTCGACGATGTCCGGGTGCTGATGACCGTCCTCGACCGGCTGGTCGACGCCGGGCATACCGTGCTGGTCATCGAACACCACACCGACGTCATCAAGCGGGCCGATTGGGTCATCGACCTGGGCCCCGAAGCCGGCGCGGCGGGCGGGCGGGTCGTGGTGCAGGGACCGCCCGAAAAGGTCGCGGCGTGCCCCGCCTCCCACACCGGCAGATACCTCAAGGAAGCTCTGGGGTGCTGAGGTCGAGAAACCGGACGAGCTCATCCTCCCGCCGGACCGCCTCCCGATCTCCCAGCGCGATCGTTGCTTCGATGAGATCGGGCCGGGTGTATTCCCAGCGCGAGATCGGCACCGGCTCACTGGGACAGAGATACCAGCGCAGCCCCTTCCGCCCGACCGACGCCGGCGGGTAGGGCCGGGTGAGCAGCACCAGATGGCGCCGCACGGCCGCCGCCCGCTCCGCCACGAACGCCGGGGCATTGTCCACCAGGCCGCCGTCCAACAACCAGGCGCCGTCGCGCCTCCCCACCGGCGTGAACGGCGGCGTAGCCGACGACGCGAGCACCACATCGACGATGTCTTCCGGGCCGGCACAATGCCGGAGGTCATAGACGACCGGCCGGAATCCGAGCCGCGCGGCGGACGCGGGGTGCAGCCGCCCGCCGCGAAACTTCCGCTCGATCGAATAGGCGGACATCCCCAGCACGGCGGCAATCGGCACCGGGAGCCACCGGGGTGGCGCGGTGGCCAGCACCAGAAAGGGAAACGGCAGCGCGCGAATGCGCTCGAACCCGCCCTCCGAGAGGGCGTAGCGCACCGTGTCGCGGTAGATCGGCGTATGCGGCGTGGGGCGCTCGCCGCGCAGCAGCCGCAGCCAGTCGAGGTTCCGGGTCACCCCGGCGCGGCGCCCCAACCAGTACGCCGAGGTCTCCAGCTCCCTCCCGCTCAGGATGCTCACCGCCATGCTGGCCCCCGCGCTGCACGCGGAGACCACCGCCACCCGCGGCTCGAGCCGGGGCCACCAGCGGCGCAGGAGGCCGATCTGTACCAGGGCGCGGTTTCCGCCGCCCGCCAGTGTCAGGGCGAGATCGCGCGCCATGTTAGACTTGGTCGATGTCGGACATGATACCCTGTCTCTGGGCCGAGCCCGGCGTTTCACCGATCGATTGGGCCGTGGCTTGTCGCGAGCTTACCGAACGGGACCGGCCCCTCGGCGCCGTCATCGAGCGGGTCGGCGGCACCGGGTTCGTCCGGCGCCCGTCGAGCGGAACCTTCGAAACCCTTGCCCACAGCATCGTCTACCAGCAGCTCTCGGGCAAGGCGGCCGCCACGATTTTCGGCCGCTTCCGCGCGCTCTACGCCGGGCGCCGCTTTCCCGAACCCGACGCGGTGATCGCGACCCCCCACCCGCTGCTCCGAAGCGCCGGCCTTTCAGAAGCCAAGGCCCGAGCGATTCGCGATCTGGCCGAACACGCCCGCCGGGGCGTGGTGCCCTCGATCGCCGAGCTCCGGCGAATGCCGCCCGACGAGGTCATCGAGCGCCTGACCGTGGTGCGCGGAGTGGGACGCTGGACGGTTGAAATGCTTCTGCTCTTTCACGTCGGGCATCCCGACGTGCTGCCGGTGCACGACCTCGGCATCCGCAAGGGGCTCGCCCGGATCATGCGGCGGCGCGAATTGCCCGAGCCCGACGCGGTCACCCGCCGCGGAGAGCGTTGGCGCCCGTGGCGGTCGGTGGCGTCGTGGTACCTTTGGCGCGCAGCAGAGCTGCCGCGAGCCCGAGCGCGTCGCCGCTCCCGGTGAGCGCGATGTGGTCACCCGCCTCCAGCCGTGTGATCGCAGACGGGAGCGGCATCGGCTGACCGCCGCGGGAGAGCGCCACTACGGTGGCGCCGGTGCGCCCCCGGAGGTTGAGTTCTCCCAGCGTCTTTCCCGCCGCCTCGCTGCCCGGCGCCACGTCGAGCGGCACGATGGTGCCGAGCCCCGGCAGCATTCCGCGCACCACCTCGAAGGTTCCGGTATCTCCGGCGTGGCCCTGCTTGGCGAGCACGTGGACCACCAGCTCGGCGCCCGCCTTGCTGTGTTGATCGAGGTCGGTGGCCGTCCGCCAGAAGGCAACCCCCAGTACGACCAGGTACGCCACGATCACGCCCACGATCCCGAACGGCGGCACGAAGGGGAGCGTGACCACCGTGATGGGAACGCCCACCGCAACCACGAAGCCGATCTGCAGCGTCACGCTGAGCGCGCGGCGCGGGGACAGGCCCTGGTCCACGCCTTTGAGCGGCCGCGGCAGTGCCGATTCTGCCAGCGTCGTGGCCAGCCGGCGCATGGTCCGGACCAGGCCCAGGGCGAACGGGAGCGCCACCGCGGCGCCGGCGCCGAACAGCGCCACCTGGAGCCCGGTGCCCCGGGCCACCTCCGCCCCGACCCACAGCGGGAGACGCCGGTGGGCCATGGAGGTTCCCACGATCGCCGCGGTGACACAGCCGGCGTCGAGCATCAGAAAGCGGATCAGCCGCCTCCGCCGGAGTTCCGGCTCGGCGGCGGCGCGCGGCGCCACCAGGAGCTCGACCCAGGAGGCGTAGAGGGTGGCGACCGTCTGGACCGGATGGGGAAGCCGCCGGTCCACCCACGCCGCCACCGCGTCGGCCCGCCGCGCCAAGAGCGACGTGGTGAACGCGGTCACCGTGGCGACCGCCACCGCCACCGCATAAAGCGGAGCCGACCCGGAGACCTGCGCCGCGCCGAGCCCGGCGATCACGAATGAAAACTCGCCGATCTGCGCCAGGTTCATCCCCGCCCGTACCGCGTCCCGGGTCCCGTACCCCGCGAGAAAGACTCCGCTCGCGACGCCCACCATTTTTCCCGCCAGCACCAGGCCGGTGAGCAGCAGCGCGGCGGACCAGCCTCCCAGCACCGCCTGGGGCTGAAACAGCATCCCCACCGCAACGAAGAAGATTGCCGCGAAGAGATCCCGGACCGGGCGGATGGTTTCCTGGATGATGTGGTGCTTGCCCGACTCCGCCACCAGTGCGCCGGCAATGAATCCGCCCAGCGCTACCGAGTAGCCCGCGGCCACGCTGAGCAGCGCCAGCCCGAAGCAGATCGACAGCACCGCGACCAGAGTGGTCTCGGGACGCCGGAGCGCCAGGGCGGCGTTTACCGCCCGCGGAACCAGCAGCATGCCGACGACGATCAACACCACCAGGAAGAGCGCCAGTCGCGCCAGCATGTCCGCCAGCAGAGGCCCGGACAGCGCCCCGCCGGCGGCGATGGTGGTCAGCACCGCGATGAGCAGGATCGCCACCAGATCCTCGACCACCAGCACGCCGTACACGATGTCCCGGAGGCGCCGGTCGGCGTGGGTGTCCGCCAGGGTGCGGGAGACCACCATCGTGCTCGAGATCGCCACGACACCCGCGGCGAGGAAACTGGGCAAGCCGCTCCAGCCCAGGGCCCGCGCCGCCCCATAACCCAGCAGGAGCATCACGCCCACCTCGACCAGCGTGGCGAGCGCCACCCGCGCCCCGAGCGCAAGCAGCCGGCGGAGCCGGAATTCGAGCCCGATCGAGAACATGAGCAGCACTACGCCCAGCTCGGCGAGGGTTCGGATGGTGTCGGGATCGTGTACCAGCGGCCACGGGGTAAGCGGGCCGACCAGCATCCCGGCCACCAGATACCCCACGATGACCGGGACGCGAATCCGCTGAAACAGCACGGTCGCCACGGCGGCCGTGCCGAGGATCAGCGCGAGGTCGCTGAGAAAGTAGTGGGCCGCCGGGGAGGACACCCGGAGATTGTAACTCCAGGTCGGCGGGAGCGCAGTCGCCACCGGTTGGCTTCCGGCGCGGGACTCCGTATAATCCCCCGAGGCCCCATGACAAAAATTCTGCTGGTCGACGATGACGATCTGAGCCGCGGCGCGGTCCACAAGATGCTGGAGCGCTCCGGATACGGCGTGCACAGCACCGGCTCGGGGGAGGAGGCGCTCGCCTACTACCGGCGTGAGCCGACCGACTTGGTCATCACCGACCTCATCATGCCCGACATCGACGGATTGGAGATCATTCAGGAGCTTCGGCGGAGCAACCCCGCGGTACGCATCCTCGCGATCTCCGGCGGCGGGCGGGTGGACGCGGAGGAGTATCTCTCGGTGGCACGGAAGTTCGGGGCGGTCGAGGTTCTCTCCAAGCCGTTCACCGGTCAGGAGCTCAAGCAGGCGGTGGAAACCGCGCTCGGAGCCTCCCGCGCCTAATCCCGCCCAGGGCGCGCGCCGAGACGACAACACCCCGCCGAGCATTCCCCGGCGGGGTGTTTCTTGGATGGAACTCCCGAGGAGGGACTCGAACCCCCGACCCGGTGATTAACAGTCACCTGCTCTACCAACTGAGCTACTCGGGAAGGCGTCGCGGCGGTAAAATAGCGGCCGGTCAGAGCCTGGGCAACGCCCGGGTACGCTCAAGCGCCCCAACGACTTCCGATTCCCGCTCCTGGAGGCCCTCGTGCCGATGAAATCCGCCCCACTGCTGGCGCTGTCCGCCGTGATGATGGCGCCCGCGCTCTCGGCCCAGGCAGCTCAGCCTGATCCCTGGGAGGCTGTTTCCCGGATTCTCCAATCCGCTCCCGCGCCGGCTCCGGGGTATCACCGCTTCAATTTCCCCCGGCGAGACCTCGTCGTTCGGGTGGGCGGAGTGACCGTGAGCCCGGCGCTGGCGCTCACCGGGTGGGTCGGTTTCAGCGGCGCTCCCGAAGACGCCACCGCGATGGGCGATCTCATTGTGACGGCGGCGGAGCTGGGTCCGGTGGTCCGAGGCCTCCTCGACCGCGGCGTCGAGGTCACCGCGGTGCACAATCACCTGGCGGGGGAGTCGCCCCAGCTGCTCTACGTGCACTTTCACGCCCACGGGGCCGCCGACGCCCTGGCCGGCCGATTGGACGAGGTCCTCCGTTTGACCGGGGCCCCCCGTCCGGTGGGCCCCGCCTCCGTGGTGGCGCTGACCATCGACACCGCGGTGGTGTTCGGCGGCCTCGGAGTGCGCGGGCGGGCCAACGGCGCCGTGGCCGGCATTTCCCCGATGCTGCTCCCGGCCGCGCTCAGCCTGGGTGCGGACACCCTGCTTCGAACCATGGCGGCGGCGTCACCGATCAACATCCAGCAGCTCGACGATGCGACTGCCGCCACCAGCGGTGACTTTGCGGTGCCCGCCGACCTGGTGCAGCCGCTGCTCCGCGCGCTCGCCCGCGGCGGTATCACGCCCACGGCAGTCCACAGCCACCTGATCGGGGAGCGGCCGACGATTACCTACGTGCATTTCTGGGGGGTGGCCCCGCTGGCCGAGCTGGTGCGCGGATTGCGCGCGGCGCTTGACGCCGCGCGCTGATCGCGACCCGAACGCCCACGGGCCCCATGCGGCGCACCCGTATCGGACCGGCCGCGGGTCTCTTCCTGCTCGCCCAACTGCCGGTCACCCTCGCCGCACAGGGAACCGACACCGTCACGCCCCACCTGCGCGCGGGACGGCTCTCGGGGCCGCTCCGGCTCGACGGTCGGCTCGACGAGCCGGCGTGGGCCACCGCCGACTCGATCGCGGGGCTCACCCAGGTAACCCCCGTCGAGGGGGGGACTCCGGCCAGCCGGACCGTGGTCAAGGTCCTCGCGAACGACCGCGAAGTTGTGTTCGGAATCCTCGCGTACGGCGCTCCCGGCCTCCCGATCACCAGCTTCAACAAGAGTCGGGACGTCGATCCGGGGGACGAGGACTACCTCCGCATCGTCCTCGACACTTTCCGGGACGGCCGCTCAGGATACGTCTTTTCGGTCAACCCCGGCGGCGCCCGGTTCGACGGCCTGGTGGTGAACCAGGGCCAGGGAATCGACCAAAACTGGGATGCGATCTGGGAAGCGGCCACGGTGCGGAGCGGCAATGACTGGTCCGCGGAAATCCGGATTCCGATCCGCAGCCTGATTTTTCGGACCGGCCTGAACGCGTGGGGCTTCAACATTCAGCGCCAGGTCAAGGCCAATCTGGAGGTGTCCCGATGGGCCAGCCCGGCCCAGAACATTCAGCCGACCCAGACCAGCCGCGCAGGAGTTCTCGATGATCTGCCCGACTTTAGGCTCGGCCTCGGCCTGAGCGTCCGTCCCGCCGCCGTCGCCGGCGGCGGGCATCCCGCGCCGGGCACCCGGTTCGACGGCACGGTCAAACCGTCCCTCGACGTGACCCAGCGCCTCGGCGGCAACCTGCTCGCCTCGCTGACGGCGAACACCGACTTCGCCGAGACCGACGCGGACATCCGGCGGACCAACTTCACCCGGTTCCCGCTCTTCTTTCCCGAAAAGCGCTCGTTCTTTCTGGAGGGAACGGACATTTTCGAGTTCGGACCCAACCTGGGCGAGGACCTGATCCCCTTCTTCAGCCGGCGCATCGGATTGCTCGAGGACGCCACCGTGCCGCTCCGGCTTGGCACCAAACTGAACGGTCGCGCCGGCAGCACCAACTTCGGCGCCCTGGTCACCCGCACCGGTGACGGGGCCGGAGTTACACCGGCCGCGACGCTGGGGGCCTTCCGGCTGCGGCAGAACGTCGGGGACGAATCTTCAGTCGGGGTCATCGGCACCGGCGGAGATCCGGCCGGACGGGGCGGCGCCTGGACGGCGGGGGGCGACGCCATCTATCACACCACCCACTTTCTCCGCGGAAAAAACCTCACCGTGGGAACCTGGGCGGTCCGCACCGGGCGGGACTCGGCCGCTGGCAACGGCACCGCCTACGGGTTCCTGGTCGATTTTCCCAACGACGTGTGGGATGTCTCGGCGAGCTACAAGCGGTTCGGCAACCAGTTCGATCCTGTGCTCGGATTCGTCCCGAGGCGGGGCATCAAGCTCTATCGGGTGGGAATCGCCTATCAGCCCCGGCCCCACCGGTGGGGCATCCGGCAGATGTTCTTCGAGCAGGGCTACACCCTGGTGACCGATTTGGAGGATCAGTGGGAGAGTTACGAGATCTTCCTCGCTCCGGTCAACTGGCGATTCGAGAGCGGCGACCGGATCGAGTTCAATGTGGTCCCCCAGGGAGAGCGGCTCAAGGATGTCTTCGAGGTTGCCGACGGGGTCACGATTCAATCGGGGCCGTACAACTTCGTCCGCTATCGGCTCGAAGCGGAATTCGCGGCCCGGCGCAGGGTCTCCGGACAGCTCACCTGGCGGTTCGGAGGCTTCTACGACGGCCGTCTCGACCAGCTGCAGGTCCAGAGCTCCTTCAAGCCCTCCTCCAGTTTCATTCTCGAGGTGAACGCGGAACACGATGTCGGAAGGCTCCCCAACGGGCGGTTCGACGCCACCCTGCTGGGCCTCCGCGCCATGGTGAACGTCTCCCCGGACCTCAACCTGAGCAGCTTCGTCCAGTACGACACCGACTCCAGGACCATCGGCACCAATACCCGCCTGCGCTGGACGTTCGACCCCGCCGGGGACCTCTTCCTGGTCTACAATCGAAACCTCAAGGATTTTGGTAGCCGGTGGCGTCTGGAGTCCGATCAGCTTCTCGCCAAAGTCCAGTACACCCTGCGCTATTGACCCGCCAAATCGGCCGGTCCGACCCGCCCCACCTGATTCAGGTGCTGCGCGGGTGGCACTCCAAGGTCAAAAGTTGTAACAACATGCCAAATAGTCGCTTAGGAGCTCAGGGGAGCGCCTACTCTCTGCTTCAGTCGGGTAGTAACCGCTCACAAGGTCGTGCGGGTCTCTGGTGAGCCTTTCCGGCCCGATTTCTTGTCCTGCCGCAGTGACATAAAACATTATGGCACAATGGTTTGACTTGCAGAGAAAAACTTTGAATCCAGGGTGGGACCCACTATTTTGGTTGGATGGCTATTCACCCCCTGGTTGGGCACCAGGCCGCCCGTCGGCAGCTGTCAGATTCGTTCCGAACTGGCCGGTTGCCTCAGGTTCTGCTCATCACCGGCCCTGTCGGGGTCGGGAAGCAGCGATTGGGCCTCTGGCTGGCCCAGCTGATCCTCTGTGAGCGGCCAGGCGACGAGCCCTGTGGGGAGTGCCGGGCATGCCGGCAGGTAATGGACTTGGCTCACCCGGACCTCCACTGGTTCGTGCCGATCGAGCGCCCCAAGGCGGGAGAGGCCGATAAGCAGGTGGAGGAGGCGGGGGAGCTGCTCGGCGAGGCGATCACAGCCCGCCGCGGAGCACCGCTCTATCAGCCGGCGGATGGGATGTCCTCCCACCCTCTGGCTAGCGCCAAGCTGCTGCTGCGCCGCGCCGCGCTCCGGCCGGTGCAGGGACCCCGCAAGGTCTTTGTGGTAGGGGAGGCGGAGCGCCTCGTCCCCCAGGAGTCGAGCCCTGACGCGGCGAACGCGCTGCTCAAGTTCCTGGAGGAGCCGCCGCCGGATACCTGGGTTCTGCTGACCAGCCCGGAGCCCGAGCGGGTCCTGCCGACCATCCGTTCGCGCGCGGTGCCGCTGCGGCTGGCCCGCCTCCCCGACGCCGATGTCAGGGAGTTCGCGGAGTCGGCGCTGCAGCCGCCGATTCGGGATCCCGAGCTGGGCGCCATGGTGCGGCGCGCCGAGGGCTCGATCGGACGATTGGTGGGAGGCGGGGAGAGCGCCCTCAAGGCGGCCCAGGATGCCCGGGCGCTCCTGGACGCCGCAGGGGCGGGCGGAAGCCTCCCGTTTGAACGGAGCCTCCGGCAGGCGCCCTGGTCGGCACGGGGGGCCTTCACCGATCTGCTGGAC
Organism: Gemmatimonadota bacterium; assembly: GCA_041482775.1. Lineage (GTDB taxonomy): Bacteria > Gemmatimonadota > Gemmatimonadetes > Gemmatimonadales > GWC2-71-9 > JABFSM01. Next base: position 6,800 of record JBGPEJ010000023.1, on the reverse strand, counting down.
GCCCTTGCCGAGGAGCTCGCGCAACGGGCGCGGGCGGCGGCGCCAACCGGTGAGGCGGCCCCCCTGGTCGCCGCGCTGGAGCGGGTGCAGGCGGCTCGGGCCGATGCGCAAGGCAATGTGAATCCCCAGCTGCTCCTCGCCGTACTAAGCAGCGAGCTGGCGGAGGTGCGGTGACTCTGAGTCACGTGGGACCCGAGGGGGCGGCGCGGATGGTGGATGTCGGTGCCAAACCGGTCACCCGGCGCGTGGCGGTTGCCGAGGGAAAAGTGCGGATGTCGCGGGAGGCTTTCGAGCTGGTGCGCGGCAACGCCATTGCCAAGGGGGACGTCCTCGGCGTGGCGCGGATCGCCGGTATCCAGGCGGCCAAACGGACCGGCGAGCTGATTCCGCTCTGCCATCCGCTCCCGCTCGAGCAGGTGGAGGTCGAGGCGGCGCTGGAGGAGACGCTCCCGGGAGTATGCATCACGGCCACGGCGCGGGCCGATGCCAAGACGGGAGTGGAAATGGAGGCGCTGACCGCTGCGGCGGTCGCCTGCCTGACGGTGTACGACATGGTGAAATCGGCAGACCGCGGGCTCAGCATCGAAGCGGTCCGGCTGATCCACAAGAGTGGCGGCCAGAGCGGGGATTACGTCGCTCCGGCCACCCGATAGGAGGAATGATGGGAAATGCCTGGAACGAACTGCCCCGGCAGCGGGGCCGTCCTTCGCGGCTCGGATTCTGGCTCGCGACGGCGGGGAGCTTGCTCGCCGGCGGCACCGTGGTCGGCGCGCTCACGGCGACGCTGACCGGCCTGAGCGCCAGCAACCATGGGCGGACCGATGAGGGGCCCAAGGCACGGGCCGAAGTCGTGGCGCTGCGCCGGGAGCTGGATGATGCCCGGGGCCGCCTCGCGCTGGCGGAGGTCCGCCTCGAGCGGATGGACGCCGTGGCCAAGTATTCCACCCTGTACGATGTCCCCGCCGATCTCGCTGGTGACATCTATGACATTGCGCTCGCCGAAGGGATTCACCCTTCCCTCGGATTCCAGCTGGTCAAAGTGGAGAGCGGATTCAAGCTCGGGGCGCGCAGCAACCGGTCGGCGATCGGATTCACCCAGCTCCGCCTCGGAACCGCGCGGAGTTACAACCCGAACATCACCGAGCGCGAGCTGTACGATCGTCAAACCAATCTCCGGCTCGGCTTCCGGTTCCTGAAGGACCTGCTGGCGCAGTTCGACCAGGACCTCAACATGGCGTTGGTGGCCTACAATCGGGGGCCCAGCCGGGTTACCGAGATGCTTACGCGGGGCGAAGACCCGGCCAACGGTTACGCGGCCCGGGTTCTCAGGGGCGTCAAGAAGGGATCGTGAGGCGCTTGCCCGCGACGAGCGGGCGGCCGGCGGGAAGGCCGTTCGCGGACCGAAGGGCCTGAACCGAAACACCAAAGCGGCGGGCGAGGCTCGAAAGGGTCTCGCCCGCTCGCACGACATGGAGCCGCGGCCGCCCGGGGGCCCCCGCACGCGGCGGGGCCGCCCGGTGGGAGCGCCGGGTCCGCGCCTTCAGCTCGGCGGCGGCGGAACGGCGGTCTTCGGCAAGCCAGCCCTTGATCCGGGCCTGCCCCGGAATCCGAACCGCCTGGCCGGGCACCGGCCCCTTGGCGCGGAGCTCGGGGTTGAGCGCCCGGAGCTCGGCAACCGTCAGTCCGTATCTCCTGGCAATCCGCGCCGACGTTTCGCCCGCTTTCACCTTGTGAGGGAAGCTGGTGAGCCGCTCGCGGGCGGGGAGCGCCGCGAGATTCCGCTGCACCGCCGCGCCGACGCCGGCCGGCACCCGCACCACCGAGGTGCGCGCCGGCGGGGTGAGCGCCCGCACGTAGATCGGGTTCAGTTCCCAGAGATCGGCCAGCGTGACTCCGGCGAGCCGCGCGATGACGTCGAGGCCGGTGGCGTCGGTCACCACGACGGAGTCCAGCGGGCCGGCCGTCGCAGGCTCCACCGGCGGGAACCCGTACCGGTGGGGCTGCTTCGCGATCATGGCCGCGGCGATCAGCTTGGGGACGTAATCCTTGGTTTCCCGGCGCAAGTAGCGGGTGTCGGCGAGCTGGAAGAACGCCATATCACCCGCCTGGGGTGACCCGTCCCCCGGTGCATCTGCAGCCGCATCCACTGGCTCGTCCGGGCTGACGTCGATTCTCGCCAGGCCCCGGCTGATCCGACCCGGTCCACCGTTGTAAGCAGCCAGCGCGAGGTAGGGCGACCCGAATTGCGCGGTGAGATCCGCGAGGTAGCGCACCGCGGCATCGGTCGCCTTGGCCACGTCGCGCCGCTCGTCCACCCAGCCATCGACATGGAGGCCGTAGAGCCGGGCGGTGCCCTTCATGAATTGCCACATCCCCACGGCGCGGGACCGGCTCACCGCGGTGGGGGAATAGCCCGACTCGATCAGCGGCAGGTAGGCCAGATCTCCGGGCAGCCCGTGCGCGACCAGGGCCTCCCGCATGGTCGGCTCGTAGTGCGGCATCCGGGTGAGCCAGATGGCCATCCGCTCCCGGGCGGCGCCCACGAAGAAATCGGTCCAAAACCGGACCCGATTGTGGTCCACCCAGTTGGCCACGTCGATGTCGAACATCCCGCGGAGGGTCGCCGCCTCGTCGGTCTTGAGCGGCGCCACGGCGCCGTTTGCCTCGGGCGCGGCGGCCGTCGCGATGCGGTCGAGCATCGCCTGGTCGAGGGCGGAATCGCGCGCGAGACGGGCGAGCGCCAGCGAATCGGCGAGGGAATCGGCAGCGGCTCGCTGCGGCGTGGGCGCGGGAGGCGGCGCCGAATGGTGTTCGGGCGGGGCGGCGGGCACCGGCGCGGGGGGGGCCGGTGGCGCGGGCAGGGGCAACGGCCCCGCCGCGGGCCGGAAAAGCCCGCAGGATGCCAGGAGAAACGCGGGGATGAGCGCGAGCCGACGCGTCATGTCGCTCCCGAAAAAAGCGAAAGTCTAAGCTAGACCACGGAGTCGCACCGAACAACCGGACCCAATAAGACCTAGGATGCAGGAAGCAGGCCGGGGGTTGCGCCCGGCCTATTTTCGGGGTGCCGCCCTCTTGCTCAGCAACCGATTGGTGGCATTGAGCACCGCGAGGGCCGCGCCCCGGGGCGAATCGCCCTCGGTGAGATAGGATCCCACCACTCGGGGCCCGTCCGATTGTCCCGGAAGGCCCAGAGAGACGATCACCACCGTGGCGTCGAAAGCACGGATGGCCTTGACCCCGACCAACTCGAACGCCGGATCGCGCACCGCCTGCGCCAACGCCACCAGCGAGGCCTGCGCCGCGCAGCGCAGCTCCCCGGCCTGCGAGGTGAGGCCGCGGGCTTCGCCCTCGAAGCGGGGTCCCTCCGGCCAGGCAAGGGTTACCCGGGCGCGGCATTCTCCGCTGGGAAGCCGCTCGAGGTTGAATCCCACGAACCGCAGGCGTTCTTTCATCGGGCGCTATCTTCCCCCGCCATGATCACGCTTACGCTCGCCCTGGCCGCGGCGCTGGCCGGACCCCCCGGCCCGGGCGACTCGCTCCGGGCCGCCATTCTCCAGCGAATTGCCCGGGACAGCGGCGCCACCGTCGCGGTGGCCCTCCGGGATCCGGCCGGGCGGCTCACCGTCCTGGTCAATCCCGACGTCAGATTTCATGCCGCGAGCACCATGAAGGTCCCGGTCCTGATCGAGCTGACCCGCCAGGTGGACGCGCAAAAACTGCACTGGAGCGATTCGCTGCCGATCCGGAACCGGTTCTTGTCCATCGTGGATGAGTCACCCTTCACGCTCGACCCCGCTTCGGACGGCGATTCCACCGTCTATGCCGCCATCGGGAGCTCGTGGTCGCTCCGCCAGCTGGCCACCCGGATGATCGTCCGGTCGAGCAATCTCGCCACCAACCTGCTGATCGAGCGCCTCGGCGCCGGCCGGGTCACCGCGACGATCCGGCGGCTGGGCGGGGACTCGATGGTCGTGCTGCGCGGCGTGGAGGACGGCAAGGCCTTCGAGAAGGGCCTCAACAACACCACGACGGCGCGCGACCTGGCCACGCTGCTGCTGGCCATTGCCGCCGGGAAGGCCGCCTCGCCCTCGGGCACCCAGGCGATGCTCGACATTCTGGCGTCGCAGGAGTTCAACGACGGCATTCCCGCGGGCTTGCCGGCCGGTACCCGCGTAGCGCACAAGACCGGGGAAATCACCGCCACCTGGCACGACGCCGCTCTGGTGTACCCCCCCGACGGGAAACCCTACGCCCTGGTTGTCCTCACCCGCGGCATTCCCGCGCGGGAGCGGGGGGTCGGGCTCCAGGCCGATATCGCCCGGCTGGTGCACGCCGCGGTACTGGCCGCGCGGGCCCGGCGCGCTCCCTAAGCCGCCCTGGTGTACCGCTTGAACCGGGCCATGAGGTCCTTGGTGACCGGTCCGGTCTTGCCGGCGCCGATCGGGCGCCCGTCGTAGGAACGGATCGGCGCGATTTCACTCGCCGTCCCGGTCAGGAACGCCTCATCCGCGGTATAGACGTCGAAGCGGTTGAGCAGTTCTTCACGTACCGCGAGCCCGGCTTCCTTCCCGAGCTGCATCACCACCGAACGGGTGACTCCGGCGAGGATTCCGGCCCAGAGCGGCGGCGTGCGCAGCACCCCCTGCTTCAGCACGAAGACATTCTGGCCGGTGCCCTCGGCCACATGGCCCGAGGAGTCGAGCATGAGCGCCTCATCGGCGCCGGCGACGTTGGCCTCGGTCTTGGCCATGGCGTGACAGAGGTAATTGAGCGACTTGATCCGGGGGGAGAGGGCCTCGCGGTGAGGAATCGGGGTGCCCGCCGTGATCACCGAAAGCCCCTGCGCATAGCGCTCGGCGGGCCAGATACTGATCCCGTCGACGATCACGATCAGGGTGGGCTTGGGACACTTCCGCGGGTCGATGCCCAGGTCGCCGATCCCGCGGGTGCAGATCGGCCGGATGTAGGCCTCTTTGAGGCCCGAGCGCTTGACCGCCTCTTCGATCACCTTGGCGAACTTGGCTTTGGGGATCGGCATCTGAAGCAGCAGCGCGCGGGCGCAGTCGTACATCCGGTCGAGGTGCTCCTGCAGCTTGAACACCTTGCCGGCGTAGACCCGGATCCCCTCGAACACCCCATCGCCGTAGAGCAGCCCGTGATCGAAGACGGATACCTTGCCGGATTCCTTGGTGTGCCATTCGCCATCGATCCAGATTGTCGCCATTCGGGCTCCCGAGCGGGGTGAACAGAGGGGCGGGACCGGGCACGCCAGCGAGAACTTAATTTGGTGGTAAGCTATCGGCTATCCAACCCGAGGAACCCGGCATGCTCCTTCTCCTCATTCGCCACGCCCAGGCCGCCGAGCAGGACGACGTTCGCTACCCGGACGACGGGCTCCGTCCCCTAGTCCCCAAGGGGCGGAAGACCCAGCGCCGAATGTGCAGGCTTCTGCGCAAACAGGGGGGAGTGCCCGAGCGGGTCTACAGCAGCCCGTGGAAGCGGGCGTGGCAAACCGCGCGGATCGTGGTGGAAGAGACCGGGATCGGCCGGCAGAGCCGGCTGCCCTGTCAGGCGCTGGCGGCCCCCCCCGATCTGGCGGCGCTCGCCGCGGAGATCGGGGAGATCGGCCCCGAGGAGCGCATCGGACTGGTGGGCCACGAGCCGTGGTTGAGCGGGCTGGCCTCGCTCCTGATCTCGGGAACTGCCGGTGGGACGCAGATCGACTTCCCCAAGAGCGGGATCATGGGAATCGAGGCGGAGCGCCTGGAGGCGGGGGCGGGAGTCCTGGTGTTTTTCCTGCGGCCATGAGGGCGGTGGGACTCGAACCCACGACCTACGGGTTAAAAGCCCGCTGCTCTACCAGCTGAGCTACGCCCCCTCGGGGTAAAACTGCGGGGAAACCTCCCGGGACGCAAAACCGGCGGGGGCCTAGCCCCAGAGCTCCCGCTGCGCCATCGGCGCAAAGCTCATCCGATGATGCCGGGTGGGCCCCGCCGAGGCGATCCCCGCCAGATGCTGCGCGGTGCCATATCCCATGTTGGTTTCCCAGCGATACGCCGGGTGCCGCGGCGCGAGGCCGCGCATGATCCGGTCGCGCACCGTCTTGGCGACGATGCCGGCGGCGGCGACGCTGTAGCAGTGGGCGTCACCGTCGACCATGGCCTCGTGCGGAAATCCCAACTCGGCAAACAGCAGCCCGTCCACCAGGACGATGAACGAGGGCGCCGGGGAGCCGGGCCGCCAGGGCGCCATGGCCCGGGCCACGGCGCGGCGCATCGCGTGGGCGGTGGCGACCCGGATGTTCATGCGGTCGATTTCCCGGGTCGACGCGGCCCCCACGCCAAGCCGGATGGCGCCGGCGCGGATCAAGAGGGCGAGCGCCTCGCGGCGCAGGGGAGGAAGGGTCTTGCTGTCGCGGATGCCGTCGATCGGATCTGCGTCCACGGGAAAGACGACGGCCGCGGCCACCACCGGACCAGCCAGGGGGCCGCGGCCTGCTTCGTCCACGCCGACCAGCAGCCGGCGTTCGGCCCACGCGAGGCGCTCCCGCGCGAGCGTCGGCAGGGGGCGCAGGGCGCGGGTCACCCGGCTATTGCTCTTTCTTCTCCCGGATCCTGGCGCCTTTGCCGGAAAGCGCGTTCAGGTAATAGAGCTTGGCCCGGCGGACCCGGCCGCGGCGCACCAGCTCGATCGAGCTGATGGTCGGTGCGTGGAGCGGGAAGATCCGCTCGACCCCGACGCCGGCGGAGAGCTTCCGCACGGTGAAGGTCTCGTCGATGCCGCCGCCCCGGCGGGCCACG